>CALFZM010000314.1 GCA_937952235.1 uncultured Opitutia bacterium | reverse complement strand
AGCAGGACCGCGCCCGCATCCTCGACAGCCTGCTGGCGCCGTCGCGCACGATCGCCCCCCTCTACCGCGCCACGCTGCTCGAGCTGCGCGACGGCGGCACGCAGCTCGGATTTGTCCGGGCGCGGGGAGTGAACGAACTCGTCCTGTCGATTCCCGGCGGCCAGTCCGCGAGGGTGAGACTGGCCGACATCGTGGCGGAAAAGACGATGGACACCTCGCTGATGCCCGAGGGCCAGTTGCAGGGTCTCACGCCGCAGGAGGCGGCGGACGTCGTCGCCTACCTGGCCGGTCTCAAGTGAGCCGGCGACGCGTGCCCGCGGACGGCCACGCCAGGAGCGGATGGGCCAGCGCGGCGACGCGCGTCCCGCGTGCCGCCGCGTGACGGAAAGAAAACAGCGCCTCACCGGAGGCGCTGTTTGGGATCAACGATGCGACGTCGCGTCGCCGCGCATTACCAGCGTCCGCGCACGCCCACCGTCCACACGGCGCCGTACTTCTGGTTGATGCGCAGGATGCCGGGCTCGTTGACGTAGCCGCGGATCGGCGCGTTCAGGATGTTGCGGCCGCTGAGCGTGAGCTCGTAGGTCTGGTTGAATTTGAAGCCGCCGCTCACATCGAACATGATCCGTTCGTACTGCCACTGCACCTGCGTGGCCGCGATCGAGGTGGCGCGCGCCGAGGACCAGGTGGAGCGGAGCTGCAGGTTGAACTTGTGGTTGCTGAAGCGGATGCCGCCGTTGGCGGCCTTCGGCACCACGTTGGTCAGGCGCACGTCCGGAATCGCGCGCGAGATCGAGCCGAACACGCTGAACCCGCGGGCGAAGCCCGGCAGGAACACCAGTTGCTGGCTGTACTCGAGCTCGACGCCCTTGATCTTGCGCGTGCCGTCGAGGTTCGAGGGCCGGAGGAACGTGTAGCCCACGTACTCCGGATCGTCGGCGTAACCGGCCTCCTCGGCGGAAATCTGGGTGTTCGAGACGCCCATGTTCTTCACGTGGAGCTCGTAGGTGGAGAAACTCAGCGTGCCGGCCGGCTCGATGTAATACTGGGCGCTGAGGAAGTATTTGTCCGAGGTCTCCGGCTTCAGGTCGGGATTCGGCATCGTGACCGTCTGGGCGTTGTCGTTCACGTTGATCGCGCCGGCGAGGTTGTTGTAGTCGGGCCGGCCGATCGACTGGTTGCCGGAGAACTGCAGCACGAGGTTCTTCAGCAGGGAGAACTTGATGCCGCCGCTGAGGAAGTCGTTGTCGTAGCCGCCGTACTTGTTCCGCCGTTCGAAATTCCGGTACTGGTACACCGTGAAAGGAATCGTGTTGGCCGTGTAGCCGGCGGCACGCACCAGGTTCGCGGGGATCAGGTCGAAGGTGCGTCCGACCGTGCGCGTGCGCTCCTGCCGGAAGCCGAAGTTGGCGCGGATGCCCTTCCAGCGGGTGTTGAACTCCACGTACCGGGCGTCGATCTGCTCCTTCACGGCGCGAACGCTCGTGTTGCGGATGAGGAAGTTGTTGAACTCGTTCTCGACGAAATACTCCGGCCGCTGCTGGAAGAGCTCGTACATCGCCGAGGTGTTCGGGATCGGGATGTTCATCGCCGCGATGTTGTCGCCCTGCTGCGGGTTGAAGAGGCTCGGGAACGTGTGCGGGATCATCACCGTGCTCGGATCGAGCTGGTTCCGGGCGGCGCCGACGTACGTCCAGGTCTGCGTGCCGGTCTGGGACAGGTCGTAGGTGGTCTGCCGCACCTTGGCGCCGGCCTGGACCGTGATGGGCAGGCCGAGGTTGAACGTGTGCTTCGCGTCGAGGTAGCCGAGGAAGACCTGGCTCTGGCCGCTGCGCGCCGCCGTGCCGATGTTGTTCGGGTTGGCGTCGTCTCGATTGTAGTTGGCCAGGTCGAGCCACGAACGGCCGGAGAGCTGGCGCAACTGCCAGTCGGTCGACGTCGGGCTGCTGCGCGTGGCGGTCCAGCTCATGCGCGTGATGCGGTTCAGGCCCGCCGTCATATAGCCGCTGCGGAAATCCTCATAGTGCGTGCGGCTGCGCGAATACCCGCCGCTCAGCGTCACCACGGTGTCGTTGCGCTTGTACTCGAGCTTCGGCGTGTAGGTGATCGTGTCGTTGAACTTGTGGCTGTGGCCGATGTTCGACTCCATGCGCGTGTTCACGTTGGCCGTCGGCCGGGCGAGCAGCGTGGTCAGCGTCGAGCTGGGATCGATGTCCGCGGTGTTGGCACGGAACGTCATCGTGCGGGCGTTGATGTCGTCGTCGAAATGCGAGCCGGCGGTGCGGAGCGACGCGATGAGGTGCGGCGTCACGCGCAGGTCGAGGTTCAGGCCGAACGCCGCGCGGGTGGTGATCTTCGGGTTGTCGCGGAACACGAGCGCGTTGATCACCGGTCCCCGGGCGGCGTTGGTGTTGTCGATCGTCTGGGTGAGCCCGAGCTGCTCGTTGAACAGGCTGTTGTGCGAGAGGCTCAGCTGCACGCCGAAGCGGCCCTTGAAGGAATCGGCGTACGTGAAGACGTAGCCCGGCCGGATCTTGCGGTGGTAGCCGTCGCCCGGACTCGGCGTGCGCCGCGTCGTCATCTCGTAGGGACTGGCGGTCAGGCTGACCTGCGCCGTCACCTCGCGGCCCTTGCGGTCGAACGCATTCTTGCTGCGGAGGTTCATGCTCCCGGCGGGCGCGTCGGCGTCCATGCTCGCGGTGAGGGTCTTGTTCAGCTCGATCGACTCGATGCTCGTGATCGAGGCCTGCTCGAACTCGAAGGCGCGCGTGCCGCCCGCGAAGGTCGCGGACGCCGCGCTGGCCATGCGCATGCCGTCGATGCTCACGCCCGCGTACTTCGGGTCGAGGCCGCTGATGCGGACGGAGCGCGCATCGGCGTCGACATAGTCCATCACGACGCCCGGCATGTACTTCATGAACTCGCCGATGTTGCCGCCGGTGATGTCGCCGAAGTTGTCCGACGCCACGACGCTCTTCATGTTCAGCGCCGCCCGCTGCTCCATGATCGCCTTGGCATTGCCCTCGCGCTCGTTCGAGACGACGAACTTCTCCAGCGTCAGCACCGCCTCGGAGCCGGGCCGCGCGCCGGGGGCGAAGGTCGCGCCCTTCAGCTCGAAGTCACGCACCGCGGTCTGCCCGGATTGCACGGTGAGCTTGGTCGAGACGCGCTCGTAACCGGTGTAGGTGACGTTCAACGTGACATCCCCGGCCGGGACGCCCGACAGCACGTACGAGCCGTCGTCGCCGGAGAACGCGATCGCGTTGGATCCCTCGACGGTGATCTCCGCGTTGCGCACGTATTCCTGCGTCGCGGGATTGAAGATGCGGCCGGTGATGCGGCCGGCGGCCGCGCTCTGCGCGACGGCGCTCAACGCCGTCCCGAAGAGGAGCAGGCAGACCAGGGCGAACGAACGGGCGAGGGCTCGGCCGGGGCGGGACGGCGATTCCTCGCCGCCACGGTGTGAGTGGGGGAGTTGCATGGTGTAGGTGTGGTCGGTGTTCGGTGCCGGGCTTGGTCCCAGCACGGATCGCGCCGACGCTTGGGGATTTTTCCGATCCTGCCCAGCCAAAGAAGTAACCGACCGGAGAAAAGGTCCGCGGGCCGGCCGGCGGGTCTCAACCGCGGAGGTGCCGGTCGAACCAGGCGAACGCGTCGTCCTGCATCGCCACCGAGTACTGGTGGGGCACGTCGTAGAACCTCCCCGTGAACTGCGCGGGCGCGCCGGCGCCGCGGTAGTGCGAGGCGATCTGCGCGAGCGACTCCTGCATGCCGGCCAGGGGGAAGAGTCCGTCCTTCGCGCACTGCTGCACGAACAGGGCGCGCGGCGCGGCCAGCGCGGCGACGTCGGGCCAGTCGAGGTGGCGGTGGATCGCGGGGAGGAAGTGCACCCACGAGTGGGTGTCGAGGTGCGCCCGGATCATCGGCTTCACCGTCGACATGAAGCCCACGACGCAGCCCGCCCGGATCCGCGGTTCGAGCGCGCTCAGGAACAGCGCGCGGTACCCGCCCATCGAGACGCCCTGGCAGCCGATGCGATCGGGGTCCACCTCCGGGCGCGTGACCAGATAGTCCACCGTGCGGCGATCGTCCCAGAAGACGATCCCGGGCCAGGTCGCGCCCGCCAGCGTGAGGCCCTTGACCAGCGTCGCCTCGCGGGTGCGGTTCACCTGGTTCAGGGTGCGCACGTCCTCCTCCGAATAGCGGGACCGGTCCCAGCCCGCGGGGATCTGCGCGTCGGTCAGCGCCCGGCGCTCGCCGAACATGAGCGCGTCGATCGTGATCACCACGTACCCGCGCTGCACGAGCGCCGTCGCCGTGGGGCGTCCGCCGTAATTGCCTTCGTGATACCGCGTCATCGCGGGATGATTGCGCCCGAAATCGATGACCTTCTCCTTGCCGAACAGGAACATTCCGCCGTGCGAATGCAGGTCGACGATCGCCGGGAGGCGGCCGCGCCGCTCCTTGGGCACGAAGACATACGCCGGCACCCGCAGGTGCGGGGAGGTCGAGAAAACCACCTTCTCCCGCAGGTAGGTGCCGCAGTCGACCCGCTCGACCAGCTCGGGCCGGGGCTCGACCGGTTCGGGGCGGTAGAGCAGCAGCTCGAGCAGCTTCTCCCGGGCCGCCGATTGGAATTCGCCGAACGTGGCGAAGCGGCCGCTGGCGAAGGAGTGCGAGTAGGTCCCCGCCTCCGCCAGCCGCTGCACGTCCGGCCAGAGGGTGCCGAGGTCGGCGCGCGCCGGCGCCAGCGGCCGCGCGGGATCGGGCGGGAAAGCCCCCGGCGCCTCCGCGGCCGAAGCGAGCACGGGCCAGGCGCCGCCCAGCGCGGTCGCGCCCAGCGTGTGGAGGAAATTGCGGCGGGTGGGGGCGGGTTCGGACACGGTGAGACTAAAGCTTCCTGATCTTGTTGGCGGCGGAGCCGCGATTGCCGGGGGCGACCCGCCCGCGCGACGCCACCTCGTTGTCGGTGGCCCCGGCGCGGAGCTGGACGGACGCCGGGGTCTCGTTGACCAGGATGACGCCCTTCGCCACCGGCTCCGCGCGCATGCCGTGCGCGAGCCCGCGCCGCGAGGCCAGCTCGACGGCATGGCCGGGTGGAACGAAGTCGGCTTCGGCGGTGCGCAGGGTGACGCGATGGCTTTCGCCGTTGATCACGGCGAGCAGGGGATTCGCGCGTCCGCCGCGGCTGTCCAGGATCTCCACGTCGACCTCGGCTCCGGAGCTCGTCGGGGCGGGGAGCGCCACCGCCTCCGCATAACGGGCGTCGGCGCGGCCGCTGCGCACCACATCACCGGCGCCGATGCTGAAGCCGGCGGCGACGCACTCGCGCACCACGCAGTTCAGCACGAGGTCGCCGCCGGGGCCGAACGCGGTGCAGATGCCGCGCCGCATGCGCGTGACGGTGCAGCCGATGATCTTGGTGTCACCGGTCGGGCGGTCGGCCCCGGCCTGTTCCACCAGCCTGATGCCGTCCTCGCCGAGAGCGATCATCTCGTCCGGCAGGATGCGGCCATCGGGACCCAGCGTCACACCTTCGCTGTAGTTGCGCCCGCGGGCGATGAACTTGCGGTCGAAGGCCGGGCCCGACTTCTCCGCCAGCACCTCGTTGGTGGGCCGGAGCAGGCCATCGATATGACAATCCTGAATCAGCGAGTTGTGCGCCCCCTGCACGAGAATGCCGTGTCCCAGCGCGCGCACGCGCACCCGGCAGCCGACCACGGCGACGTCCCGCGCCGGCCAGCCCAGCCGGATGCCGTCCAGCGCATGCAGGTCGGGGCCGCTCGAGCCAAACAGATTGCCGTAGCCCCAGAGGCTGCAGCCGGCCGTCGTCAGGTCGAGCGCGCGCAGCATCGCGCCGGAGCCGGTCACGTTGACGAGGGCATTGCGGACCGTGACGCCGGGCTGGTCGCCAAACGTCTCGACCTTGAGCCCCTCGATGCGGATCCGGGAACCGGATACGGTAAACGCGCTGTAGCCCGGGCCGGGTGACGCCGGGCCGGAGCCGAAGCGCTGGAACAGCCGGGTGTCGACGCGCACGGTCACGCCCCGCAGGTCCCACTGGCTGTCGCGGCCGGTGAGCTCGATGAACGCGCGGAAGAGCGCGCGATCGAGCGTGTACACCCCCGGCTTGAGCCTGACCTTCGCGAGCGGCTGGTTCGCGTAGCCGCGCAGTTCGTCGAGGGTGTCGACGACCGTGAAGCCGTCGGACCCCACCTTCGGCTTCTGTGCCAGCGGCGTGAAGGCGAGGCCGCCGATCCGGAGCGTGCCGCTGGCCGCGCCGGCCGTGGCGGGCGGACGCCGGATCCGGAAGATGACCTGGCCGCGGACGCGGAGGGAATCGAGCCGCACCGCTGGCGGCGGCGCCCCGCGGCCGTCGTGCCGCCAGAGCTCGTTGGCCGCGGCGTCGTAAAGGGCGATCGGCATCCGCGCCGCGCTGCCAGTGGCGGTGAGCGTGAAGGTCAGCCCCGCCGCCGGATGCTCGAGCCGGTAAAGCAGGGACACGTGCGTCTCCTCAGTCTCATGCGGAGCTTTGCTGGTCGCTACCTCCACCCCGTCGGCTCCGGGCGTGACCGTAAACATCTCCGCCGTCGCGGACCGGTCGTACCGGGCGCTCCAGCGCGACCCCGGGCCGGGCGCCTTTTTCGTTTCGGGCTGCTTGGGCTCCGCACCACCGAGGTGCGACGCGGCCAGCGCCGCGAGGGCGAGCACGGGGGGAAACAGGCGGCGGTTGACGCGCATGCGGGGAAAAGCCGGGCACCGGCGATGGCCGAGGCAACAGGAACTTCCCGGGTGGTGGCAAGCCACACGCGTCGGTTCTGACGGTGGGCGGACGGCGCCACAAGGCCCTTTCAGGGCCCCGCACGACGAAGGCGCCGGGCGAGCGCGGAAAGCGCGCAGCCCGCGATTGCGCCCGCGAGCAACGTCCCCGGCAGGACCACCGGCAGCACGTAGCGCCCGATGGGAAACGGAATCCAGAAGGTGACCGCGACCAGTCCGAGGAGAAACCAGACCGCCAGGAACCGCACGCCCTCCTGCCGGCTGAACGCGAGCAGGCCAAGGGCGGCCGCACCGGCTGCGGCCAGCAGGAAGGGCGAACCTACGGAGAGGCCGGCAACGGCAGAAAACTTGGCGCCCACCGTGGTCAGGTGATCCCGCATGAAGCGGGCCTGGATCAGCTCGGTGGCACGATGCTCCTGCACGACCGCGGCGAGCCCGCCGCCTGGATCCTGGAGGAAGGTCGGGTTGATCAGGATGAACGCTGCGACTGCGGCCGCCGCCGACATGAGTACGAGGATCGCGGGCGCCGCGGCCTCCCGGGGTGAGTGGCGGATCCGGCGGGCAAGGGCGGCGCCCAGCGCGACGGCGGCGAGCACGGCCACCACCAGCGCATTCATTTTCGCGCCACAGGCCAGGGCCACGAGCACTCCGGTCGACACGGCCAGCGGCCACTGCCGCCCGATCGAGAGGGGGCCGGGCGGCCAAAGTCGCCGCGCCAGCGCCTGCGTGGTCCCGGCGGCGGCCAGCGAGAAGGCGAGCGCGATGATGTCGGAGTGCGCGAGATTGAAGGAGTGGGCGACCGTCGGATGCAGTCCCAGCAGGACACTGCCGAGGAGCCCGGTGAGCGGGTGCAGCAACCGGGCGCCGAGGAGGAATGCGAGCAGGCTGGCCGCCGCCATCACGACCAGCACGGTGCGCCGGCCCGCCTGCAGCAGCTTGCGATCGAGCTGGAGCTGGGCGCCGGCGCGGAGCCGCTCCCGCAGGTCCGGGCGCATCCGCTCCACGACGGCGAGCCGTTTCGCATAGGCTTCCCCTTCGCCCCAGGCGTGCGGCGTCGACTGGAAGATCAGGTAAAACGTCCCCAGCAGATCAGGCGTGGCGATCGGCTGGCCCTGGAGCTGCAGGCCGGCGCCGAGGACATACTTCGCGACCGGCGGGTTCTCGCGCGCGGGCAGCAAGCCCCAGTCGGGGTGGCGCCAGTCCGGCGACCGGAACGCGAGGTGGTAATAGTACGTGGACCCGATCCAGTAGAATTCGTCGACGTCGAGCTCCGTCTGCGCCGGCCGCGCCTTGAAGCCAAACACGACGCCCAACCCCACGAGCCAGGCCAGCAGCCACGGCAGCAGCGGGGCGGGCCCGGACGCGGGAGCCGGGGGCGTCGACATGACCGGGCGCTACGCCGTGGTGCGCAGCTTCAGCAGCAGGTCCTTGGCCTCGACGGTGTCGCCCAGCGCGACGTGCAGCTCGGCGATCACGCCGTCGCAGGGGGCGTAGACCGTGTTCTGCATCTTCATCGCTTCCATCATGAGCAGCTTGTCGCCCTTGGCCACCTTCGTGCCGACCGACACCTGGAGCTGCGCGATGAGGCCGGGAATCGGCGCCGGGACCTGGGTCGGGTCGTTGAGGTCCGCCTTCGGACGCGCCTTCGTCTTCGGCGCGACCGTCTTGTCGAGGATGAACGTCTCGCGCGCGATGCCGTTCAGTTCGTAGCTGATCGCGCGGCGGCCGTCCTTGTCCGGCTGGCCGATCGAAATGAGCCGGATGATGAGCACCTTGCCCTCCTCGATGCTGACCGAGATCTCCTCGCCCGGCCGCAACCCGTAGAAGAACGCCGGCGTCGGCAGCACCGACACGTCGGAGTAGGTCGCGAAGTGCTTCGCGTAGTCCGCGAACACCTGCGGGTACATCAGGTGCGAATAGAGGTCGTCGTCGCCCGCGGGCCGTTTGTGTTTCTCCGCCAGCTCGGCGCGCAGGGCGCCCAGGTCGACCGTGGCGGCCTCGGTGGCCTTCGCGCCCCGCGCCCGCGGCTTGGCGCCGCTGGCCGCCGCATACTTCGCCCGGGCCTCCGCGTGCCGCTTCTCGCCGAGGATGACCAGCGACACGCGCTCCGGCCAGCCGCCCTCGGGCCAGCCCAGGCCGCCCATCATCATGTCGATCACGCTCTCCGGGAAGGCGGTCGAACCGGGTTCCAGGTTCACGATGTCGGCGGGCTTGATGCCCTTGCTGAACAGGAACAGCGCCATGTCGCCCACGACCTTGGAGCTGGGCGTGACCTTCACGATGTCGCCGAAGAGCTGGTTCACCTCGGCGTACGTGCGCGCGATCTCCGGCCAGCGGTGGGCGACGCCCATCGAGGCGGCCTGTTCCTTCAGGTTGGTGTACTGCCCGCCCGGCATCTCATGCTCGTACACCTCCGCGGAACCGCTCTTGGGGGCCGTGTCGAACGGCCGGTAGTACTCGCGGACCGTCTCCCAGTAGTCGGAAAACTCGTTGAGCGCCGGCAGGTCGAGCTGCGTGTCGCGCGGCGTGTGCTGCAGCGCGGCGACGACCGAGTTGAGATTTGGCTGCGAGGTGCTGCCGCTCATCGCGGCCAGGGCGAGGTCGACGATGTCGACTCCCGCGTCGGCGGCCCGCAGCACGCTCGCGGCGGCGATGCCGCTCGTGTCGTGGGTGTGGAAATGGATCGGCAGCCCGACCTCCTCCTTCAATGCCTTCACCAGCTTCTGCGCGGCGTAAGGCCGGCACAGGCCGGCCATGTCCTTGATCGCGAGGAAGTGCGCGCCCATGCGCTCGAGCTCCTTCGCGATGCGCACGTAATAGTGCAGGGAGAACTTGTCGCGCCGGTCGTCCAGGATGTCGCCCGTGTAGCAGATGGCGGCCTCGCACACGCCGTGGGTGCCGTTCACCGCCTCCATCGCGACGCGCAGGTTGGGCAGGTAGTTGAGGGAGTCGAAGACGCGGAAGATATCCATCCCGCTCGCCGCGGCGTGCTTCACGAAGCCGGCGACGACGTTGTCCGGATAGTTGGTGTAGCCGACGGCGTTGGCCCCGCGGAACAGCATCTGGAAACAGACGTTCGGCACTTTGGCGCGGAGCTGGCGCAGGCGCTCCCACGGATCCTCGCTGAGGAACCGCATCGCGGTGTCGAAGGTCGCGCCGCCCCACATCTCGAGCGAGAACAGGCCGGGGGCGCGGCGCGCGAGCGCGTCGGCGCAGGCCAGCATGTCGTAGCTGCGCACGCGCGTCGCCATCAGCGACTGGTGCGCGTCGCGCCAGGTGGTGTCGGTGACGAGCAGCCGCTTCTGCTTCGCCGTCCATTCGGCGAACCCCTTCGCGCCGAGTTCGAGCAGCTTCTGCCGCGTGCCGGGAGGCGGGGGCAGGCTGTGGTCGTAGGCGGGCAGCGCCGCGGCGGGAAACGGCCTGTCGGGACGGAAGCCCTTGGCGTGCGGGTTGCCGTTGACGATGACGTTGCCCAGGAACGTGAGCAGCTTCGTCGCGCGGTCGCGCCGCGGCTTGAAGGCGAAGAGCTCCGGCGTGGTGTCGATCAGCGTGGTGGTCGCCTGGCCCGAGCGGAACTGCGGGTGGGTGATGACGTTTTCCAGGAACGGAATGTTCGTCTTCACGCCGCGGATACGAAACTCGGAGAGCACGCGGCGGGCGCGGTTGATCGCGATGTCGTAGGTCTGGCCGCTGGTGATGCTCTTCACCAGCATCGAGTCGTAGAACGGCGTGATGACGGCGCCGGCGTAGCCCATGCCGCCGT
>CALFZM010000313.1 GCA_937952235.1 uncultured Opitutia bacterium | reverse complement strand
TCATGACGGTCGTTTCGATCGTGTTCTCCCTCACGATCACGACCCTGGCGCAGACTTCCTCGCATTACGGACCGCGGGTGCTGCGCAATTTCACCTCGGATCGGGGCGTGCAGGTCACCCTGGGCATCTTCATCGCGACCTTTGTCTACTGTCTGCTCGTGCTGCGCACCATCCGCTCGGTCGAGGAGGACGCCTTCGTTCCGCACGTGGCGGTCAATGTCGGCGTCGTCCTGGCCCTGTCTTCCCTCGGAGTCCTGATCTACTTCATCCATCATGTCTCCCAGGTCATCCAGGCCGAGAATCTGATCGCCGCCGTCGGACGTGATTTCCAGGCGGCGCTGCCGGTCCTGTTTCCGGAGCGTATCGGACAGCCGCCCCCCGGATTCGCCGTGCCGGCGGATTCCGATTGGGCCGGCGCGCAGGAGGTGGATGCGGATGAGAGTGGCTACCTGCAGCGGGTGGACGAGTCCGCGTTGATGGCTCTGGCGGTTGAGCACGACCTGCAGATAAAACTCGAGCGGCGACCGGGCGAGTTCGTGACCAAGGGAGTCGTGCTGCTGCGGGTGCTTCCGGCAGGGCCACCAGGCGACGAAGTCAGCGCGGCGCTGCGCGCGTGCTTCAGCCTGGGGGAGCATCGGACCCGGCACCAGGACGCGCTGTATTCCCTGCAGCAACTGGTGGAGATTGCAGCCCACGCGCTCTCGCCGGGGATCAACGAACCCTTCACCGCCCTGACCTGCATTGACTGGTTGGGCGCCGCGTTGCGGGGAGCGGCCGGGCGGGATCACCCTGCGGCTGAACGATGCGATCCTGCCGGCCAACTGCGCGTGATCGCCCGGCCGGTCACCTTCGAGGAAATGGCGGCGTCGGCCTTCGGCCAGATTCGACACTATGGTGCGGGCAGTCCTGCGGTGTTGACGGGATTGCTGGGCACCGTGGGCAGCATTCTGCCGTACCTGAAGCGCCTCTCCGACCGCGTCGCCCTGGTCCGGCAGGTGCGCCTGATCATGGAGGATGCCCGGCAGATCGACAACGAGTTCGATCGCAGGTCGGTGGAGGCAGCGGCGCGCGAGATTTATGATCGCTGCAACGGGACCGCATCACTGGGGCTGGCCACGTCCGAACCGGAGAAGTGATCCATCACGCCGCGAAATCTCGCAGGAGGGCGGCAGGCGCACCGGTGTCACGGCGCGGAAGGCGGAGGTATCGTCAGGAGAAACGCCATGAGGTCGCGCAGCTCGGCCGCCGTGAGGTTCCGCTCGAGGCCGGCCGGCATCAGCGAGACGGCCATGGGTTCGACGCGCGCGATGTCCGCCTTCCGCAGTTTCGCGACTTCGCCGCCGGGCTGGGCGACGTGCAGCTGCAACGCGGACTCTCCGACGTTGGTGCCGATCACGGTGGAGTTGTCCTTCAGGGTGACCACATAGCCGGCGGCGTCGGGGTTGATCGAGGCATTGGGGTCCGCGATGTCCGCCAGTACGCTCGCATAGTCGCGATGGACGAGGTTGCTGAGGTCGGGGCCCACGGCCTTGCCCTCGCCGCGCAGTTCGTGGCAGGTGGCGCAGGTGGCCTTGCCATGGAACAGCGCGCGGCCCGCATGCCAGTCGGCTCCGGCCAGCTCGGACAGGACGCGCGGCGCAAGGTCGGCCGCTCCGGGTCGCGCGAAGGGCAGCATGAAGCGCGCGATGCCGGGCGCCCGCACGCGATTGTCGCGCCGGGTGCGGTACGCGACGTCGAGCCGCGTGGCCGGCGTGGCGAGGGTGAGGGTGAAAGGCTGCCACGCGTTCTCCTTCACTCGCTCCACCGTCACCTGCACCTCTTGCTCGCCGATCCGCTCGATGCGCGCGCCGGGTGCCTTGACCGAGATCGCGGCGTCTGAGGCAAACGTCAGCGTCACCGTTTCCGGCTCGGGCACATAGTCGAGTTGCGAGCCCGGCTGCGTGGCCGGCTGGAGCATCTGCCACAGATCGAGCTGGGCCCGGAGAGTGAGCGTGCCAGCGGTGGCGGCGTGCCGCCAGAACTCGTCGTGCGCGGCGCTCGCGCGCGTGAACTCCCGGGCCGCGGCGAAGTCCGGATGCGGCAGCCAGCCGGTCCAGTGTCCGCCCGCGCTTCCACGCCACTCCACGGCGACGCCGGTGAGGTCGTGCGCAAGATCGAAACCGTTTCGCACCGCGAGGGCGTAGTTCACGGCCGAGACGCGCGGAGCGGTGGTGAACACCACGGTCCGCCGGTCCGGCGACAGCCGGGCAGCGTGGACGGCGACGGCGCCGCGGGGCTCGTTGAGCTGCGCCTTCACCACGGCGTAGCCGGGGCGCAGCGTCTCGAGCCGGTCGGCCGCCGCGACGTAGCGGCCGGAGTCGATGGTGGTGCGCGCGGCGGCGTCGCGCCAGGCCGCGGCTTCGAGCGGCCGGTCGAAGGCGACCGCTGTTTCCGTGGGGCCCGCAGCCCAGGCGAGCACGGGCTGCGGAGCGGCGGGCGTGGTGAACCGGATCTTGTAGAGCTTGCCCTCGCCGGCGGGTCCGTTGCCCCAGTCCGGCTTTCCCGTGTGGCATGCCACGAGCAGATCGCCGCGCGGAGAGATCGCGCAATCGACGGCGAGGTGCCCGAGGGCGGCGATCAGGTCGTTGCGGGCGACGTAGCCCGCGGCGGTGCGAGCGAGCTTGGTGCGGTAGAGTTTTCCCCGCGACTCGCCGGTCACCAGGGCATCGTCCGCCCAGAACTCGGGACCGAATCGCCCGCGGCCGGGCAGGGGGCCGTTGAAGCGAAATCCGCAGGTGCTCTGGTGCTGCGGCCGGTAGTCCCAGACGCTGGGCTCGTCGACCACGTGGGGCAGGTGCACCGGATGCCGCGGCGGAAAACCGTAGTGCCGGCCCGGCTGCAAGTGCAGCAGTTCGTCGAACGGATTGCCGTTGGGCACCCAGGTGGCGCCTTCCTGCTCGGTGGCGAAAAGATCCCCATGCCGGTTCCATTGCAGGGACATGACGTAGCGCAGGCCGCTCGCCAGCTGCTCCACGCGACCATCCGGAGCGATGCGCAGCAGACAACCGCGCCGCCGGTCCGTCGCATAGTGGTTCACGCCGGTCTTCTCGTCCGTCCAATAAGGGTTCCGATACGCCGCCCCGCCCATGGTGAGGTAGAGCGCGCCGTCCGGACCGAAGGCGAGCGCCATGGCGTGGTCGACGCGCCGATGGAGGAGATAGGGCGCCCGGGCGAGTTCCGGATCCTCGAAACCGGTGGCGAAGACCTCGCGGGTTTCGGGAATGCCGTCGGCGTCCAGGTCGCGAAAGCGGATCACCTCGGTCGACAGCACGAAATAGGGCTCGCCGTCCTTCACCGCGACGCCGAGCGGGTAGTTCGGACTGGGCTGGTGGTGGAACGTGTCGACCCGGTCCTCGAGCCCGTCGCCGTCGGTGTCACGCAGCACGTGGTAGCGGCCGTCGTACCCGCCCGCGAACAACCGGCCATCCGGCGCGTACTCGACGTTGTTCAGGCTGGTGAGCCGCACCGGCAGCTCGTGGACGGTGAAACCCGGCACGTGCATCTGCACGCCGGGAGAGGCAGCGGCGGCAAAGGTCACGAGGGCAAGCGCGAGACCTGCCGCGGCTCCGCGCTGGAGCAGGGCGTCGCCAGGGTAAGGGAGAAGCGTCCGAAGCATGGGGAAACGCGTGAAGCGGGAAATCTTTGGTGGAAGCTCGAAAGGCGGGACAAAGCCAGGCGGCGGACCGTCCGGCTGTGGGTCTGGTCGCGTGGGAGTTACTCTTGCTCGGCGGTCTAGAGGCTATCCGAAAACCTCCGTTGTATATAGGCATGTAGATTGCTGAGAGTA
>CALFZM010000312.1 GCA_937952235.1 uncultured Opitutia bacterium | reverse complement strand
GGCCCGCCGGCACGCTGCCTTCGCGACCGGAAATCCCGATCCAGCACGGCGCCACGCTGGATTTTTCCACCGGCTATCCCAACGTCCGCGTCGATGGCAAGGACCAGCAGGCGCTCGACGCCGCCCTCAAGGAGATCGCCGAGGTGGAGAAGCGAACCGGTTTCGAAGCGAAGAAACCGTAGCCCCACAGGAGAGTTGCTCGAGGAACGCGGCCGTGGCGGCGAGGCGGCGCCGCTTTCGGCAGGTCGGACCGCCGGCGCGTCACCGTTTGCCGGTGAGCATGTCTTCCATGAGCGCGAGCGCGGTGGCCTCGGTGATGTCGCGGACGTCGAACTGCCGCACCACACGGCCGGCCTGCACGCCCTTGCCGATGATGTCGCTCGCCGCCGCCTGGCCGACGATGGCGGCGTCCTTCAGCCGGATCGCCGTCGCCTGGATGTCGGGCACGGGATAGGTGGTGTCGCCCGAGACCTCAGGCACCGTGAGGTTGCGACTGGAGATCAGCACCTCGATCGCGATGTCGGCGATGTCGGCGAGCGCCTTGCGGTCTTTCGCGGCACGGTCGCCGACCAGATGTGAGCCCGGCTCCTCGGGCAGAAGCGAGGCGGCGACCTGCTGGTCGGCGAGCTGGGCGCCCGCATGCCGGAAGGCCCGGCCGAAGAGGCGCTCGATCTCGCGCACGGTCTGCTGGTCGGCGAGGGTAGCCGCCGGGGCGTCCTTCTGCCGGTAGGTGTTCGTGCCGCTCGTCTTCGTCTCGGCGGCGGACTTTTCGAACTGTTCGACGCGTTCCGTCAGCTTCAGCCCCGAAGTCGTGTCGACCAGGGCGCGATTCACGTAGATCACGACGCGCGGCGCGCCGTCGGACTGGTACGTGCGACGAAACCCCTCGAGGATTCCGTCAGCGGTCTGGCGCGCGATCAGCGTGTCCCCGGACGGACCGTAGACGCGCTGCTGCCCGTTCCCGGGTGTCACCGGCTGCGGTACGGCGGGAGCGCGCGGCAGGGCCTGCACCAGCGGCGGAGGCTGCGGCGGCGGAGCGGGTTGCTGGGCGATGACCGCGGCGGCGAGGACGCCGGCCAGCGGGGCGAGCAACAGGTGACGGTTCATGGCGCGGCCTTTCTGGAGTTAGCGCGCCTGCCGGACGCGCACGGTGTACTTCCGGGCCTGCGGGTTCATCGCGGTGAAGCGCACGGCCTCGGTGGAATTCTCGGACAGGATGAGCGTCTGCCACGGCGTCTCGTCGCCGGTCGAGAAACCCTGCTCGTCCTTGAACACGCAGTTGATCTGGACCTGGATGCGGCGGGACTCGCGATTCTTCACATTCGCGGTGACCTCCAGGCGGCCGTCGGCGAGCGGGCGTTCCTGGAGGCCGGTGCACGTGACCGAGTACTGCGCGGGCTTGTCGAGCAGCACGAAACGGTCGGTGTTCTCCAGCGTGAACTTCGTGGTGTCGAGCGGGGCGAAAGGCCCGGGCTCGGTCGCGCAGCCCGGCCCGAGGGCCAGCGCGAAGGCGGAGAGGATGACGGCGACGGGCGTGGTGTTCATGGGTCGGAAGGGCGTTGCGGTGAGACTGCGCATCAGCGTTTAAGTTCGCTCAAAAACACCACCGTGTCCCGCTCCGGGATCCCGACGGTGAAGGCCACGGCCTGGGTGCGTTGCTCCAGCACCCGGCCGTCGCGATCGAGAAACTCGATCCGGCCGGAGTATGTGCCCGGAGCCAGCGTGAGCGCGGCGAAGCTCAGGCGCTGCGGCAGGTTGTTCCACTGGCGCGTGTCGGCCTCGGTCTGCGTCGCGGCGGCGGCAACCTTGCCGATCAGGCCCACGAGCCCGAGGCCGACGGCCGCGCGCTCGGCGTCGTCGTCATCCCGGCCGCGGCGGTCCCGGCGGCGGGCCTGCTCGCTGGCGATCACGGCGCCGGTGAGCGCGACGTCGCCCACGACGTCGGCGCCGGCCTTGAAGTAGGCCTTGTTGCCGAGGATGTGGTCCATGACCCGGCCGCCGCGCGTGGTTGCCTGGTATCCGAGGTCGTCGTACGCCGGCAGCGGGACGATCCGCCGGCCCCCGTCGAGGACGAGCCGGGCGGAGCGGCTCGGGGAATCCTCGGCGTGGAACCGCAGCATCTGGCCGTATTCGCCGGCGGCATACTTGCGCGGACCGTACCCGTACTCCGCGAAGACCAGCACGTTGGCCGCGGGATCGTAGGGCGGAAGGTGAAACCGCTCGCCGGCGGTGCCGCGCGCGCGGGCGAGCGCGTCGGCGCCGTCGGCGAGGAGCTTCGCGGAGGCCAGGCCATCGAGGTAGTCGAGCAGGACGTAGTCAGCGCCGTAGCTCTCGGGTCCGGGGTCACTGTCGATGACCTGGCCGGAGCGGAAGCACGCGCGGGCATTGTCGATCTGCCCGTCGCGCCAATAGAGGATGCCCCGGTAGAAATACGCCATCACGCGCTCGTACGGCTCGCCGATGAACGGCTTCGAACGCTCCGCGGCGAACAACCCTCGCGCCCGCGCGGCCTCCGCGTCGTTGGTGATGATGCCGCCGATGCGCGCGATCGCATCGTCTAGCCAGCGCTTCGCCTCTTCGTAGTCCCCCGCCCGCAGCGCGAAGGCCGCCTGCCGGTAAGCGTGAAGCACGCGGTCGCGCTCCGGCACCTCCGGCTGGCGGAGGTCGGCCGCGGTCGGGCGCGAAGCAGGCGGCGCGACGCAGCCCGCGAGCAGGCCCGTCGCGAGCACGGCCCACACTGGGAATGGCAGTTTCATCGGCAGCGTGCGGGAGGCACGTGATCCTCCTCGCGCGGAAGCCCGGCCGGCGCGCGGCGGAGACCGCTCACCGGTAGGCCGCGTCCTCCAGTCCCTGCTTTTTGATCTCCGCCACGTCCTCCCAGACAATCCGGCTCGTGCGGGCATCGGTGAGGCGGAAGCTATACATCACGTAGTCGCTCGTGCCCGCCGACGTGCGCGTCGTCATGCCGTCGAGCTTGCCGGTGAGGAAGTAATCCGCACCGCCGAACTCAACGACGTTGGGGTCGGCGCTGGCCGTGACCTGGCCGGAGCGCTTGAGCTCCCGCTCGCGCTCGAGCGTCTTCATCATCTCGCGGTCGAGGAAACTCACCTGCCCCATCGCCTTCGAGTTGAGCTGCGTGCGCAGGCGCGTGAGGAAGATGTCCTTGTTGAGCGGGAACCGCGTGTTGTTGACCACCGGCTCGAGCACGACGCTCGGCGGAACCTGGGCCCGGGCGATCTGCGGGATGGAGAGAATGCTGCGTGCCATCTTGTCGGTGACGGCGACCAGGTCCTGGGACTCGACTCCGGTGCCGCGAACGAAGCCGCCCTCGTCGGGGCGCATCTCGGTGACCGGGACGCCGGCGGGATTCTGCACGCCGGCAGTGGTGGCGCAGCCGGCGAGAAGCCCGGCGGCGGCGAGCAGACTGGCGGAAAGGAAGCGGGACGCTTGTTTCATGATGACGGAAAGGATCGGGCGGACGAGGAGACGCGGGCGGACCCGCCGATATTCAGCGAAGTGCTCGCCGGGGAAGCGGGCCGGTCAGCGGCCGAACAGGCCGTTGGCCGAACTCATCGGCGTGGAGGCGCCGTGATAGTGGTTGATGATCGTGATCGGCTGGGCCGGCGCCGCGGCCGGAGCCGCGGGCACGGTCACGACCGGCACGCTTTCGTATGCCGCCGCCGACCGCCGCGCATCGGCGATCGAGCCCAGCAGCCAGCCGGCCCCCGCGCCCCACGCCGCGCCGCGCCAGGGGTCGTGTCGAAAATCGCCGCTCCCATGACCGATGATGCCGCCCGCGATCGCACCGAGCACCAGCCCGGCGGAGGCGGCGCTGCCGCTCCGGTAAACGCCGAAGCCGTCGTAGTACGGGTAGGCATCCGAGTAGCCCGGATACCAGCCGTAATAGGGCGCGCGCCCGCGGTACGCCCCGCCCCACCGCGGTCCCGCGTAGCCGTGACGTCGATACGACCAGGGATCCCCGAATCGGCCGTACCCGTGCCCCCGATACCGGACGACCGGATCGGACCGATAGCTCACTCCCGTGTAAATCACGGGTGCGTCACGATAAACATACCCGCCGACTCGTGGCACCGGCACGCCGGTCGTCGTGGCCGCCGCGCGCGCGTTCCCTGCGATTTCGCCCAGGATCAGCCCGGCCCCGGCTCCGAGCGCCGCCCCCCGCCAGGCGTCATGCCGCAGGTCGCCGCTGTTATGACCGATCACGGCGCCGGCGATCCCGCCCAGCACCGCGCCATTCACCGCTTCCGGTCGCAGCAACTGCGCCCGCGCGGGCAACCACGCCACCAGGACCAGACCGACGACGATCGCGTGTTTCATGATTGTAGGTAAGCTGTGCGACATCGTCCACCCCGCAAGGTTTCACCCTGCGGGGCGCGCGGCCGCAGCAGGTCGGACGGCCCGGCCGGTGGCGAAGTTTCACCACGGCCGCGCGCCCGCCCGGCCCCGGCGCAAGCCGGCGCTCGGCAGAAGGATGAAGCGCAAAATGGGGGACGGAGACCCGCTCGCGGCCGCGCCCCGGCAGGGCGGTCAGCGCAGCGCCTTCAACCACGCAAAGAGGTCCGTGACCTGCTCGGGCGGCAGGCTCTCCAGCAGTCCGTCGGGCATCAGCGAGCGCGGCAGATACCGTGCGGACTGCAAGTCACTCCGGGAAAGCCGGCGATCCTCGCTTCCGGGCAGCCGCAGGACCACCGCGTCCGGGCTCTCCTCGACGAGAAAGCCGTCCCACACCTCGCCCGCCTTCGTCACGACTCGGAAAGTCCGGTAAGCGTTTTCCATGGCTGCGCTGGGCGTGAGCAGGTGGCGCAGCAGCGCTTCCACGCCGCTGTGTCCGACTCCGTCGAGCGCGGGCGCAAGATTTCCGCCCCGCCCCGCCGCCTGGTGACAATTCAGGCACAGCGCGCTGAAGAGCTCGCGTCCACGCTCCGGATTACCGCGCGCGCCGGCCAGCGCCCGGAAGCGCGCGAACTTCTCCCCCTGGGCCGCCGCCTCCGCCTCCGTGAGGAGCAACGGTCCATCGTCGACCGCTTCGACGCGCGCCGCGCCCCGCAGTGCGGGCCAGGCGTCGCCGGAGAATACGACCCGCAGCGACGCAGGCCGGCCGGAGCCCGGCCCGTAGGCGCGATCGAAACCATCACGGATCGCCCGCGCCGTCCGGGCTTCGCTCCAGACGCGGAACTCACGGAGCCAGCCGTCGGTGCCCGCATCTTTCGGCGAGGTGCGGCCCACATCGAGGTCGGTGAAATCGCCGGCATGCGCACGGGCCGACGTCGCATCGAGCTCCCCGTTCACGAACACGCGGAAAATTCCGGCCTCGTCCCGCGTCACGGCGTAGTGCGTCCAGACGCCGGGAGCCGCAGGCCGCGACGCCACGACGATGTCGCCTACGCCGCCGCCGATCCAGACGCGCAGGCGCGCGGCGTGGAAATTGAGGTCCAGGCGCCCCGGCGCTCCGAGCAGGCCGTCCTGATTCCCGATCGGCGCCTCGAGCCGGGCCCAGCATTCGACGGTGAACGCACCCCGCAGCTCCAGCCGCGCGGCGGCGAAATCCTCCGCGCCCCCGCTGAGTCGAAGGGCCCGGGCCACCCCGCCGCCGCGCTGCCGCCACCACGCTTCCACGGCAGGATCGCCGGGCAGCACTGTCCGCAGGCGGTCGAGCGTGCTCGCCCCGAGGTCGTCGGCGACGACGGAACCCGCGGCGATGCCGGCGAGCAGCGCCCGCCCGCCCGCCGGAGTACCGGCGAGACGCTGCAGGGCCTGGCCGCGCTCGCGCGCGGTCAGCCCGGGCAGCAGGCGCACCTGCAGGGAGGCGGGTGCCTCGCCCGGAAGCGCCGCGAGGGCGGCCAGCGCCTCGTTGCGCCACGCCGGCTCGGCGCCGGGGCGGCGGACGATCTCCGCGAACAACTCCGGTTCGCCGGCGCGGAGTTCGCGCAGCGCCCGCAGGGCCGGCAGCACCGCGGGGTGCCTGGACACGGCGGCCGGGTCCCGCACGAGCGCGACGAGCGCCGGTACCGCCGCCTGGATGCGGAAGGCGGCGGCCACCTCGGCGCCGAGGGCGCGGCCGGCCGGGTCCGGTTCGCCAAGCTGGGCGACGACCGCGCCGGCCAGCAGTTCGCCCAACGCGGCGGAATCCAGGTCGCCCCGCAGTTCCAGCAGCGCACGCAGCGCGGCCGGCCGCGTGGCGGCGGGCGCCAGGGCCGCCGCCAACGCCGCGCGCGGCACGGGATCGGCGGCATGAGCGGCAAGCGGGCCGAGCTCTTCGGCGCCCAGCGCCCGCCCCAGGGTCGGCGCCAGTTCCGCCACCTGTCGCGCCGCCTCGCTTCCGCCCAGGGCCAGCGCGGCGAGCAGCCGGGCCTCGCCGGGCAGCGCGCGTCCGGCCGGCGAAGCGAGGAGCGCGCGGGTCGCCGCCGGATTCGTCTCGAACGCCCAGCGGGCCAGGTAGCGTTCGAAGTCGCGCTCGTAACGATCCCATTCGCCGCCGGCGGTGTCCGGCCCGCGGGCGAGCCGCGCGGCCACCGCGATGAAGTCCGGTCCCGCCCCGGGCACCCGCCGCAACGCATCGCCCACCGCCGCGCGCACCATCGGATGCGGATCGGCGGCGAGGGGCCCGAGCAGCGCCACGACGTCCGCCTCCGGGCGCGGCGCGGCCACCACGAGCCGCGCCGCCTCGCGGCGCAGGTTGAAGTCGGCGTCGCCGGCGCAGGCGCGCAGCAGCGCCGTATCCACCGGCTGGAGACTCTCGAGCGCCCAGAGCGCGCCCAGCCGGCGGTCGGTGGCGGCGGTCCGGTCCGCGGCGATCCGTGCCAGCTCCGGGGCCAGGCCCGCGGCGCGACGGTCGCCGATCTCCAGCCAGGCCTGGCGCGCCACGAAGGCATTCGGTGCGCCCAGGAGGGCGGGCAGCTCCCGGTCGGGCAACGCGACCAGGTCGGGGGGACGCACCCGCGGCTGGTCGCGATGCCGCACCCGCCAGATCCGGCCGCGGCTGCGGTCGCGGTCGGGATGCTCGCGCGGCACCTCGTTGTGCGAGATGATGCGATTGTACCAGTCCACCACGTACAGGGCGCCGTCGGGCCCGAAATGGATCGCGACGGGACGAAACCAGCCGTCGTCGCAGGTCAGCAGGTCCGGCAACTTCTCGAAGCGGTGCCGGCCGTTTTCCTCCCGGGCGCGCACGCGCTGGACGGCGCCGGTGATGGGATTCGCCAGCAGGAACAGCTTGTCCCCCGCGCCGGCACCGCCGGCGGCCTGCGAGAAAATCCCGTCACCGTCCTCGGCCAGCGCGAGCCCGCTCAGGCCCGTCCCGCCCATCTGCGGCGGATGCAGCGGCGGCGGCATCAGCGGCTGATACGGTCGCAATCGCTCGCGCGAACCGGTCCGCACCAGGATGCCGGGCGTGTAGGGAATGACCGGATACCCCTGGTCGTTGGCCTCCTGCAGGAACGTCTCGCCCGTGCGGCTGGTCACGAGGCCCCAGATGTTGTTCGGGCCCGCGGTGACGTTCTCCCACGCCGAGCCGTCGAGCCGGAACCGCGCGAGCTTGCACTGGTTGAACGCCACCGACGTCGCGCCGTCCGCGAACGCCGCGCCGCCCGGCCGGCGCACCTCGGAATAGTTGAACAACCCCTGGGCGACGAACATCCACCCGCCGGGCTGGCGGAGAAACTGGTGCGGAAACAGGTGCGAGTCCTGCGTGCCGAAGCCGGTGAGCACGACCTCGTGCCGGTCCGCCCGGCCGTCGTCATCGGTATCCCGATACCACCGGATGTCGCCGCCGTACTGCACGAAGGCGCCGTCGCGCCAGGGCTGCAGCCCGAGCGGCATCACCAGCCCGTCGGCGAACACCCGCGGGGGACCGGCCGCGCCCCCCGGCCCGTAGGGGTCGTCGAACACCAGCACGCGATCGCGGCCGCCGCGGGCGAACAGCGCGGCGGAGGCGGACTGGTTCTCGTTGGCGTCGACCGGATACTCGAGCGCGGTCATCGTCCACAGCCGCATCCGCGCGTCCCAGGCCACGGTCACAAACTTCCCCGCGCCCTCCGACTCCGCGGCGACCAGCTCGATCTCGAACCCCTCGGGCAGCCGGAACGCCCGGCGCTGCTCCTCCGGCGTGCGCGGGCCGGAGGCGACCGCGTTGTGGGCCAGCGGACGGGCGACGGGCCCGGGCGCGGCGGCGGATTTCTTCGGCGCCGCCTTCTTGGGGGCGCGCGGCGGCGGCGGCCCCACGTCCCGCCACCGGGGCCCCGGCGTGTCGGGGAGTTCCTGGAGGCGCACGTCCTTCACCTGGACGAGCGCCATGCCGCCGCTGTGGATCTGCACGGCGATATGGCCGTCCTGCGCGATGTTCGGGGCGGTCTCGGTGTAATCGAGGGCGGCCACGCCGTTGATCCAGGTGCGAAGCCGCGCCCCTTCGGCGCGGATCCGATACTCGTTCCAGTCGTCCTTCCGCACGGCGGCGTTGACCGCGGCGGCGTCGATCGGCTCGGCGATCACGCGGTTGCGGCGGGACTCGTCGTAGAGCTTGCCCCACCACCCGTCGCCGGCGTCGACCTGGTAACCGCTCATTTCCGTGTCGCCGGGGACGCGCAGGCTCCGGATCTGCACGCCGCTGTTGATCATCCCGGTGCCGGGGACGCCGGTGAGCTTCAACTTCAGCGTGAGCTCGAAATTCTGATACGAACGCGTCGTCGCCAGGAAGAAGTTGCGCGGCACCTTCTCGGTCAGCGACCCGCCGGTCAGCGCGCCATCCTGCACGCGCCACCATTTCGGGTCGCCTTCCCAGCCCTGCAGCGTCCGGCCGTCGAACAATTCCGCCGCCCGCGCCGCGGGAGGCGCGACGAGGCAGGCGACGACAAGACCGATGTGACAACACTCCAGCCAGCGGGTTGATTTCATGGGAAATGGGGCGTCCCGCGCGGGCAGGAACGCGGCGCGGTGCACCGTTGTTTCGCGGGCAGGCGCGAGGGTCAAGCGGGCGCGGGCGAGCGGCCGGACGCCGTTCCGCGCGGCGGACCGGGCCGGCGAACAAACGGTTTCGCGCATTGTCTCGGTGTGTTTCCGGCGTATCTTCACCCCTGCATGATGTCCGTCCGCCTCGCGCTCGCCGCCTTCCTGCCCCTGCCGCTTTCCCTGGCCGCCGCCGATTCCGCGGCCACCGTCAGCGCCCGCCCGGCGACCCCGACCGACCTCACGTCGCTGCGCGCCCGCGCCGAAGGGGGCGACGTCGGCGCGCAGTACCAGCTCGGGCTTGCCTATGCCCAGGGCCTGCAGACGCCGAAGGACCCGGTGGAGGCCTACGCCTGGCTGACGATTGCCGCGGAAAACGGCGCGGGCGGACCGTCGCTGCAGGCGCTGCTCGAAACCTTGCCGCAAGCGGCGGTCGCCGGCGGCCGGCGGCGGCTCGAGACCCTGCGCGCCGCCAACCCCCTGCTGCGGGCCTCGACCGGCCCCGCCCTGGTCCCGGCCCCGGCGGCGAGTCCGCTCATCGCCGCGCCCGCCCGCCAGTCCGCGCCGGGCTCGCCGCTGATTCCGGCGCCGGTCACGCCGGTGCTGACGCCCGGAGAGATCAAGGCGCTGCAGGACCAGCTCGCCGCGGCGTTGGAGGACAAGCGACAGCTTTCCGGCGAGCTCAGCGCGGCCTGGAAGGAGATCGAGCAACTCAAGGCGCAGGCCGCCAGCCGCCCGGAACCCGGCGCGCCGGCGGCCGCCGCCCAGCTCGAAAAGGCGAACGCCGCTCTCGCCAAACAGGCGGCGGAGCTGGCGGCGGCCCGCGGCGAGGCGGCGCGCGCGCAGGAACAACTGACCGCCGCGCGCGCTGCGCTTGCCGCGCAGGGCGCGAGCGCCGCCTCCGCCGGCGAGGCCGCCGCGGCGCTGCAGCGGGAGCGGACGGCCCATGCCGAGACGCAGGCCGCGCTGGCGCAGGCGCGGACGCAACTCAACGAAACCGCCGCCAGCCGCAGCGTGCTCGAACGCGACCTGATGGCGCGCCTCAGCGCCGCCGACCGCGCCCAGGTCGCGGCCACCGAGGAGTCGCGGCGGCTGCAAGCCCAGCTCGGCGAAACCGGCGCCCGCACCGACACGCTCGGCCGGGAGCTCGCCCAGGCCCGGCAGGACCTTGCCGCCGTCCGCGGCGAACTCGAGCAGGCCCGTGGTCAGGCCGGCACCGAGGGCGCACGTCTCGGACGGCGCGTCACGGAGCTCGAAGCGTCGCTGGGTGAAGCCCGAAGCGAACTGGCACGCACCAAGACCGAACTGGCGAACGCCACCGCCTCCGCGGAGTCCGCCAGCTCCCGCGCCACGGCTGCGGCCCGCATCGAGCCGGAACTGGCCGCCACCCGCACAAGGCTCGCCGCGCTGGAGCGCGAACTGCAGGCGGCGCAGGATGAGAACCGGCGCGTCGCGCTCGGGAAATCCTCGGCCGACGCCACCGTGCGGACGGCCAACCAGCGTCTCGCTGAAGCGACCGAGGAACTCGCGGCGTTGCGCCGCCAGGCGGCGGCCGCGCGCGAGCTCGAGCAGCGCGTGCGGCAGCTCGAGGCCGAGAAGGCGGCGATGCCGCCCGCCCCGCCGGCGGGCGCCGGCGACGAACTCGCCCAAGCCAACGCCGCGCGGGCGGCGGCCGAGGACAAGCTCGCGACCGCGCTGCGTTCCTTCACGCTGCTCACGCAGGAGCGCGACGAACTGCGGGCGCGGGTCGCGGCGCTCGCGGCCCGGGAATCATCCCTGAGCAACGCGCTCACGGCCGCCGAGGCGCGGGCGCGCGACACGACCGCGGCGAACTCCGCCGTCACCCTCGCCAGCGCCGAACTCGAGACCCTGCGCAATCGTGCCGCCGCCGCCGAGCGTGCGGCCGAAGCCGCGCGAGCCGACGCGGAACGGGCCAACCAGCTGCTGGCCGGGGCGCGGCCCGCGACCAGCGCGCCGACCCGGCCCGCGGCGGTCACGCCCGGACAGCCCGCCCGCACGCACACGATCGCGCCCGGCGAGACGCTCTCGGGCATCGCGCTGCGTTACTACGGAACGGCGGCGCGGTGGCCCGAGATCCTCGCCGCCAACCGCGATGTGCTGCCGGACGAGCGCAGCTTCGTCGTCGGGCGGACCATCCGGATTCCCTGAGCCAACTCATGCAGTTGAGGTGGAGCCGCCTGTCCCCAGGCGGCTGACGGGCGATGGACCGGTCCGCAGCGGCCTGGGGACAAGCGGCTCCGCCTCCCCTGCGTCGCTGACTTAGTCCCGCCGGCCACCGCCAACGGGCGCTTGCCTCTCAGCGCGTCCGCCGGCATCGACGTTCTCCCATGTCCAACGTTCCTGCCCAGTTCGCCGGTGTGACGGTGCACACCAAGGCCAACCTCTATTTCGACGGCAACGTCGTCAGCTACACGGTCCTTTTCCCCGACCAATCCAAGAAGACGGTCGGCCTCGTGCGACCGGGCGCCTATCATTTCAAGACGGGCGTCGCCGAGCGCATGGAGATCGTCGCCGGCGAGTGCACGGTGACGCTCGACGGCGAAAAGGCGGCGACGAAGTATGGCGCCGGCACTTATTTCGATGTGCCCGCCAACAGTGGCTTCACCATCGCCGTCGGCGCCGGCTTCTGCGAATACATCTGCTCGTTCCTGGCCGGGAAGTGATCGTCACGGCGCCCCGATCTCGAGCAGGCGAAGGGGCGTGAGCGTCTGGGACCAGCCGCGCCGGTCCGGCTGCAGGGTGGGAAAGACCGCCCCGGCGGCCGGCGCCGGATCATTGACCGCGGGAGTCGTGCCGCGCAGGAAGACTCCGACCGAGGCTTCGTCGGCCCAGAGGTGAAGATCGAGCGAGAAGATCGACTCGCCCGCCGCCACCGGCACGATGAACCACGTCCAGTTCTCCGGGGAGGCGTCCGTGGCCGCGGCAAACTGCCCGGTGCTGCTGACCTTCCGGGGCTGCACGATGCGGCCGCCCACCATGAGTTCGCATTGCGTGGCGCTCATGTCAGTGGGTCCCTCGACCAGCACGCACAGCTCCGCGCCCGTGACGGCCGGCACCGTCAACACGCCGTGCCAGTGGTACCGGAGCCGGCTGGGCTCGCCGGAATCGGGAGCGAAGAGCGCGCCGGGCAGCGCCTGGGGAGCGCCGGCGACCACGACGGCCTCCGGCCGGCTGGTGGCGGCGGGCGGGGCCTCCGTCGCGGGCGCCGGATCGGAAGTCAGCAACAGGGTCTCGTAAGGCGCCAAGGTGATCCGGAGACCGGACTGGCCCGGCTCGATCCTTCCGACCGTCTGACGCCGGGGATAAATCATGCGCACCTCGCGGGCCTCGCGGGCGACCACGGAGGCGGGCAGCTCGATTGTCCGCTCCTCGATCCAGGGATTGCGCACGCAGTAGACGTCGGTCACCGGATTGCGGAACATGTAGCCATAGGCCTCGCGATCCTCGGGCCGGCCGCCGATCTGCCAGGCGTTCACCAGCAGTTCCTTGTTTTCCCGGGCCCAGCGCACGAGGCCGGCGACGAAGTCCCAGTCCTGCGGCTTCATCAGGGTCGGCTCGAAGTAGGTGGAAATGAACCAGCGCCCGCGGCCGATCGCCATCACGGCCATGTTTCGGAATTCGCCGGGCGTGAGCACGGTGAGGTCGAAGGTCTCGAGGGCCTGCGTGGGCATCAGCCAGGCGTCCTGGCCGGCCCGATACGCGATGTCCCGCGCGGTGATCAGCGACTCCATCCAGTCGGGGCACGGGCCGCGGCCGTACGGCAGGTCGTCCCCGACCGGGCCGAGCACGAAGGGGCTCTTCGTCAGCCACCATGGGCTCGGCGGATACCCGCACACCATCGGCTCGAGCACGATCGCGGGGTTCACCGCCCGCAGCGCGTCGAGCACGTCGGCCAGGCCGGCGTCGATGGCAATGCGGGATTCCGCGCCGACGGGGTGGCCGTGTCCGGGCTGGTCGCAATTCTGCGCCATGAAATCCAGGATGACGTGACCGAGATCGTACTGGCGCGCGTACTGGACGACCCGCTCCTTGAACTCGCGCTGGTAGCGGCCGCCCAGCGCAAAGCAGGGCACCTGGCCCAGTCCCGCGCCGAACGGGGTCATCTCGTACCCCTGCGCCGCGAGCCAGCCGTTGTCGAGCGCGGGAGGGTATCCGCTGCCTGGAGACAGCCAGAGTCCCATCCGCGCGCCGGTGGCGGCGAGCCGCTCGTTCACGGCCTGCAGCGCGTTGGGCAGCCGGCGGGTGTCCATGGCCCAGAACGAACGGGGATCGGACCAGCCGAGGTCCACGCAGTAGGTGTCGAAGAAGAGGCCGGTCTGCCCCTGCAGGCCCCGGCGCAGCGTGTCGATGTTGGCCAGCAGGTTCTTCTCGCTGAGGGGGAGCGGCACCGTCCACCAGGTGTCGGTGTGCAGCACGAGATCGCGCGGTTTCAGCCGTACGGCGTCGAGGTAGTGGAGGAACGCCTCGCGCAGGCCCTCCTCCCCCGGCAGCCGCGGGCCGGGCGCCAGCCAGCCCACCACCACGCCCGCGACCCGCTGCCACTGGTCGGTGAGCGCGAGCCGCGGGCGCTGCTGCAGGCGCGCCTGGTCCGCGGCCTCGCTCGCGACCGACGCATCGGCCGAGACGTGCTCCACTCCCAGGAAGAGCCCCTGGCCGAAGACAGGAAACGACGCGGGCGCCGCGCCGGTCTCGCGGAAGGCCTGGCCCGGCACGCGCACGTCGAGCAGGCCGATCCGGTCCAGCACCCGCCGGTCGTTCAGGCTGCGTGCCCAGGTCTCGATCCGCAGCGCATGGTCGGAGGGACCGAAGGAGAACTCACGCCGCAGCCGCACTCCGAGCTCGGGCACGTCCTGCGCCAGCACGACCTTCTCGGCCGAGTGCTCGAGGAGACTCCAGCCCCGGGTGAGCACCGCCGCACCCTCGGGCGTTGCCACCTCGACCCCCTCTTCCGCGATTTCCCATCCCTCCGCGGGTCCGGCCGGCACCACCAGCCGCGTCCAGCGCCAGCCGGTCGATCCCTGGCCGAACTCGATGGCCGCTCCGTGCGGCCCGGCAAGTCCGAGCGGCTCCTCCTGGGCCCGGGCGCCCGCCGCCAGGGCGAGCAGGCCCAGCATCATGTGCCACAGTCCGCGCAGGGAGGATTTCATGGGGAGGTAAGCGCGGGACGCGACCGCTGCACCGTTGTTGCAGCAGCGGCGTCACCAAAGGTCGGCCGTGCCGAACTGCGCCCACCGCGCCCAGTTAGGAGCGGGGGCCTTCCGCAAGTGACGGCTCCAAGGCCTGCGCAAGAATTGCGCGGCGCGCCGGCTTTCGCGGGTTGTGGCGCCACCGCGGGTCGGACACCTTCCGGGCATGCCTCGCCTCCCCGCCCTGCTCCTCGTCTCGCTCGTGCTTGCCGGATGCGCTTCGACGCCGTCGTCCGTCGGTCCCGCGGCGTCGGCCCCCAATGCGAAAGCGGAGCCCGCCGAGGGCCTCTTCGCTGAAATCACCACGCCGCACGGCACGCTGTGGTGCGAACTGTTCTTCGAGCGGATGCCGCTCACGGTGGCGAGCTTCGTCGGTCTGGCCGAGGGCGCGCTGGGGCCCGCGCCGCGCAAGCCGTTCTTCGACGGGCTCACGTTTCACCGGGTCGTGCCGGGTTTCGTGGTACAGGGCGGCGATCCCACGGGCACCGGCAGCGGCGGTCCCGGCTATCGGTTTCCCGACGAGTTTGCCGCCGGCCTCCGCCACGACGGCCCGGGCTGGCTCTCGATGGCCAACAGCGGGCCCGACACCAACGGCTCGCAGTTCTTCATCACCCTGGGCGAGGCGCGCTATCTCGACTACGTGCACAGCATTTTCGGCCGCGTGGTGCGCGGCGCCGAGGTGCTGCCGCAGATCAAGCGCGGCGACCCGATGACGGTGAAGATCGTGCGGCACGGCCGGGCGGCGCAGCGCTTCGCCACCGATGAAGCGACGTTCGCGCGCCGGCTGGCCGCCGCGTCGCGCACGCCCCCGCGACACTTCGTCGACCAGAGCGGCACGGGCACCGCCGAACACTGGCAGGCGAAGTACCTCGAAAACCGCCTCGCCAATCTCGCGCGGTTCACCGGCCGCCGCATCTACGTGCGGCTGTTCGATGCCTTCGAGCCGGAACCGACCGGCCAGACGCTTGAGCAACACGTCGCCGGGCTGCCCGCGCAGCTCAACCTGCCCGCCGGCGCGGTGCTGGCGTGCTTCTTCGCCGACACCGACCGCTGGATGCTGCACGGTGCGCCGCCCCAGGTGAAGCTGCCGGAAATCACGCCGCCCGATCGCCCGGCCACACCACCCACGACGATGGAGGCCATGGCGCAGCAGCGGCAGCGGGAGGTCTATCGCGCCGCCGGGCAAGTCGTCTCCAGCCTCATCGACCAGACCGATCCCTGAACGCGCACGCCGGGGCTCGCGGTCGGACCCGAAATTGCCCCACCCTTTGGTCATGACACCGGCCGCCTTCCGTCACCTGCCCCTGATCGCACTCCTGCTGGTGACCTTCACCGGCCAGGCCGCCGACGCGGCGCTCCGGGAATCCGTCGCGAGCCGCGTCGACGCCGAGTATGCGGCGCTGGACGCGCTCTACCGCGACCTGCATGCGCATCCCGAACTCTCGCTCATGGAGGAAAGGACGGCGGGCGTGATCGCGGGCGAGCTGCGGCGCGCCGGGTTTGAAGTCACGGAGAAGGTCGGCGGCTTCGGCGTCGTCGGCGTCCTGCGCAACGGAGCGGGCCTTACGCTCATGCTGCGCACGGACCTCGACGGCCTGCCGGTGGAGGAGGAAACCGGGCTGCCCTACGCGAGCCGGAAGCGGATGAAGGACCTCGCCGGCCGCGAAGTGCCGACGATGCACGCGTGCGGCCACGACCTGCACATGACGGTGTTCAGCGGCACCGCGCGACTGCTCGCGACCCTGCGGGAACACTGGTCGGGCACGCTCGTCATGATCGGCCAGCCCGCCGAGGAACGAGGCCTCGGCGCCCGCGCGATGCTGGCCGACGGGCTGTTCACGAGATTTCCGCGGCCCGACTTCGTCGTCGCGCTGCACGATATCGCCACGCTCCCCGCGGGCACGGTCGGCACGCTGGCGGGCTTCATGATGGCGAATGTCGACACGCTCGACATCACCGTGCGCGGCATCGGCGGCCATGGCGCGTATCCGCACACGACGAAGGATCCGATCGTGCTCGCGGCGCGCATCGTCGTGGCGCTGCAGACGATCGTCAGCCGCGAGACGCGCCCCATCGAACCCGCGGTCGTCACCGTCGGCTCGATCCAGGGCGGCACGAAGCACAACATCATTCCCGACGAGGTGAAGCTGCAGCTGACCGTGCGCTCCTACTCGGACCAGGTGCGGCAGCAGACGCTGGCCGCCATCCGCCGCATCTGCCGGGGCGAGGCGATCGCCGCCGGCATCCCGGACGATCGCATGCCGGTCATCACGTCCTCAGAGAACGAATACACGCCCGCGACGTACAACGACCCCGCGCTGACCCGCCGGGTGCACGCGGCCCTGGCCACCTGGCTCGGCACGGACAACGTGCGCACGATCGATCCGGAGATGGGCGGGGAGGATTTCAGCCGGTACGGCCGCACCGCGGAACGGGTGCCGATCTGCATGTTTCGCCTGGGCGTGGTTGCGCCGGCGGCTTACGCGGAGAGCCAGCGGACGGGCGCTCCGCTCCCTTCGTTGCACTCGAACAAATTCGCCCCCCTGCCCGAGCCCTCGATCAAGACGGGCGTGAACGGCATGGTCGGCATCGCACTCGAGCTGCTCGGACGGAAATGAGCGGGACGGCCGGCGAGCCGCGCCGTTGCAAGCTACTGACTGATCCGGACTCTCACCGCAGTTTTACATCAGTGACGTTGCCGCGACAGGGAAAGCCCCTACGTTCCCGAGCGTCGCCCGACTCCGACCCGCATGCGCCTCCTTGCCGCCTCTTTTATCCTTGCGCAAAGCAACGCCGGGCAAGGATTTCCAGCGCTTCTAACGGCACAGGCGGCGGCTGACGCCGTGATCGCCGGGGCATCGCTGGCGCTGGCCGGGATGCTGATCTACGTGGTGCGACGCCAAGCCGCTCTGGGCCCACTTTTTACGAAGGTGTCTGGCATTTTCGCGGCGCTGCTTCTCGCCAACGCGGCGGTGCACGGCGCGGGCGCGGTCGGCCTCTGGATGCCGGTGCCGGCGTGGTCCGCGGCGGCGCGGGTGGTGACGGCGCTGGTGGGGATCGCGGCCGTCTGGGCGCTGTACCGGGCGCTCCCGCGGGTGCTGCAACTTCCCAGCCGGGCGGAGTTGCGGCAGATCCAGGCGACCCTGGAGGACCGAGTGCAGGCCCGGACCGCGGATCTCACGGCGGTGAACGAGGAGCTGCGCCGTGAGGCGGAGCAGCGGCGGGAGGCGGAGGCGGAGGTGCTGCGGCTGAACACCGAGTTGCAGACGCATGTGACGGAGCTCCAGTCGCTGTTCAAAGGATTGCCGGTCGGCGTGGCGATCGCGAGCGATCCGAGCTGCCGCAATCTGCGCTCCAACGAGGCGTTCGCGGAGATGATGGGGCTGCCGGCGCATCACAACACCTCGCTCTCCGCTCCGCCGTTCGAGACGCCGCGCCAGGTGCGGTACGTGCATGACGGGCGCGAACTGCCCCTCGAGGAGCAGCCGATGCAGCGGGCGATCGCCCAGAACGCGCCGGTGCGGGATTTCGAAGCCCGGATCGTCCGGCCGGACGAGGTGACGCTGGACGTGCTCGTCAACGTCGTGCCCACCCGCGACGGCAGCGGCCAGCCGCGCGGCTGCGTGGCGACGTTCCAGGACATCAGCACACAGAAGCTCGCCGAGCGGAAGCGGCTGGATTTCGAACGGCGCCTGCTGCAATCGCAGAAGCTCGAGAGCATCGGCGTGCTCGCGGGCGGCATCGCGCACGATTTCAACAACCTCCTCACCGGCGTGCTCGGCCACGCCAACTTCGCCCGCAGCGAACTCGCGCGCGGCTCGGCCAACATCGACCACCTCCTCGCCCAGGTGGAAACCTCGGCCCAGCGCGCCGCCGACCTGTGCCGGCAGCTGCTCGCCTACGCGGGGAAGGGCCGGATCGTCGTCCGGCTGATCGATCTCAATGTCGCGATCCAGCAGACCGTGCCGCTGCTGAACCTTTCCGTGAGCAAGAAGGTGTCGCTCGATCTGCAGCTCGGCGCCAGCCTCCCGCCGCTGCGCGGCGATCCCTCGCAGATCAACCAGGTCCTGCTCAACCTCGTCACCAATGCCTCCGAGGCGATCGGCGGCGAATCGGGCTCGGTCACGATCCGCACGGAGCGCGTGAACGTCACGCCGATGGACATGCTCACGCTGACCGCGAGCCCGGAGATGGAGCCGGGGACGTTCATCTGCCTCGAGGTGCGCGACACCGGCTGCGGCATCGCGCCGGAGACGATCAGCCACATCTTCGAGCCGTTCTTCACCACCAAGTTCGTGGGCCGCGGCCTCGGCCTGGCCGCCGTCATCGGCATCGTGCACGGCCACAAGGGCGGCATCCGCGTCTCCAGCCAGGTCGGCGTGGGCACGACCTTCGAGCTCTTCTTCCCGGTCGTCGCCACGCCGCCGAAGGCCGCCGCGCCCGCGCCGGCGGCGGCCTTGGCGGGCCGCGGCACCGTGCTCGTCGTCGACGACGACGAAACCGTGCGCGAGTTCGCGCGCACCATCCTCGCCTCGGTCGGCTACCAGATCGTGACGGCCGGCGACGGCGAGGAGGCGCTGAACAAGCTGCGCCGCGATCCCATGGCCTTCGATGCCGTGCTGCTCGATCTCACCATGCCGAAGCTGGACGGCGAGGACACCCTCATGGCGCTGCGCCTGATCGCGCCCAACCTGCCGGTCGTCCTCACCAGCGGTTACGGCGAGCAGGCCGTGGTGCAGCGCTTCGTGGGCCGGGGCCTCGCCGATTTCCTGCCGAAGCCGTTCCTCACCGAAGCACTCGTCCACGCCATCAACACCGCGATCGAGCGGGCGCGGGTCGGCACCGCGTAACGGCGGAGCAGCCTTTGGTGGAGCAGCCTGTCCCCAGGCTGCTTTTTCTCAGGAACACGATGCTGCAGTCTGTCCGCCTGGAGGATGCGTATTCAGCGCCGGCCGGCGACCGACCGGCAAGCAGCCTGGGGACAGGCTGCTCCACCCACGCTGCGTCATCGGAAAACTTCTCCGCCCGGATTTGCCATCGCGCGCGATCCGCGTCTCAGATTGGGGCTCCTTCCATGCGCAGCTTCTTCTATCTGCTCCTGCTCGGCGTCTTCCTCGGCACCGCCGCGCTCGTGACCCGCTCGGGCCTGCTCTGGCGCGAGAACCCCGGCCGCCCGATCAACAGTGCGATGCGCGAAGCGCTCGACAAGAAAAGCCCGCAGTACACCGCGGACGACGAGCTGCTGCTGGTGAAACTTTATGGCACCGCGCACAAGCTGCCGTCGGGCCTGCGCTACGTGGTGCGCGCACCCGGCACCGGCAACGCCTCGCCCACCATCGGCGACGAATTGATCGTCCACTACGAGGGCCGGTTGCTCGACGGCACGGCCTTCGACAGCTCCTACCGCAAGGGCGTCCCGTTCACCTTCCGCATCGGCACCGGCGCCGTGATCCGCGGCTGGGACGAGGGTTTCGCCACGATGAAGAAAGGCGAGAAACGCACCCTCATCATCCCCTACTGGCTCGCCTACGGCGAGAAGGGCCGGCCGCCGACCATCCCGCCCAAGGCCACCCTGGTGTTCGAGGTGGAGCTGATCGACTGGCGCTAACGGCGCAATTCCCCTGCAGCCCAAACCTAAACGCAAAGTCGCGAAGGACCGCGAAGTTTCCCCCGGTTCCCTCGGCGGGTCTTGGCTTTCCTTCGCGTCTTCGCGTTTGGGATCCCGCCTTGCGCGGCGACCCCGTCAACCTGATGCGCTATAAGGGCGGGCTCATGCCGTTGAGGGGCTCATGCCGTTGAGGTGGAGCCGCCTGTCCCCAGGCGGCTGACGTTCGACGGGCCCGTCCCAAGCAGCTTGAGGACAAGCCGCTCCACCGTGCAGGCGGCCGTCTTCATGGCTGCGTGGAAGGCGAACGGTATAAGTCCAGCCAAGGCCGGAACGTCAGAACGGCCCCGCGTAGACCCGTGACGCCCGGCTCACAACCCCACCAAGGCTCCGTTGCGCTTGATCCAATGTTCGGCGTCGCGCCAGCCCGGGCAGACTTCCTCCACGCGGGCCCAGAAGCGGGCGGAGTGGTTCATTTCCTTCAGGTGCATCAGCTCGTGGTAGATGATGTAGTCGCGCACGAAGTCGGGGGTCTGCACCAGTCGCCAGTTCAGCGAAATCGTGCCGTTGGCCGAGCATGATCCCCACCGCGAACGCTGGTTGCGGACGGTGACCAGCTTCACCTCGACGCCGGTGACCGCCGCGAGCTCCCACGTGCGGGCCGGCAGCTCGATCCTGGCGCGGCGGGCAAAGTGCGCCTCCAGCGTCGGCCGCAGGTCGCCTTCGAGCCGCGCCACCTGGAAAACATCGGCCGCGAGGCAGACCTTGGGCCGGAACGCGGCGTTCGCGCCGGTGCCCGGCTCGAGCGGCAGCGTGGCCACGCGGATTTCCGTCATCTCACCGCGCCAGAGCACGTGGGTGCCGACGGCCCACACCTGCGCCACACGCGGTCGCTGCCGCTGGCGATGACGGGCGCGTTCGAGCCATTCGCGATGCTGCTCGACGAACCTCAGCGCCTCGCGCTCGCTGCCACGCACCGGGATCACGGCCACCGCCGTGCCGTCGCGCCGCAGGGTAAGCCGGTAGTTGCGGGCCCGGTGGCTGCGCTCGAAGACGACGTGGTGCGGCGCTGGCGGCACGTGATGCACGCCGGCCGCAGGCGCGAACAATCCGAGCAGGGTCTGTTGCCCGTCGTCACTCATCCGCGGAATGCCAAAGCAGAATCTCGCGCGCGGCGTCAACGCCGTAGCGCCGCCCGCGCTCCGTTCACCGCGTTGCCGGCTTCGCGGCGGGCACGGCGGAAGCGTCTCACTCCCCGCCACCCTGGCGGCGCAACCGCCACGCGTGCCAGACGGTGGCGATCTCCCCCGTATGCGCCGGAATCAGCCCGATGATCGCGATCTCCTCGAGCGCCGCGACCACCTGGAACACGATCATCGCGTGAAACGGCCAGGCCGCCCAGTCGCTGAGCAGCGGGATCATCGACAGCGAGCAGCCGATCATCCCGATCTTGGCCGCCCAGGTGTGATAGCAGGGGACCCGGCCCAGCCGGATCAGGCCGAATACGATCACGCCGAAGAATGCCGCGAGCCCCACGGCGATCCAGGGCAGCTCGCGCCGCACGTGCTCCGGCCAGAGCAGCGCGATCCCCGCCAGCCCGACGAGGAGCGTCAGGTAGTCGGCGGCGCTGTCGAGCTTGCGCCCGAAATCCGAGAACGCGTTCAGCCGCCGCGCGAGGAAGCCGTCGAGGGCGTCCGTGCTCAGCGACGCCGCCAGCAGGATCACGAACCACGGACGCGACCCCATGATCGCCGCCAGCAGGACCGCGGGCATCAGCGCGATGCGGGTGCCGCTGAGCAGATTGGGCCAGGTCTTGGGATTGATCATCGCCACGTGCCTCGACCCGTGCCGCCGGCATCCGTTCACACCCGCACCAGCTCCCACGCCGGCGCTTTCCGGGGCCGCAGCGTCAGCCAGGCGAAACTCGCGGGCGCACCCCGATTGGGCCGGGTGATGCAGCCGGGGTTGAGCCAGCGCACGCCGGCCGGATCAGTTTCGTCGCGGGGAACGTGGGTGTGCCCGTGCAACACGAGCCGGACGCCAGCGGGTGCGCGCGCGGGGGGAATGTGGACCAGGTGCACCCGCCAGCCCTCGCGCTCCAGGTCGAGCGTGAGCGGCCAGGGATGCGCATCACAGTTGCCCGCCACCACGCGGAGCGGCGGCCCGGCCTGCTCGAACTCGACCAGCGTGTCCGGCGCGCACACGTCGCCGAGGTGCCAGATCTCGTCGGCCCCGGCCAGCCGGCCCGGCAGGGAGGACGGAAACCGGTCGTGCGTGTCGGAAATCACGGCGATGCGCATGACGCCGGGCAACGTGGCACCAAGCCGCGTCCTTGGACAGCGGTTTCTGTCCGCCGGCCGGGCTGGAAAACACCCGCGCGCCCGCTCATGCCTATTGCCTCGCCGGGGTGCACCCGATTGCATCCCGCCACCCCTTCCGCCCCTGCGTCGCCTGACCGCCGCCCCTCCCATGCGCCTGCGCTTCCCCGCCGTCCTCCTTTCGTGCCTCGTCCTCCCGGCCCTCGCCGCCGCCGCCACCGCCACGGGTCCCGCGGCGTACCAAAAACTCACGCTCGACACCGATTTTTTCAGTGAGGGCGCGACCTTCGGCGACCTGAACCGGGACGGCCAGCCCGACGCGATCTCCGGGCCGTACTGGTGGGCCGGCCCCGACTTCCGGACGCGCCATCAGTACGCCCCGGCCGTGCCGTGGGATCCGCTGCGCTACTCGGACAGCTTTTTCGCCTTCACCCACGACTTCAACGGGGACGGCTGGAACGACATCCTCATCATCGGCTTCCCGGGGGTCGACGCGTCCTGGTATCTGAATCCCGGAGACAAGGGCGGCGCGTGGCGCCGCTACGTCGTCTTCCTCCCGGTCGACAACGAATCGCCGACCTTCGGCCGGCTGCTGGGAGCGGACCAGCCGCCCGTCCTGATCTGCATGAGCCGCGGCCGGATCGGCTACGCGACGTGGGAGCCCAAGGCACCGGGTACGCCGTGGGTCTTCCATCCCATCTCGCCGCAGGGCCCGTGGGGACGCTTCACGCACGGACTCGGGTGGGGCGACGTCAACGGCGACGGGCGCAACGACCTCCTCGAGAAGGACGGCTGGTGGGAGCAGCCGGAGTCGCTCAAGGGCGATCCGGTGTGGCGCCAGCACAGGTTTCCCTTCTCCGGCGCCGGTCCCACGGCGCGCGGCGGCGCCCAGATGTACGTGTACGACGTGAATCGCGACGGCCGCAACGACGTCATCGCCAGCATCAACGCCCACGGCTTCGGCCTGTCGTGGTTCGAGAATGTCGCCACCCCGGACGGCGGCATCACCTTCAAGGAACACCCGATCACCTCGCGCGCCGAAAACGAAAAGCTCGGGGGCGTGCAGTTCGGCCAGCCGCACGCGATCGATTTCGTGGATTTCGACGGCGACGGCCTGCCCGACATCCTCACCGGCAAGCGCTGGTGGGCGCACGGCCCGACGGGCGACGTGCAGCCCAACGCCGCCCCGGTCCTGTACGTGTTCCTGCTCCGCCGCGAGGGCGGCAACGTCCGCTGGGAGCCGCACCTGCTCGACGACACCACGGGCGTCGGCACGCAGGTGGTCGCCACGGACGTCAACCGCGACGGCCGGCCCGACATCGTCGTCGGCAACAAGCGCGGCACCGCCGTGCTGCTCTCGCGTCCCTCCTCTTCTCCGTCACGATGATCCGCGCCGCCCGCCTCCTCGCCCTCGCGACCGCCGCTTCCGCCCTCGCCGCCGCCGCGCCTCCCGCCCCACGTGCCCTCTTCGACGGCCGCACGCTCGCGGGCTGGGAGGGAGATCCGCAGAGCTGGCGGGTCGAGGACGGCGCGATCACGGGCACCATCCCCGCCGGCGGGCGGCTGGCGAAGAACGAATTTCTTTACTGGCAGGGCGAGGTGGCCGATTTCGAGTTCACCGCCGAGTTCCGGATCAGCGGCCACGCCAGCGCCAACTCCGGCATCCAGTACCGCGCGCAGAAGGACGCCGCCGGCCACGCCGAAGGCTACCAGGCCGACCTCGACCTCGGCACCACCTGGCTCGGCCGGATCTACGACGAACACGGCCGCCGGCTGCTCGTCGAACGCGGCGCCCGCGTCTCGATCGCCCCGGACGGCCGGCGCTGGACGGAAACGTTCGCCGAACCCGCCGCCTTCGCCGACCTCATGCGCCCCGCGGGCGAGTGGAACACCTACCGCATCCTCGCCCAGGCGTCGCACGTCGAGATCTGGATCAACGGCCGGCGCGTGTCGGTGCTCGACGACCACGAGACGGGCGCGGCGGACTTCTCCGGCCTGCTGGCGCTGCAACTGCACAGCGGGCCCGGCCCGGTGAAGGTGCAGTTCAGAAATCTGCAGCTCACCGACCTGGGCCGCACCGCGCCGCCGCCGCCGCGCGCCGCCACGAACGCCGCCGCGGCGGAAGTCGGAGCACAGGCCGCCAACATCGGCACCGCCCGCCGCAACGGCGACCCTCCCCTGCGGCGCGTCGCCGGCGTCGACGACCTCACGCGCCTGCACGCCAGCCCCGTCCTCTGGCACCTGCGCGACAACCCGGCGCGCACGTCGCCCGTCGGGCACGCGGAGGCGCAGAAACTCGTCGCCGGGATGAAGCTCGTCCACGGCTTCCAGGCCGAGCTCGTCGCGGCCGAACCAAGCCTGCACCAGCCCATCGCCTTCTGCTTCGACGACCGCGGCCGGATCTGGGTCGCCGAGGCGTTCAGCTATCCAAACCGGCAGCCGGAAGGCAAAGGGAAGGACCGGATCCTGATCCTGGAGGACCGCGATGGCGACGGGCACTTCGAGACGAAGAAGACGTTCATCGAGAACCTGAACCTCGTGAGCGGCCTCGAAGTCGGCTTCGGCGGCGTCTGGGTCGGCGCCGCGCCGCACCTGCTCTTCATCCCCGACCGCAACCGCGACGACGTGCCCGACGGGGCGCCCGAGGTGAAGCTGGACGGCTGGGGCTGGCAGGACACGCACGAGACGCTCAACAGTTTCACCTGGGGCGTCGACGGCTGGCTCTACGGCTGCCATGGCGTGTTCACGCATTCGTTCGTGGGCAAGCCCGGCACTCCCAATGACCAGAGGCAGAAGATCCGCGCCGGCGTGTGGCGCTACCACCCGGTGCGCGACCTCTTCGAGGTCTTCTCGCACGGCGGCAGCAACCAGTGGGGCCTCGATTTCAACGCCGTCGGACACCTCTTCATGACGCACTGCCGCAGCTTCCACGGCGGGGGCGGCACGACCTTTGTCATTCGCAACGGCCATTTCTGGAACCAGGCGAACAACGACTACGCCCCGTTCGTCTCCAACCGTGCGCCCGATTTCGCCCCGGGCCTGAAGAATTTCCTCCCCTCGTCCGCCCGCTACGACAGCGGCGAGGGCGGCGCCGGCGCCCCGGGCACGACCGCCGTCTACGGCGGCCACTCCCACGTCGGCACGATGATCTACCTCGGCGACAACTGGCCCGAGACGTACCGCGACCATCTCTTCACGCACAATCTCCACGGCCACCAGATCAACCACCAGGTCAACGTGCGCCAGGGCGCGGCCTACGAGACGTTCCACGCCGGTTACGACGTGCTCTTCACGCCCGACGCCACCTACCTGCCGGTCGACCTGCAGTACGGGCCGGACGGCGCGGTGTACGCGATCGACTGGAGCGACATCCAGCACTGCCACAATCCCCGCGACGAGATCTGGGACCGCACCAACGGACGCATGTATCGGATCTCGTGGGCCGAGTCGTATCGTCCGGTGAAGGTCGACCTCTCCGCGCAGTCCGACGCCGGGCTCGTGGCGCTGCATACGCACCGCAGCGAATGGTACGTCCGCACCGCGCGCCGCCTGTTGCAGGAGCGCGCCGCGACCCGCGCGCTCGCCCCCGGCGCGATCGACACGCTGCGCAACCAAGCAGCCGATCCCAAGGCCGGCGACGTCTCCCAGCTCCGCGCCCTCTGGACCCTGCATGCGACGGGCAACCTCGAGCCGGCCCGCCTGCAATCCGCGTTCGCCCACGCCTCGGAGACCGTCCGCGCCTGGGCCGTGCAACTCGCGACCGACCCGGGAGCGCGGACGTCCCCGTCCGCCTCCTCCGCCCTCCTCCGTCTCGCGCAATCCGACCCGTCCCCGCACGTCCGCCTCGCCGTCGCCTCCGCCATCCCGACGCTCCCGCTCGAGTCCCGCTGGCCGGTTGCCGCCGCCCTCGCCGGCCGCGCCGAGGATGCCGGCGACCGCTTCCTGCCGAAGATGGTGTGGTTCGCCCTTGCGCCAGCGGTCGCCGCCGACCTGCCCCGCGCCCTCGACCTCGCCGCCCGCACCCCGCTGCCGACGCTCGCGGACTCGATCCGCTGGTTCGTCGCGCGTTCGCCCGCGGGCCGCGAACTGCTCGCCGCGCGGCTCGCGCAGCCGCCGTCGGCCGCGCTGAACGGACTCGACGACCGGACGGCCGCGCACGCGCTGCGCGTGCTTGCGTTCGCGCTCGAAAGCGAGGCCGGGCTCGCGATGCCCGCCGCGTGGGCGCAGGTCACCGCGCGCTTCGGCACCGCGACCGATGCCGCCG
>CALFZM010000311.1 GCA_937952235.1 uncultured Opitutia bacterium | reverse complement strand
GTGCAGCACGTCCTCGAGGCGGAGAAGTTTTTCCTTCTCGCCTTCGACCAGCCGGGTAACCGGCACGCCGCTCCACTTCGACACGACCTCGGCGATTTCCTCGTCCGAGACCTCCTCCTTGAACAGCGTGCTCTGCCGGTCGTGCCCCTTCTGTTCCAGTCGCTTAAGCTCGGCTTCCAACTGCGGGATCCGGCCATGCCGCAGCTCCGCCACCTTGCTCAGATCGTACGCGCGCTCGGCCTTCTGCATCTCGAGCTTCAGCGCCTCGATTTCCTCCCGCAGCTTGCGCGTCTTCTCGATCGCGGCCTTCTCCTTCTCCCAGGTGAGCTTCAACGCGCTCGCGCCCTCGCGCGCCTCCGCCAGCTCCTTCCGCAGCGTCTCGAGCCGCCGCTTGCTCGCCTCGTCGCGTTCCTTGGCCAGCGCCGTCTCCTCGATCTCGAGTCGCAGCACGCGGCGCGTGAGCTCGTCGAGCTCCTGCGGCATCGAGTCCATCTCGGTCCGGATCATCGCGCAGGCCTCGTCGACGAGGTCGATCGCCTTGTCGGGCAGGAAGCGGTCACTGATGTAGCGGTTGGAAAGCACGACCGCACTCACCAGCGCGTTATCCTGGATGCGAACGCCGTGGTGCAGCTCGAACCGCTCCTTTAATCCGCGCAGAATGGAAATCGCGTCCTCGACGCCGGGCTGGTCGACCACGACCGGCTGGAAGCGCCGCTCCAGCGCGGCGTCCTTCTCGATGTGCTTGCGGTATTCGTCCAGCGTGGTGGCGCCGATGCAATGCAGCTCGCCGCGCGCCAGCATCGGCTTCAGCAGGTTGCCGGCATCCATCGCCCCCTCGGTCTTGCCGGCTCCGACGATGACATGGAGCTCGTCGATGAAGAGAAGGATGCGGCCCTCGCTCTGCTTGATCTCCGTGAGGACGGCCTTCAGCCGCTCCTCGAACTCGCCGCGATACTTGGCGCCCGCGACAAGCGCGCCCATGTCGAGCGAGAAGATCGTCTTGTCCTTGAGCCCCTCCGGCACGTCGCCCCGGAGGATCCGCTGGGCGAGGCCTTCGACGATGGCGGTCTTGCCCACGCCCGGCTCGCCGATCAGCACGGGGTTGTTCTTCGTCTTGCGGGAGAGGATGCGGATCGTCCGCCGGATCTCCTCATCGCGACCAATGACGGGATCCATCTTTCCCTTGCGCGCCTGCGCAACCAGGTCGATGCCATACTTCTCGAGCGCCTGGTACGTGGCTTCCGGGTTATCCGTCGTCACGCGCTGGGAACCGCGCACGTCCTTGAGCACGCCGAGCACCTTGCGGCGATCCAGCCCGAAGCTCTGCAGCAGCTTCTTCAACCCTTCGGGCCGGCTCACGTCGATGAGCCCGAGGAGGAGGTGTTCCACCGAGACAAATTCATCCTTGAGCTTTCCCGCCTCCTCCTCCGCGCGAGTGAGCACATCGTTCACCGCCTGCGTCACATACACCTTGGAGGTGTCGACCGCGCCGCTGACCTTGGGGAGCCGCTCCAGCTCACGTTCCACCGCCAGCTGAAACGCGCCGGGGCCGACGTTGAGTTTCTCGAGCAGGCCGGGCACGAGGCCGCTTTCCTGTCCCGCGAGTGCGGCGAGCAAATGCCAAGTATCCACCTCATTGTTCGAGAAACGGCGGGCGATGCTCTGTGCCTCCGTGACCGCCTGGCGCGACATCTGGGTAAGTTTGGCGAAGTCCATGTTGCCTCCGTTTCGCAATCCCCGCGCCAACGCTGGCACACCCGCGCTCCCCGGGCAAATCGCGGGTGGGTGTGCCATCAGCGGCCAGCTTGGCGCGGCGCCGTGCCATCGCTGCCGCCGTCCAGGTCATTGCGTCACACCCGCGGCGTGACTGTCGCGACTCCACGCTTCCGCCTGCTTGAGGCCGATCAGCACCAGCTCCGGCACGATCTGGTCGAACAGCCGCTCGGGCTCGAGGAGGTGGGCGTAGCCACCCGTGCCGATGACGGCGGGCGGTGACCCGCCGAAGACCTCCCGCGAGAGTTCCTCGACGAGCCGGCGGATGGCGCCGGCATGGCCGAAGTACACGCCGGACTGGATGCTCTCGATCGTCGACCGGCCGAGGGCCACGCTGGGACGCGCGATTTCCACCGCCGGGAGCTTCGCAGTCCGGCCTGCGAGCGTATCCACGGAGATGCCCACGCCGGGGAGGATGGCGCCGCCGAGATAATCGCCACCCGCCGTCACCACGTCGCAGGTCGTGGCGGTGCCGCAATCAACCACGATCACGTTGCTGCCCGGGCGCAACTGTGCGGCACCGATGGCCGCGGCGATGCGGTCGGAGCCCACCTCATGCGGGTTGCGGTATTTCACCTTGAGGCCGGTCTTCACCCCCGCCTGCAACACGAACGGATCGCTCTGGAGGTACTGCACACATGCCCGCCGCACCGGATACAGCGCCTGCGGGACGACCGAGCAGACGGCGACACGACGCACCGCGCGCGGGTCGACACCATTCTCGCGCAGGACGGTGGCGAAGAAGACGCCAAACTCGTCGGCCGAGCCCAGCGGGTGCGTGGTCTTGCGGAACTGCACGCGCCAGGTGCCATCGTGCACGCCGCCGTGGATCTGCGAATTACCGATATCGAGACAGAGGAGCATGGCTGGAAAATACGAAGTGGCGCGCGAGTCAGCCGGGCGGCGGTGCCACGCCCGTCGCCGCCTCCACGGCGGCGACGATATCCGCAGGTTCGGCGAGCCTTCCCTCTCCTTCCTCGCCGCAGGCCGTGCGACCGGAGCCGCTCTCGATGAACCGGGCGCCCCACGAACGCAGCGTGCGCACGGATGCAACCGTCGCGGGATGCCGCCACATCGAGGGATTCATCGCCGGCGCGAGCAACAGCGGGCGCGTCCAGTCGTGGGCAAGCAGCAGCGCGCCCGCCAGGTCGTCGCCGAGCCCGGCGGCCATCCGGTTCAGGCGGTCGGCCGACGCGGGACACACCAGCGTGACATCCGCCCAGCGAGCGAGACCGATGTGGTCCAGGGCGTGACCCTCGGCGAAGAGATCGGTTGCCACCTGCTCGCGGGTGAGGCCCTCGAGTGTGGCGGTGCCGACAAAGCGCAGCGCGGACGCCGTCGCCACGGTGCGCACGCGATGGCCGCGTTGCACCAGCCGGGAAATCGCGTCGCACGCCTTGTAGCAGGCGATCGAGCCCGTGAGGATGAAGAGGATATTAGAGCCGGACATTGTCGATCAGACGCACTCCATCGATGCGCACGGCGCCGAGCCTCACCCCCTGGTAGTCCTCGACGTAGTCCACCTCGAAGCCGCGCACGCGCAGATAGGCCGAGGCGGCCGCGGCGTCGCGAGCCGTGCGGAGGGCGCGCGGAAACTCGGCCGCATGCTTGCGACCCAGGTCGGAGAGCCGCCGGTTGCGCGAACTCATGGCCAGGCCATCCGGTTCGCGCACGGTCGGGCACGCCACGACCTGCACCGGGACGAACAATGCCTCCACCATGCCGCGGACCAGTTGCAGTTGCTGCCAGTCCTTCTCGCCGAAGTAGGCACGCGCCGGCTGCACCGCGTTGAGAAGCTTCAGCACGATCGTAAGGACGCCGTCGAAGTGTCCGGGGCGATGCGCGCCCTCCCAGCGTCGGCTGAATTCCGTCTCCGTCACGCGATACCGGTAACCATCGACGTAAAATTCCTCGGGCGGGGGAGCCAGGACCGCGTCGACGCGATCGCCGGCCAGCGCCACGTCGGCCTCCAGCGTGCGGGGATAGTTCGCCAGGTCGACCGGGTCGCTGAACTGCGTGGGATTGACGAAAATCGAGAGCACCACGCGTTCATTCTCCGCGCGCGCCCGCTCGAGCAGCGAACGGTGTCCGCCGTGGAGCGCCCCCATCGTGGGCACGAAACCCACCGATTTCCCCGCCCACGCGGGCGAACTCCGCAGTTCCCGCCAGGCGGCCAGCGACGAGATGAGCGGCGTCATGCCAGCACCTCCGCGCTCGCAGGAAACTGCGCCGTGCGCACATCGCGCGCGAAGCGCTCGAACGCCTCGCCGACCAGCTCGTGGCCGTTGAGGTAGCGGCGGACGAAGCGCGGCTGAAAACTCGGGTCGAGGCCGAGCAGGTCCGAGCCCACGAGCACCTGCCCGTCGGTGCCCGCGCCGGCGCCGATGCCGATCGTCGGAATCGCGCGCGCCCGGGTGATCTCCGCGGCGAGGCTTGCCGGCATGCATTCGAGGACGAGCGCGAAGGCCCCCAGCGCCTCTAACCGCGCAGCCTCCTCCTGCAGGCGCGCCCCGCCGGCGGCGTCACGGCCCTGCAGGCGGTATCCGCCCAGTTGATGCACGGACTGCGGCGTCAGGCCCAGGTGTCCCATGACGGGAATGCCGCTTCCCACGAGATGGGAAATCACGTCCTCATGGCCCGCGACACCCTCGACCTTCACCGCGGTCGCGCCGGCCTGCATGAGCTGTCCGGCGGCGGCGACGGCGACGGCGGTGCCCCGCCGCACGGTGAGAAAGGGCATGTCCGCGACGATCACCCGGTCCGGCGCGCCACGGCGCACGGCGGCCACGTGGAGCGCCATCATCTCCGTGGTCGCGTGAAGGGTCGAAGGGTGGCCGTGCACGACCATCGCGACACTATCGCCGACCAGCAGGGCATCAGCGGGCGAAGCAGCCACGAGCCGCGCCATCAGCGCGTCGTAGACCGCGATCATCACGATTGGCTGCTGTTCGCGCTTGGCGCGGGTGAATTCGAGGATCGTCTTCACACCGCCTCCGCAGTTTCCCCACGTCGGAAAACCTGCGGACAGGCGGTCGTGGACTTGGGTGCTTTTCGCATGGCGATGAAGCCTCGGGTCCGAGGAAGGAGGTTTGGGTTGAAGGGTCCGGTCGCGACGAGGTTCGCGCTGGACGCCGGAACGCTCCGCGATTCGGACGACGGCGCAAATCGAAAATGCGGCATCAAGGGATGCCGCGGGTGGCGACGAGACCGGCGGCCCGCCCGGCCCGGCCCCGTGCCGGCCTGCGCCGCGTCGCGGTGCCGGAGTTTCCGCGGAGCTCAGACGTGGCGGTTTACCGTCTCGCCTGCTGTTCGCCCGCGGACGCTCAGGGTGAGATTTCGTACACCTCGAGCACCCCCACCCCGGCCACAGCGGGCTGATCGGTCTGCGGGTCGTGGCTGCGGCGTTCGAAAGGTCGCACGATGGCCGTGTAGTTCCCGGGAGGCAGATCGACCAGCAGGCAGGGCTCGCGTCGATTCGGCGGTGCATAGCCCGTGGCGGCGATGCGCATCTCGTCGTGAAACTCCACCCGCGGTCGGAAGTCGTTCTCCGCACTCGCCCCGCCGATCGAATCGGCGCTCCAGTCGTCGCTGGTCAGCAGCACCTCGCCTGCGGCGCTGCGAAGTTCAAGCACCGGATCGTCGAGAACGCCGGTGAGGAAGTAAGGCGCGCGCCCGAGCGTCGGCCCGAGCACGCGGAGCAGCACGCGCTTGGTCGCTCCGGGAGCGCCCTCCACGACGAAACCTCCCACCATCTCGCGGCCGGCGCCCGCCGCGAAACCGCGGGTGGCCAGGTTGACGATCCGGCCGGAGTTGCGACCGATTTCATAGACTTCGACCAGCGCCGCGCCCGTCGCTCCGCCGGCCCCTTCGACCACCGCGGTGTAGGCCCCGGGAGGCAGGGTGACGAGCACCGCGGCGTCGGCGCTGCCTGGAGGAAATGCAAACGCGCGGACCTGCGCCGCCGCCTGCCCGACGGCCGCGGCCGGCGCCGGAGCACCCGGCCCCCCAGGCAGGCTCCATTGGTCGTTTTCCGCGACGAGCGTGGCGGCACCGAAGACGCGCAGCACGGGATCGACGAGCGGGTCGGCCACGCCGAAGCCGGCCAGGGCGGGACCTGCGGCCCGGACCAGCACGGTCTTCGGCTCCGCGCCGTTGAGCACGAAGCCGCCGATCAACACCGCGTCGTCGGGTCCGACGAAGGCCCGCGTCGCGACGTTGATCAGGTTGCCCTGTCCCGCCGGAGCCCGCGTCTGCAGGCGGTAGGCCGCGGTCACGTGGGCGGTGCGTTCGATGGTACGGGCGGAGTTCGATTCTCCCGGCAATCCAGCGGCGATGCCCAGGGGCGCGGACGCAGGCGCCGGCGCCACGAGGTCCGGATTGGAGAAGAACGGCAGCTCGGTGCCTGGCGGATACGCCATGAGGTCGCGGTACTGGCGTCCGTCGGCCCCGACGAACCGGTAGCCGTGGCTGTAGGCGAAGGCGCCGGGCGCGCCCGCGTTCTCGCGATCGTGGGCGCAGCCGAACACATGGCCCAGCTCATGCGCGAGCACCCTCGTGCCCGCGATCGAGCCATAGTGCACGATCGAGAAGGCGAAGCGGTCGTTGCCCGGCGCAGCGACGTCCGCGAGCAGGAAACTGAGCCCGCTGCTCGCGAAGTCCGACCGGCCGACGGCGAGCGCGACGACGTCGGCCCCCACCGCGTCGCGCAGCGCGTGAATGTCATCCATGCGGCCGTCGTCGTCCAGATACAGCGCGGTGAGGGCATCATCCTGCACGCGATTGGCCGCGCTGCCCGACTCGTCATAACGGGCCTCCGCCGTGCCCACCAATCGGATACGGGTGGAGACCAGGCTCGCGGCGAAGGTGTCGTTGACTCGCGCCACTGCCACGTCGAACACGGGCTGCACCGCCGCCGCCCGTTCCCCGGCCGCCATGGCCGGCAGGACGGACGGCGTGTAGAGCAGCAACAAGTCGACCAGAGCCGCCTGCGGATCGTCCGCCGCCGCGCGGACGACCGGCGCGGACGTTGCCGAAGGTGCGCCCGCGCGCGCCGGCGCCGCGGAGCGCGGCGGCGGCCGCGTGCCTCCACAAGGGGCGACGCGCTCGCTCGCCACGCGATAAAGCCATCCTCCGCCCACGGCCGCGGGGTGGAGCACCACCCCGCCGCCGCCGGCGTCCTCAAGGGTGAGATGAAAAAAGCCGCGGTGCCATGCCGCGTACATCCGGATGGCCGGACGATCCTCCACGTGTCCGCGGCTGATGAAGCGGTCGGGACCCAGCATCTCGCTGCCCTCGATCACGACCCGAGCCACACCTCCCTCCGGCAGCGGCACCTCGAGGCGCCCGGCGCCGGGCGGACGCCAGAACGGAGAGTGCTTGTCCGCCCCGAGAGCCGGATCGACGCGAACCCACGCGAAGTGCGAGGCCGGAAGTCCCGGTGGAGTTCCAGCCTCCGCGCCGGGCGGCAGCGACGCGCGGGTGAGCCAGGGGGACGCAAGTCCCGCGCGGACCGTCGCCGGCGGTTTCGCACGGGCCGGGTCGACCCAGGATGAGGAGGGACCGACGCGCACGACGACGGGAGTGCATGCCCCGGAAGGCGGCCGGCGAACCTCGATCCAGATCCACACCACCAGCGCCACGCCCGCCATGACGCGTTTGAGCCAGCGAAAGCGGGAGGAAGAATAGGGCATGGCAGAGTGAGGAAAGCCGCGGCAGCATGCCGGCCGCGGCGGCCCGGGGCGACCCAGCGGGGTGACGCGGCGCCGATTTCAGAGTTTCTTGATCACGGCCCGCAACTGCGCGGCATGGTCGGTCGTATCCACTTTCTCGATCACGGCGAGCAGTGTCCCGTCGGCCGCGAGCACGTAGGCGGCCCGGGCGGGGCCGAGGTATTTCTTCCCGTACAGGGATTTTTCAATCACCGCCTCCAGCGCGCGGGAAAACCGGTCTTCCGGATCGCTGGCGAGGGTATGGCCGAGGCCGTGGCGGGCGGCGTAGCGGGCGTGGGAGCCGCAGGTGTCGCGGCTGAGGGCCACCACGTCATAACCCGCCCGGTCGAATTCTGCGAGGTGGGTGCCGAGGCTGGCGTTCTGCCGGTCGCAGCTTGGCGTGTTGTTCTTCATGTAAACCGACACGATCGTGCGCCGCCGCAGCAACTCGCCGAGTGTCACCTCTTTGACCGCGCCGTCGCGCAGGACCTTGAGCCGGATGCCAAGGTCGGGTTTTTGTCCGGGAGCGAGCATGCCGGGAGTGAGAGCAAGCGTCCCGAGGCGTCAAACGTGAGAAAATCCTCAAGACCCGTCCGCCAAACCGCAGAGGCTTTGACGGCACCCGGAAAAGCCTTCAAGTTGCGCCGGAATGAAATCGGTCAAGGTCCCGGCGCTTGAACTTTTCCTGCACGAGATGATTCCGCTCGCGAAGGCGATGGGCGTCGGCGTGGAGGTGAGCGACGACCGCTCGCTGGTGCTGCGTGCGCCGAAGGAGCAGAACCGGAATTCGCTCAACACGGCCTTCGGCGGGAGCCTGGTTTCACTGGCGACGCTTGCCGGCTACGGGGTCGTGTGGGAACTGATGAAGAACGAAAAGGGCGCCGACAAGGCCGAGTGGCGCATCGTCGTGAAGGAAAGCCGGGCGGCGTACCGCCGTCCGGTGCTGGGCGACCTGCGCGCGATCTGCGAGCGGCCAGCTCAGGCGGTGATCTCCGAGTTCAAGGAAGCCCTTACGCGCTACGGCAAGGCCAAGCTCAAGCTCAGGGCCTCCATCGTCGAAGACGGGCACACCGCGGTGGATGTGACGGCCGCATTCGTGGTCTCGCGCTGAGCGAAGCGGGCCGCCGGCCTCAGATGTGCTTGGAGTCGGCGTCGTCCTTCTTCACATATCCGCTTTCCTGGCGGGCATGGTTGACAGCGTTCTTCTTCAAATACGCCTGGTAGACGTCGTCGGCAGTCATGCCGAGCGTCTGGGCCAGCGACACCAGGAAGTGAAACAGGTCGACGACTTCGACCTTGGCGTTCTGCTCGTCGAACTTCTGGTACTTGGCCCACCACTTCCAGGGCACGCTGTCGATGAGTTCGGCGGTCTCCTGCTGCATCGCGCGGGTGTAATTCAGGATCCATTTGGCCTTCTCCTCGTCCGTCGGGGGCGGCAAGTTGACGCCAATACGACGGTTAAGGGCATCCTGCATCTGGAAGATCGCCTCGAGCTTGTCCATGGGGCGAAACTGGCGGGAGGGGCAGCCGGGAGGCAAGGAATTGCTCGACACGAAATCGGTTGGGCGGAGCCGACGGGGCGGGACGTTCAAATGCCTCTTGCCACTCCGTCGTGCCTCGGCGAGGGTCGCATTTCCTCGCACACGTCGAGCGCGACCCCGCGCTCCGGGTGCAGTTCCAACCATGGCCGCTCTCCCGCTCTTCCTCGTTTCGCGAAAAGGGCGGTGATGCCAGCCGGCCTCATCCAAAGAAAGCACACACATGTCAGAACCAGAGAAGTCCGGCGCGCCCTCCGAGGCCCCCGCCGACTCGCCCGCCGCCGCGTCGGCTGAGAGCGTCCCGGCCGCCCCGGCGGCTGCCGCTCCCACCGCGGCCGGCGCCTTCGGGGCCACCCGTGGCTCCGGCCTCGCCCGAGGCAAACGCCCGACCGCCGCCGCCGCGTCCGCCAGCGCCCCCGCCGTCCCGAGCGGCTTCAAGCCGTCTGCCGTGGCGGTGATCGCGCCGCAGTCCGAATACAAGAACCCGTTCACCGGCGAGACGTCGGTGAGCACGCCCCGCCCGAACGAGCCGGAACCCCCCGCCGTCCCCCTGCCCTCTCCCTCGGCCGCCACCGAGGAGGCAGCCCAGGCTCCGGCCCGTTCGCCGATCCCCGAATCGTCCGCTTCGCTCGACGCCGCGGAGAAGTCGAATGGCGGGGAAACCGACGCGCCGCAGCCCGAGTTCAAGCCGGAGCTCAAGATCCTGCCGCCGGAGAGCCCGCGCCGTTCCTCGGTCCATTGGGACGCAAACGCTCCCGAGCCCGCGGCGCCGCGCGCCGACGAACGCCGCACCTTCCAGCCGCGCGAGCGACGCGAGTCCCGCGAGGGTCGCGAAGGCAAGCCGTTTGAACCGCGCCAGCCGCGCGAACCGCGTGAGCCCCGCGAGCCGCGTGAAGGCCGCGAACCGCGCGAGCACCGCCGCGGCGAGGCCCGCGGCCACGGGCATCAGGCGGAGCGCCGGCCCCAGCCGCAGCCCGAGCCGGAAAAGAAGGCCGGCGGCTTCGTCGGCTGGTTGAAAGGCATCTTCGGCGGCAAGCCCGCCGGCGAAACGCCGGCCGCCGAGTCCCGGCCCGAGGGTGACCGGCCTCACGGCCAGGGTGGACACCGGGGCGGTCGAGACCGCGGCGGGTTCCGCGGCGAGAGTCGCGGGCCGGAGGGCGAGCCTCGCGAGGGCGGAGAGGACGGTGGCCGCCGCCGCCGCCGCCGGCGCGGCGGGCGCGGCGGGCGCGGACGCTTTCGCGGCGAAGGCGGCGATCGCAATCCCAGGCCCGAGGGCCAGCAGGGTGGCGGCGCGATCTGAGGCGCGGGAAATGTCCCGTCATCGTTCACGTTAAACCTTGCGACGCGCGCGACCCCGCGCGCATTTCAAAGGCGTTTTCCGCCAATGCGGAAGACGCCTTTTTCATTTCACCGGTCCGCTGAAATCCCGGTCCGCTTCAACTCCAAGCTCCTCCGTGGCCGATCTCATCGTCAATGGCGGCAAACCGCTCTCCGGCACCATCACGCCGTCCGGCAACAAGAACTCCGTCCTGCCCATCCTCTGCGCGACGCTGCTCACCGACGAGCCCGTCGCACTGCTGAACGTCCCTGACATCACGGATGTCGAGAAGCTTGTCACGTTCTTCCACGAGCAGGGATCGAAGGTGGCGTGGGACCGCGTGGCCGGTTCCCTCGCGCTCGACCATTCCACCTTCGATCCGGAGCGGATGGCCGGCGAACTGCCGTCCGGCATGCGGTCGTCGGTGCTGCTCTTCGCCCCGCTGCTGCACCGGATGAAGCGAATCTCCCTGCCGACCAACGCCAAGGGCTGTTCGCTCGGCATCCGGGAGCTGGATCCGCACCTGGAAATTCTCGAACGCCTCGGCGCGCGCATCTCCCAGCGCGACGACCTGACCCTCCGCCTCGAGCACGGTTTTCGCGGCGCGCGGCACTGGCCCGATTACATGTCCGTCACCGCCACGGAGAATTTCGTGATGGCCGCGGCGCTCGCCCAGGGCGAATCGACGCTGATCAACGCCGCCAGCGAACCGCACGTGCAGGATCTCTGCACCGTGCTCGCGGGCATGGGCGCCCGTATTTCCGGCCTGGGTACGAGCAAGCTCGTGGTCGAGGGCGTCGAGCGCCTGCACGGCGGCACGTTCACGATCAACACCGATCATCACGAGGTGGTCACCTTCCTCGCCCTCGGCGCGATCACGGGCGGCGAGGTGAAGGTGCGCCACTCGCTGCCGCATCATTTCGACCTGATGACGCGGGCGTTCCAGAAACTCGGCGTGAAGGTCGACCACGAGGGCACGACTGCTCACGTCCGCCGCCACCAGTCGCTCGAAATCGAGGCGCCGTTCACCAGCAACCTCCTGCCCAAGATCGAAGCCGCACCCTGGCCCTACTTTCCCGTCGACCTGCTGCCCTGCATGATCGCGCTCTCGGTGCGCGCCAAGGGGGCGATCCAGTTCTGGAACAAGGTCTACGAGGGCGGCTTCACGTGGATGCCCGAGCTTTCGAAGTTCGGCGCCCACGTCGTCGTGAGCGATCCGCACCGCATCATCGTCTTCGGCGACCGGCCGCTCCGCGCGGCGACCGTGGACGCGCCGTACATCATCCGCGCCGCCGTCGCGCTGTACATGGTGGCGGCGAGCATTCCCGGGCGCTCCGTGGTGAAGAACGCCGACACCATCAAGCGCGCGCACCCGAAGTTCGTTGAAAACCTCCGCACGCTCGGCGCCGACGTGGAATGGCGCTGAGCCAATTGCGCATTGCGACGCACCCGCCGCTCGCTGAAAACTCCGCCATCGACCCGCCTGGCCGCCTATCCCTGCCGTGAGTTCCCCCGCACCTCGTTCCACCCCTGCGGCTTCCAGCCCGGCCAAGGGCCTCGGCTACATCACCGGCGCGCTGGCGACGCCGGTTACACGCGAAGAGGCGGCGCTCCGGCCGCTGACGTTCGCCGATTTCGCGGGTCAGCCCAAGACGCTGGAGCGGCTGCAGGTCATGGTGGGAGCGGCCAAGCGGCGCGGCGAACCGCTGAACCACATCCTGCTCTCCGGCCCGCCAGGCCTGGGAAAGACCACCCTCGCCTTCATCCTGGGCCACGAGTTGGGCAAGAGCGTCCGCGTCACCTCCGGCCCCGTGATTGAAAAGGCCGGGGACCTCGCCGGCCTGCTCACCAACCTCGAGGAACGCGACCTGCTGTTCATCGACGAGATCCACCGCATTCCCAAGACCGTCGAAGAGTATCTGTACTCGGCCATGGAGGATTTCCGGCTCGATATCATGATCGACCAGGGTCCCAACGCCCGCAGCGTCCGGCTCACCATTCCCCGCTTCACGCTGGTGGGGGCCACGACGCGCAGCGGACTGCTTACCGCCCCCCTGCGCTCACGGTTCACGCTCCAAACCCGGCTCGACTACTACGACCGCGCCACGCTCGAGTCGATCGTCCGCCGCAGTTGCACGCTGCTAAGAGTGGAGATCGACGCCGGCGGCGCCCAGGAGATCGCCGCCCGGTCACGCGGCACGCCGCGAATCGCCAACAACCTCATTCACTTCGTGCGCGACTTTGCGCAGGAGCGGGCGCGGGGCCACATCACGCAGCCCGTGGCCGCTGCCGCGCTGGAACTGCTCGAAATCGACGCCGCCGGCCTGGACGAGATGGACAAACGGATGCTGCGGATAATGGCGGAAAACTACCGGGGAGGCCCCGTGGGCATGAGCACGATTGCCGTCGCGGTGAGCGAGGAGGCGGAGACCCTCGAGGAAGTCCACGAACCGTTTCTGATTCAGGAAGGGTACCTGCAGCGGACGCCGCAGGGCCGGGTGCTGACGGCCAAAGGGTACCACGCCGTCGGCCTCAGGCCGGCCAGTGGCGACCAAGGCACGCTGCTGTAGCCCGGCCGCGCGGGCCAAGGCGCCGGCACGCTCGGGCAGCGCGGCAGGAGTCCACTCCTGCGCCCGCGCCTGCAGGGTCGCACGCACCGCGGACAGCCAGGGCAGGATCCCGTGATGGACCACGCCCGCGAGGCCGATGGAGATGTTCACCAGGCCCATGACCTGAACCCAAATTTCCCGCGCGCTCGAACCGTCGCTCGCGAGGCGGACAAACCACCCCGGCGCCACCGCCGGCAGCAGCAGCATTCCCAGACCCGTGACCAAAAACCCGAAAGCGTGTGCGGTGTTCATACCCTCCTGCTTTAGCGACACGCGTGCCACGCTCGCCTCCCCGCAGCAAGATACTGGTCTTCAATAACCTGAGATTAGTTCCATCGATCCTTGGGACGATTTTTCTGGTTTTTCGCACGATCGGATTTCGAGGGTCGTGCAAATTGCGAACCTCATGTCCTGGCAGCGTGGCCGGAGCGTCCGTCGCTGCCCACAGACAAGGTCCGGAAGCAGCGGCGATCGCGCCGAATGTTGTCAGTCCGTGACTTTCGACGTAACGGCGGGGCACGGCGCCCGCGGGCGGCCTTCAGACATCTCCCCGCTGCGGGCGAAGTACGATCTCTTCCACCACCGTACGACGGCTGAGCCGGTAAACGTCCAGGAAGGCCCGGGCGACGTCGCTCGCCGGCATCATGCGCCCGGCAGGGACGCCGCTCCCCCGCCACGATGGCGACACCGTGGCGCCCGGGAAGACGCAGCACACGCGCACCCCTTTTTCCTTCAGTTCGGCCCGGATGACCTTGCTCAGTCCAGTCACCCCGAACTTCGCGGCCGAGTACCCCGCTCCCCCGGGATACGCGACCAGCCCGGCGATGGAGCTCATCATGAAGATATCTCCCGCGCCCCGCGCGATCATCTGCGGCGCAAAGGCGCGGGAAACGAGGAACACGCTGCGCAGGTTCGCCGCGATCAATGCGTCGAATTGCGCGACGGAGAGCTCCGTGAAAGGGGCGCCCGCGAAGCTGCCGGCATTGTTCACCAGCACATCGACCCTCCCGAAACGGCGCAGCACGGCCGCGGTCATCGACGCCACGGGCTCCTCCGCGGCGACGTCGCAGGAAAATACCTCGACGTTCGCGCCGCTTCGCGCACACACGGCGGCGACCCGGCGCAGGTTGGCCAGGCTGCGCGCGACCAGTGCCAGCCGGACGCCGGGGATCTCCCGGGCAAACGCCCGCGCGATCGCGGCGCCAATGCCCTGCGACGCGCCCGTGACCAGTACGACCGGCGGCTTCATGACGGAGGTTCGAGTCAGCAAACCAGGGAGCCGAAATCCATGAAATCCGCCGAGAAGCCTCCGCGCACGCCCTTGCAGATCACGCTCACCGCGTCGTGCGAATGCAGCGACTCGAGGTGCGAGCAGGCGAGGCGGAAATCCCTCACCCGGCGGTCGGCATCGAACGCGCGATAAAGCAGGCGCGCGGCATCCTCGACGAATTTGAGGTACGCGCCATTGAGCTCGGCGAACGCCTGCTCGTCCTCGCGCTTCACCATCACCTGCGTCTCGGTCTGCAGCGCTTCCAGGCAGAGCCGGTGCACGTCTTCGATCCAGATGCGGCGGCCCGGCGCCTCCTCGATCACGACCCGCGCCTTGCTGCGCTGCGAATGCGGCACCGTGTAGGTACCGCGCTGGTCGCGCGCGTGCTCCGAAAGTTCGGCGGAGCAGGGGCAGGCGGAGGAGTAGACGAAGTCGAAGTGGATGAAACGGCGGTAGGTCCCCTCGTGCGTCATGACCCCCTCGAAGGCCACGTCGTAGAACTGATAGCCCTCGAGCCCGCTGCGCAGGCTGCGATGCAGCATCGGATACGAGAAGCTCACCTTCAGCCGCGCGTCCTTGCTGCGCACGTTGCGCAGGTAGGCCTTGAGGATCCGACCCATCCACTCGCCGGTGAAGACCTCGTCCTTGTGCTCGTAGAAGGAGCGCACGATCCGGCTCATGTTGATCCCCTTCAGGTCGGCCTCCAACGAGACCGTGCCCGTGACGCTCGCCTCGAGCGTCAGCACCTCGCCCTTCTTGGTGCGGAACTTGAGCGGCAACTTGAAATTGTGCACCCCGACCTGCTGGATCGGCACGTGCGCGCCCTGGATGGCGTCGTGAGCCGCCTCCATCATGTCGGGCAGCGTCGCCCGGTAAGCCGGCGTCACCTTGAACTTGCGATCGTAACCGCGCCGGATGCGCGGTTCGGCTCCGTTCGCGGAGCGATGCAGGTACATCGGTTGTTTCTTGCTCATGTCGTTTTTGTGGGTCTCCGGCGGCGGTTGGTGACGATAACAACCGGGCCGGAAACGGCCGCGGAGCTCCGCCGGAGTCGGGTTATTCGTGGGCCGGACCGTGGTAGTCCGCAAAATTCCGCGGCGTCTCGTACAGCCGCACGCGGTGCAGCCGGCCTGACTTGATGTGGGGCGCGATCCGCCCCCAGAACGCGATGACCAGGTTCTCCGTCGAGGGGATCACCCCGCGCAGGAACGGCACCTCCGTGTTGAGGTTGCGATGATCGCACACGTCGACCACCGCCCGCTGCAAGATTCGTTTCAGTTCGGAGAGGTCCATGACGTAGCCCGTCTCCGGATCGGGCAGCCCGCGCACCGTCACCTCCAGCACGTAATTGTGGCCGTGGCCATGCGGGTTGGCGCAGAGGCCAAACTTCTCCTCGTTCCAGCGCCGGCTGCGCGCCGGGTTGAACAAGCGATGCGCGGCGTTGAAGTGGACCTGCCGCGTGATGTCGACCGTCCCGGCCAACACGCGGGGCGCGGCGGACTTGCGGACGACGGTACGCTTCGGCATGGAGGGCCAGAAGTAGTCGAGGAAGTGCCGGGTGACAAGTGACGAGTGCCAGGTTTCCGCGTCGGATTACGGGAAATCCACGCGGTCCCGACGCTGCCGGGCCGGACGGCGCGGGGCCCGACGGCGATTCGCAACTTGTCACGGGGCCGCCGACTCCCGTCACTGGAGAACCCGCCTGCCCTCGCGCCCATGAGAATCCGCAAAGTCCTCGTCACCGCCGCCAATCCGCGTCAGCGCACTCTTCCCCTGCAGACGCTGATCGACCCCAATGGCGAGCCGAAATCCGCGCTGCAGGTCGTGCTCGAGGAAGCCGCCGGCGCCGGCATCGAGGAATTCTGCGTGGTGGTCTGCCCCGGTGACGAAGGCGCTTACGCGGAGGCCACCGGCCCCCTGCGCGGCCGGGTGCGCTTTATCGTGCAGGACGCCCCGCGAGGCTACGGCGACGCCGTGCTCTGCGGCCGGGCTTTCACGGGAGACGACCCGTTCCTCCATCTCGTGGGCGACCACCTGCACGTCGCCCAGGGCGCCACGAGCTGCGCGCGCCAACTGCTCGAAGTGGCGGCGGCCGAGAACGCGCCCGTTTCCGCCGTGCAGCCGACGCGCGAAAGCCAGCTCACGGCCTTCGGCGCGGTGGGCGGCCGTCTGGTCGGCGGCGCGCAGCCGCTCTACCAGATCGAAGCGGTGCTGGAGAAGCCGACCCCCACCGTCGCCGAGCAGCAGTTGCTGGTGCCCGGGCTGCGGGCCGGGTTCTACCTTTGTTTCTTCGGGATGCATGTGCTCGATCGCGACATCTACGACCTGCTCGACTCGCAGCGCCTCGCAGCGCCGGAGCAGCCGCTGGGGCTCTCGCCGGCGCTGCACGCGCTCGCCGCGCGGCGACGGTACCTCGCGTTCAGCATCGCCGGGCGGCGCTTCGACATCGGCGCGCCTTACGGACTTCTCTTTGCCCAGCTCGCCCTGTCGCTCTCGGGCCGTGAACGCGACCGCGTCTTGTCGCAGCTCGTCGAACTGCTCGCCGTTCGCTCCGACGCCACATGAGCCCGGGCGTGCTCGACATCATCGCCGCGTCCGATCCCGCGGTGCGCGACCTCGCGATCGACCGCTGGTGCGAGGGGAAGACGGCAGCGGAGCTGCTCGCGGCGTGCGACGCACTCGACGCCTACCGGCGCGACGAGGCCAACCTCTACCGACGGGTGCGCGCGCTGCTCTTCATCGCGACGATCCACCGCTATCACCTGCCCCTCCGGCCCGGGCTGGCAGCCGCCGGCCGCCTCTCGTACGACGGGTTCCGCCACCTGCTGGAGCGACGCTTCGAGGAGGCGATCTCGGCCTTCCTCGCCGCGCAGCGGGCGCAGGGCCCGAGCGACACGCTTTCGAGCGCGCTCGCCGCGGCCCACCAGGCCCTGGCGTTCCAGACCCTCGCCGACCAGGTCCGTCGCACGGTGCGCTCCACCCGCGGCAACGCCTGGATGTTCCGCCTCGGCCACCCGCTCGACCAGGCGCTGCGCGTGCGCCGCGAATTGCTGGAACGCGAGGACGCGTCCGCGCCGTTTCCGCTCCTGCGTGAGCGCACGCCGGTCCGCATGGACCTCACGCACTGCGGCTGGAGCGACATCTTCTTTCTCGGCATGGACTACCCGGAGGGCGCGCGGGTGCTGAACATCTCCGTCGACCTCGGCGTGCACGGCCGCGACGCGGCGCCGCAGCCGCCGATCGAGGCATACTTCCGCGTCCTCGACGAACCGGTCATCCGCCTGGCCAGCGTGGATCTGGAAGCCTCGGCCGAGCTCGCCTCGCTCGACGATGTCTTCGATTTTGGCCGCGACTACCTGGGCCTGCTGAAGGCCGCGGTGATTGCCGCGGGCGTGGTGCCGCCGGGCATCGAGCGTTCCGGGGCAAGCCTGCCGGCGCTGCTCGCCACGATGTTCGGACCCGGCCGCGGTTTCGAGCTGGTGAGCAACGTCAACCGCATCCCCAAGGGCTCGCGGCTGGCGGTTTCCACCAACCTGCTCGGCGCCCTCATCGGCGTCTGCATGCGCGCCACGGGCCAGATCGCGGGGCTCACCGGGCCGATGACCGAGGCGGACCGCCGCATCGTCGCCGCCCGCGCCATCCTCGGCGAGTGGCTCGGAGGTTCGGGCGGCGGCTGGCAGGACTCCGGCGGCTTGTGGCCCGGGATCAAGCTGATCGAGGGCGCGCCCGCCCAGCCGGGCGATCCGGAATTCGGGGTCAGCCGCGGCCGGCTGCTGCCGCGCCACACGGTGCTCGATCGCACCCGCATCCCGGACGCCGCCCGCGCCCGATTGCAGGAATCGCTGGTGCTCGTGCACGGCGGCATGGCCCAGAACGTCGGGCCGATCCTCGAGATGGCCACGGAGAAGTACCTCCTGCGTTGCGAGGCCGAATGGACCGCGCGCCAGCGCGCCGTCGCGACGCTCGACGAGATCCTCGGCCTTCTCGCGGCCGGCGACATTCGCGGCCTCGGCCGGGCGCTGACGGAGAACTTCTTCGGTCCGCTGCAGACGATCATCCCCTGGGTGAGCAACCGCTACACCGAGGCGATCATCGCGCGCACCCGCGGGGAGTTCGGCGACGACTTCTGGGGTTTCTGGATGCTCGGCGGCATGTCGGGCGGCGGCATGGGCTTCATCTTCGCGCCCGCCCGCCGGGCGGAGGCGCAGCAGCGGCTGCTGGAGATCATGCTCGCGGCCAAGCGCGAGCTCGAGACCGCGCTGCCGTTTGCGATGGATCCGGTCGTGTACGAATTCGCGATCAATGAGGAAGGGTCCGTCGCCGTACGGTTCGCGGGAGCCGACGCGCTCCTGCCGCCCGCCTACTACCAGCTCGCGCTCCCGGCGCTGCTTCGCCGCGAGGTGCGCGCGCTGAGCGTCCGCGAACGCGGCGACCTGCAGCAGTTCGCCCGGGCCGGCCGCACGCGCCCGGAGTTCGGCGCCGCCCTGCCCGGTCTGCTGGACCGCATGCTGCCGTCGGCGGAATCCGGCGGACGCTCCGGACCCGGGCTCGACGAACTGCTGGGGGCGAACGGCTTTGACCGCGCCCAGCACGAGCAGATCCGCGCCGACCTGAGGGCGGGACGGATCGGACTCGCCATGAACCGGCTGCCCCCGACCACGCGCATCGAGGACGTCGCCGCCAGCGACCTCTTCGCCGCGGCCGCCGCGCCCGCGGACCTGCGCGCGGCGGGCGAGGAGGCCCTGCGGCGCGGGGAGGTCGCGGTCGTGACCTTCGCCGCCGGCGTCGGCAGCCGCTGGACCCAGGGAGCGGGCGTGGTCAAGGGCCTGCATCCCTTCGCGAAGTTCGCCGGGCGCCACCGCAGCTTCATCGACGTGCACCTGGCCAAGACGCGCGCCACCGCCCGGCGCCATGGCGTGGAGATCCCGCACGTCTTCACCACCAGCCATCTCACCCACGGCGCGATCGAGCGGCACCTGGCGGCGGAACACGGCGCCGACCTAGGGCGCACGGTGCTCCTCTCCCCCGGCCGCTCGATCGGGCTGCGGCTGGTGCCGACGGTGCGCGACCTGCATTTCGCGTGGGAGGAAGTCGCGCAGCAGCGACTCGACGAGCAGAAGGAGAAGCTGCGCGACAGCGTGCGCGCGGCCTTGGCCGGATGGGCGCGCGCGACGGGCGAGGCGGCCGACTACACCGACAACGTACCCGCCCAGTGCCTGCATCCCGTCGGCCACTGGTTCGAGGTCCCCAACCTGCTCAAGAATGGCACGCTCGCCCAGCTCCTCGCCCGCCAGCCGGGCCTGCGCACGCTGCTCGTGCACAACATCGACACGCTCGGTGCCACGCTCGATCCCGCCCTGCTGGGCTGGTCGCGCCAGGCGGGCGTGACCCTGGGCTGGGAGGTGATCCCGAAGCGGATCGAGGACCACGGCGGCGGGCTGGCCCGGGTCGACGGCCGGCTGCGCATGGTGGAGGGGCTGGCGCTGCCCAACGAGGAGGACGAGTTCGCGCTGACCTATTACAGCACCAACACGTGCTGGGTGGACATCGACCGGCTGCTGACGCTGTTCGGGCTCACGCGGGAGCAGCTCGGCGATCCCGCGGTCACCGCCGCCGCCGTGCGCACGCTCGCGGCGCGGGTGCAGACGTACATCACGCTGAAGGACGTCAAGAAGCGCTGGGGCCACGGGCAGGAGGACGTGTATCCGGTTGCCCAATTCGAGAAGCTGTGGGGCGACATGACCGCGCTGGCGGGAACGGACAACGCCTTCGCCATCGTGCCGCGCGCCCGGGGACAGCAGTTGAAGGACCAGGCCCAGCTGGACGGATGGACGCGCGACGGCTCCGCCGCGCAGGTCGCGGCCCTCTGCGCCTGGTAGACCGCCGGCGAATCCCCCGCCATCCGCGTCGCCGGCAGCCGTTGCGAGCCATGTCCCACGAACTGCCCCGCGCGCCAGTCCTGGACCCGCCAGGTGCGCCCCCGCGCCACGCCCCTTACGCCCTCCACCTCGCACTGGCCGGCAAGGCGCTGGCGGCCGGACTGTGGCTCGGCGCGGGGCAGCGGGGCGCGGCGCTGGCGGCGTTCTTCGTGCCGGACGCGCTGGTCCTCCACGCCCTCTTCGCACCCGCCGGACAGGGGTTGTGCCGCGTGCACACCCGCTTTGCCACGGATCGCCGCGAGGTGTGGCTCACCATCGACGATGGACCCGATCCCGAGGATACGCCGCGCCTTCTCGACCTGCTCGAGCGGCATCGGGCCCGCGCCACGTTCTTCGTCGTCGGCGAACGCGTCGCGCGGCATCCGGAGCTGGTCGCCGCCATCCTGCGCCGTGGCCACGACATCGGGCATCATACGCAGACTCATCCGGCCCGTTCGTTCTGGTGCGCCTCCCCGGTCCGGCTGGCGCGCGAGCTCGATGCCCCGCTTGACGGCCTTGCGCGACTGGGGGTGCGCCCCGCCTGGTTCCGCGCTCCTGTGGGGATCAAGCACCTCCTCCTCGGCCGGGCGCTCGCCACCCGCGACCTCACCTACGTGGGCTGGACCATCCGCAGTGGCGATTCGCGGCTGCGCGCTCCTGACGCCCTCGTGGCCCGCGTCGCGCCCCGCATTCGTCCAGGCGCGATCGTGCTGCTGCACGAGGGACCGTCCGTGCCAGGATCGCTGCGCGTCGCGGGCATCGCCCGCCTGCTGGAGGAACTGCAACGCCGCGACTACGCGTGCGTGGTGCCGCGACGGGAGCAGCTGCGCTGAAACCCGAGCGGCGCGACGGCGCGCGCCCGTCAGAAGATCCCGCGGCCCTCGGAGAGCCGCCCGTCGGAGAAGACGATCGTCTGCTTCACGAAGCGGCTCGACCAGTAGACCCAGCGGTCGTTGTCGATCGACGGCGTCTCGTGCGCGGGCGGATAGCCGCGGGCCATGAGCACGATCTCCTTGGTCATGCCCTTGCGCATCTCGCCGCTGCGCACGGCGGAGGCGAACGGCTCCGGGAGCTGCTCGATCGGCGTCTTCTCTTCCGCGAGCATGATGGCGGCGATCTCCTTGATCGATTTCTTCGAGTACTTCTCCTCGTTCTTCACCTTGATCTCCTGGCCGGTGTCGCCGCGCTTCAGCACCAGGAGCGAGCCCGACATGGACACCAGCTTGACCGGCGTGTTGATCGGCACGACCGAGCCGCGGCCATAATTGGTGGTGACGTGCTCGTTCTTCTCCTCGCGAAACGTGAGGCGCGTGAAGTAGTCGCCGCCCACGACCGGCTCGATCTTCGGCGGCGCGATGCTCGGCAGGACCTGCGAGAATGCCGCCGAGACGGCGGGGGCGGGCACGGGGCCGCCGCCGGACGGGACGAGGAGCGACGAGTAGCCTGGCGTGGCCGCCGGCGCGGGGGCCGCGGGCGCGCCCGGAGCGGCGGGAGCCGCGCTTGAAGCCGGCGCCGCCGGTGCGGGCGGCGGGGCCTCGGCGGCGGTTCTCAGCGCGATCATCTGCTGGATGACCTTTTCGGATACGCCCTCGGACTTGAGGGTGATGAGCGCATCCGTGCCCGTATCGTACTCGGGCTTCTCCCGCTTCATCGCCGCGATGATGGTCTCCTCGCTGAGCCCGGCCTTGCTCATCTTTACCACGTCGGCGTTGTTCATCGCCTCGACCGCGACCGGGGAAAACGCGACAATCAGGGCGGCGAAAAGGGCGGCGGAAAAGCGCTTCATGGTGGAGGAAATTGAGGCCAACGGACTAATCAGGCCGACGGCCCGCGCGAGCCCAAACCGCCGCGGAAACCGAGGACCACGATGACGCCGCCGGCGACGGCGAGCAAGGCGCCGAGAATCAGGAACGTCCGCGATTTGCCGGCGGGAACGTTGAGCGAATAAATCAGCCCCTGGTCCAGCGTCCCCGGCCCCACGAGGGTGACATTCGTGGCATTTTCCGGCACCGTGAGCCGGATGGTCTGGAGGCTGTTGTTCGCGTGCGGGTTGTTGCCGCTGAAAAACCACTGCCGGCCGGTGTTGTTCACCAGGCGGTAGTCCTTGTCGATCGCGACGCGGAAGCGACCGTCCTTGCGGAGTTCCGCTCCCGCCGAGCTCCGGATGGAGACCCGCGCCGTGCGGTTCAGGTCATCTTTCTCCATCTTGAAGTCGTCGATGATGTAGGCCGAGAACTGGTGCTTCATCATGGCGCGAAGCCGCGACGGCTCGTCGCCGACCTGCGACTTCCAGATGCGCCAGGGCGCGGCATCGAACGTCATCTCCAGCGTGAGCGCGAGGGAACCGTCGGGAAAGAGTTCCTGGATGACATTGGTCGTCTTGGGCATCGCCTGGGCGCAGGCGCGCCCGGGCCACGCGGCCAGAAGCAGACCGGCGAGCAGGAAAAGGAGGAGGAAGCGATGGCGTTGCATGGGAGCCTCAGTTGAACCGCACCGTGGAGAGGATCGATTGGAGCAGCGCGCTCTGGGATGACCAGGCGACCGAGCTCGCGCCGGCCGAGACCAGCACCACGCCGCCAGGCACCGAGCGGGCGACACACACCCAGCGCGCCACCCCCGCGGGCGTGGAGGTGGTGCCGTTGAAGTAGACCGCGCCGTTTTCACCCGCGCTGCTTCCGGTGACCTGCAGCCGCGAGCCCATCTGGCCGAACACGCCGGTGAGATAATTCATCGCCTGCTGCGGCGACTGCGCTCCGGGAACCTGCATCACGCCGCACTCCGCGGTCGTCGCCGGGTTGCCGACGGACAGGACGATCACGCCCAGCGTGCCAGCGGGAGCGATCTGCACGAAGTCGGCCGGGATCGCCATCGAGAGGTAGCCTTGCGGATGCCGCCAGCCCGTGAAACCCGGAGGAATCACCGGCGGCGCGGGCGGGGCCTGGCGCGGCGCGGGCTGAGTCATGGTCGGGGACTGCATGACCACCATCTGCGGCGCCGGGCGGGAGGTGCGTCGGGCGAGCGTGTCGCCCAGCTTGTCGGTGTCGACTTCGGCCAGCTCCGGCGGAGTGAAGCCGAGCGCCTGGATTTCCTGCACCGGGAGGATCATGATCCGGCCGTCCTGCTGCGCCCGCTGCAGGCTCTCGGAGGCCATCTTGACGGCCTCCTCGAAGGACACCTCGGCGTCGCGGCCGACGGCCCGCGGCGTGATGGCCGTGGTCTCGATCGGGATGCCCTGGGCGAGCGGCAGGCCCTGGTCGGGCGAGTACGCGATGACGAAGGCATGGCCCGGAATCACGACCATCGCGGTGCGAACGCCCATGTGTTCCAGCAGGGAGCACCACAGCAGCGTAAGTTCGATGCAGAGGCCCTGGTTGTTGATGATCACGTCGCGCGGGAGCCGCACCGACTGCACCAGCGTGGAGATGTTGTCGAAGTTGGCCGGCACGCCCGCGTCGCCCGTATAGCGCAGGCCCGAACGCAGCATGTAGTTGTAGGTGTTGGCGCACAGCCGAGCGACTTCCTGCGCGCCGCCCGCGATGCCCGCGGTCGTGCCGCCCGCCTGCTTGGTGATTTCCGAGGTATAAAGGTTCACCACCGGGTCGTTGGGCGTGACCATCGCCATCGAGAACCCGATCGCATTGAAGGCGTCGAACCACGATTGCACCTCCGTCTGAGGCAGGTCGCAGTAGGCGAGCTCGTTGACGCCGCGCAGCGTGATGTCGCGGGAGAATGTTTCCTCGCGCTGCCGTTTGCCCTCCATCCAGCGGAACCGCACCTGCAGCGAAGCCTGGGTCGCATTGCGGATCTTGGAGACCGACGCCGGCAGCTTGGGATAATAGAGCTCGGTGAACGTGAAGCCGCCCGGGATCTGGTTGATCACGTTGGGCTCGGTCCAGGGCACGTACTCGTCGATCTTGTAGCTGATCGAGAAGTTCTGCACGGGGTGCTCGCCTTCGTTCTTGAAGACGATCTTCGAGAGGTAATGGCGGCCGAACTGGACCTTCGGGCTGGCGTACACCTTGTAGCCGAACGTCATCAGCGCCGACTTCACCTCGGGGTCCCGCCACGTGAGCTTGGCCGGGCGCTCCCCCGCTTTGAAGAAGCCTGCAAGGAGCAGGCCAACGCCAACCAGCAACGCACCACCGCCCGCAGCGACAAGCCCCTTGTTCATAGGTGAGGAATTATCCTAGGGGCGTAGGTACGCCACCTCACAGCGTCAATGGCATTTGGCCGTAATCCTCTCTTTGCAACTCACCCGCGTCGACGCCCGCCTTGCAGATTGACCCTCCGGAAGCACGCCGCTCTGATCCGCCTCATGTCGCCGCGTCGAATCCGCACCTGCCCGCTTTTCCCGGCTGTGCCTCCGGCAGGCGCGGTACGGCAGCGGACACGCGACGCGGTCGGGGCCGCCCGCCATCAGCCGGCTTGCGAGGCCCGACGTCGCTGAGGAGAGTGCCGATTCCATGCCGTCTTCTTCGGTCGCTCAGGCTCCCGCCTCCCTTCGCATCGCCTTTGCCGGCGCTCCGGCGAGCGGTCAGGGCGCTTCGATCCTGATCCCCTCCCCCTGGCTCGCGGGTGAGCCGGAGGAGATTCTTTTCCGCTCGGCGGTCGCCCTGCCCTCCGAGACAGCACTGCGACGGTTCCAGGAAGGAGACGTGCTGATCGGCCACGTGACGGAGCCGCTGTCATCCGGCGACATGGCCGCACGCGCCGAATCGCTTTATCAACGCGTCCTCGCCGCGTGCCAGGGCCGGCACCTGTTCCGCGTGTGGAATTACGTCCCTGCCATCAATGCGCTCACGCCGGCCGGGGAAAACTACCGGGCCTTCTGTGTCGGCCGGGCGCGCGCGTTCGAGGAAGCCTTCGGTCCGGGCTTTGAAGCCAGGCTCCCCGCCGCCTCGGCCGTCGGGAGCGGTGGCAGCCGCCTCGACGCCATCTTCATCGCCGGCATGCAGGCCCCGCGGCACGTCGAAAACCCCGACCAGGTGCCCGCCTACCGGTATCCGGCCGAGCACGGGCCGCGTTCTCCTTCCTTCGCTCGCGCCTCGATCGGACTCTGCGGCGGACAAACGGTCGCCTTCGTTTCAGGGACCGCCGCGATCAAGGGCCACCGCACGGTGGCTCCCGGCGATCTCGAGGGCCAGATCACCTGCACGCTCGACAATCTCCGCCTGATTTCGCGGGCGCTGGACCGCGGCGACACCCTTGCCGCCGGTCCCGGGGCGCGGCGCCATTTCAAGGTCTATCTCCGCCATCCCGAGGATCTCGGCCCGGCCCGCGCCCGGCTCGAGGCGGCGCTGTTTCGGCCCGACGATCTCGTCACCTACCTTCAGGCGGACATCTGCCGGGCGGCCCTCGATATCGAGATCGAGGCGACGCTGATGGGCTGACGCCGGCGGGGAACCTGCGCAATCCTGGCGCGGTATGCGTCCTTCCGAGGGCTGGACTGGACTCATAGCGTTGGCGTCACAGAGCCACCAAATCGGCGGCACGGAAAGGTGGAGCGGCTTGTCTCAAGCCGCTGCGGACCGGTCCGTAGTAAGTCAGCCGCCGGGGGGACAGGCGGCTCCACCTCCACGGCATAGATCCGAGTTCCGTCGCCGCCACGCCGCCCACCCCACGTACGCCGCCGTCGGCAAACGCACGTCTGGCGACGGACTACGCCCCCCGGTTCTCTCCGCTCCCGGCCAGCAGCGTCCGCAGTCGAGCCGTGTCGGTCTTGCCCCGAGCCGTCAGGGGAAATCCCGGCAGGCACAGCACTTTCTTGGGCAGCTTCCACGGCGCCAGCCGGCCGGCCAGGGCGCTGCGCACCGCCTCCGCCGGCAGCGCGGCGACCACCGCCGCCGCGAGCGCCTCCGCGCGGCCGCCGTGCAGGGCCACGTGGGCGTCACGCACACCCGGTACCGCCCGCAACGCGCGCTCGACCTCGGCGAGGTTGACCCGCCGGCCGGCGATCTTGGCCCAGCGGCCGGCGCGACCGAGCAGGATAAGGCTGCCGCCCTCGCCGGGCTGAGCCAGATCGGCAGTGAGATGCGCTCCGAAACCACCCCCGCCCCGCCGCGGGTTGCCAAGCGTGAAGACCGCCGGGCTGGTGACGGTGACTCGCCCGCCCCGGCCGAACGCGAGCCCGACGCCTGGCAGCGGAGTGCCCACGCCACCGCCGGTCCGCGCCAAGTCGCCGCTCCGGTCATAGGTGATGCCGCCGGTCTCGCTCGAGCCGTAGAAGCTGTGCACCTTTGGGCCGAACTTCACCGCGAATGCCTCCGCGATCTCGGGCGCAAGCGGAGCGCCGGCGGAGATCACGGTGCGCAGCGAAGCCAGATGCGCACGCGGAATGTCCGCCGCCACCAGCACCCGCAGCAGCGCCGGCACGGCGGGAAACACGGTCGGCCGCTCGCGCGCGATGGCGTCGGCGAGCGCGTGCGGCAGCACGGCGACGCCGCCCACGACCGCCGTGCCCTGCGCCAGCAGCGGCACCACCAGGTTGCCCAGCCCATAGGAATGGCCGAAGGGGATGACGCCGAAGTTCAGGTCGCCGGCCCGGAGATCCATCCCGGCGCACACCTGGCGTCCATCCGCGAGCATCTCCGCGTCGGTGAACGCCAGCGCGCGCGGCACCCCGGTCGTGCCCGAGGTGAGCTTGAGCAGGCGGCGCGCGTCCCGCGCGCGGCGCAGCCTTCCCGCCACGGGTCGGAGTGCGTCCCCGCTCCACAGCCAGGCCGCCCCGATCGCCTTCGCCGTCGCTTCCTGCGCCGCCAGCGGTTCGCCGGGATCGAGCGGCGCCACGACGGCTCCGGACTGCAGCAGCCCGAGGAACGCGGCCAGCCAGCCCGCGCCGTTGGGCGCGCACAGCAGCACCGTCCGGCCGTCCAGGTCGCGTCCGTGCGCCGCGCGCCAGTCCGCCGCCGCCGCGGACAACTCCCTGCGGGTCACGCGCCGGCCCGTGGCGGCGTCGATGTACGCCACGGCCTCCGGGGCCGCCCGCACCGTGTCGTCCCACGCGCCGGCCAGGGTCGCATTCATGCGCGGGGCCGCCGTGCCAGCGGCTCGAGTTCGACGATGGCGAGGGCGGTCAGGACGATCAGCGCGACCGTCGCGCCGAGCGCGTGGATCACGGGGATCCGGCTGAACGCCAGCGCGCCGAACGATGCCACGGTGCTGAGCGCCGACAGCCGGATCGGCGCCGGCGGCGCCGTGCCGCGCTCGGCGTTGTCGGCGGAAAAGATCGCGTAGTTGTGCGACAGGCACACGCCGAGGAACGCGCCGAGCAGGTGAAACAGGTTCAAGGTGAAACCCGCCAGTCCCAGGACGCCGAAGACGAAGAAGCAGGACCCGGCGGGAATCAGCGCGATGCGCAGGGCGCGCGCCGCCGGATAGATCGCAAACACGCTCGCGATGACCAGCCCGAGCCCGATCAGGCTGAGCCGGAGCGCGGACCAGCGGTAGCGCGTGAAGAGGTCGTTGAGCGACTGGAGCTGCTGCAGGCCGAGCGTGTGCAGGCCCTCGGGGGCGGTGACGTCGGGCGCGTCGACCACCGAGAGAAACCAGTACGGCGCCGCGCCCCGCTGGCTGAGCAACGCCAGCGGCCCCGTGAGGGCGCGGTCGAGCCCGGCGGCCAGCGCCGCGAAATCCTCCGCCGGCGCCCGCGCAGCCTGCGCTTCCCAGGCGGCGAAGAAGGGCTCGAAACTTTCCGGCGTGAACCCGTGTCGCGCCAGCGCGGCGCGGAAATCCGCCGCGAAGCCTTTCAACCGGGCGAGCCGTTGCGGCAGCGCGCGCCAGTCGTCCTCGGTCGGCAGCAGCAGTCCCACGCTGGCCGCCGCCACGCCCGGACGCGCCGCGGCATGCCACGCCAGGAACGCATCGAGGCGGGCGCGGGCGGCCGCGAGCGTCGGCCCGTGGGTGAGGAAGAGCGAGCGCGAGTCGGTCTCGCCAAACCAGGCCCGCAACTCCCGCTCGTTGGCGTGCAGTTCCGGGGCGGGCAGGTCCAGCTCGCGCACGTCGTCCCGCCATTGCAGCCGCCACGGGCCGAGCAGGGCCGCCAGCACCGCGGCGACGAGTCCGACGCGCACGAGCCTCCGCCAGCCGGGCGCCGCGCCCGCCCCGCCGAGCCCGCCCCACTCGCGGCCCTCGAGCTGCGGGCGGTCGAGCTGCGCGAAGTAGAGCATGGCGGCACCGAGCGCGCACAGCAGGCCGGCGGAAACGAAAAAGCCGATCTGCCGGATCAGCGGCAGCTCGGAAAAGAGCAGGAGCGAGAAGCCGGCCACCGTCGTGAGGCAGCTCGCCAGCAGGGGCCGGAGGAGCCGGCGCAGCTTTTGCCCGTACGTTTCATCCGGATACAGCGGCGGCTGCATGTAGATGTAGAAGCCATAGTCGACAGCGACGCCGCTCAGCAGCGAACCGATGACGAACACGAGCACGTGCAGCCGGTCGAAAACCAGCGTCGAAAGCGTCCACGCCCCCACGATCGAGAGCGCGATGACCGGCAGCAGGTGCAGCAGCCGCGAGATCCGCCGGACGAACAGGCAGCTCACCGCGAGCACGCCGGCGATCGACACGAGGTTGAGGCCCTTGAGCTCGGCCTCGATGCGCGCGCGGCTGGCCGCCGCGAACCGGTTGATGCCCGACCAGCGCAGGTCCACCCCCGGCTGGACCGCCCGGGCCGCCGCCAGCGCCCGCTCCACGGCGGCGAACACCGGCCCCTGGCCCGCCTCGGCAAAGGGCGACACCTCCAGCCGGGCCCACACCAGCGCCCGGCCAGCCGCGCCCGCGCCCCCCGGCGCCAGCAGCCGCGCCCGATCCGCGAGCGAAGGCACGAGCAGCAGCGGATCCTGTGGCAGCAGGTCCTGCATCGCCGTCGCCTCCGGACGCGCCAGGAACGCCTCGAGGTCCGCCGCCGCGCCCTCCGCCAGCCAGGCGGAGAATTGCTCCCCCGGCCGCCCCGTAGCCGCGAAGGCCCGCTCCCGCGCGGCCAGCCAGGTGGGCAGCAGCCAGGTGAGCCGGTGCGCGAACACCTCGCGCCCGAGCGCGTCCTGCGCCGCCGGGTCCGCCGGGCGCTGCACTTCCGCGAACTCTGGCGCCTTCCGGAGCTCATCCACAAATGCCCTGGCGGCCGCGTGCGGCGCCGCGGCCGGCCGCGCCGGATCGAGCAGCGCAAACAGCATCACGCGGGACTGCACGTTGCTCGCGAAACCGCGCACGAGACCGACCTCGGGAGCCCGCTCGCCCGACGGGATCAGGTCGAGGATGTTGGTGGAAATGCGCTCCCGGTGGTCGAGACGCCACAGCCAGACCGCACAAACGGCGGCAAAAGCGCAGAGGGCGAGGCGGGCGAGGAGGCGTTGGCGACGAAAATCCACCGGAGGAGGCGAATGGCTATCCCACTGCGATCCCGCCGGGAGGCAACTCCCGGGATCGTCGCTCACGGGGCTCGCGGGCCACCGCTCCGGCTTGCTTCCGGCTCAGCCAGAAGACTCATGCAGCTGGACTTCAAATCAGCCCTGAGAACGGCCGGACCGGAAGATGGAGCGGCTTGTCCTCACGCCGCTGTGAACCGGTCCGTCGCACGCCAGCCGCCTGGGGACAGGCGGCTTCACCTCAACGGCATGAGTCCCGCTCAGCGGAAGAAACGCCGGTACGTATCGCCGGTGAACAGCACATCTTCGCGCGTGTCGCGGATGTCGATCTCGATCCGCTGCGACGGCGACTTCACCATCTCGATCCGCCGCAGCCGGTGATCCTCGCCCGCGACCGTCAGCACGCCGAGCAGCTGGGCGAAGGCCGGCTCCCGGGGCACGAAGGCGAGCGTCCAGGCGGCGCCGTCGCGCCGGCCGTGGATGACGAATTCGCGCTGCAGTTTCGCGAGGTCGAAGCGCAGCACGTTCACCAGCGCCGCCGTCGCGGCCTGCGCCCGGCTGTCCTCCGGGGCCGGCTGCTCCCGCCCGGCGCGATCGCGAAACAACAGCCCCTGCTCGTCGACGATCATGACCCTCTCCTCCGGCGTCAGGTAGCGCAGGCTCATCCCGACCTCGGGCACGATCCGGATCTCGCCGGTGAGTACGACGGGCGCCTTGCGAAAGGGAAAATACCGCCGCTCCTCGAACGCCGACTGCCGCGTCTTGTTCGGCGCGAGCCTGTCGACCAGTTCGCGCCAGGCCGGGTCGCGGGCGGGATCGGGCAGCCGGTTCGCCTCGGACACCCATCCGACCGGCGAATCCGCGGCCGGCTGCGCCCGCACCGGCTGGCCGGCGACAAGGACGAACCAGCCGAGCGCGAAAATCGCGGCGAGCCGGCCGCCGCGCCCATGGCAAGGACTCGGGCGACGTGACGCCGCGCCCGCGTGGCAGATCCTGTTCTTCATGAGGCCCGGCGTCGCATCCGTACCACTGAGACCCACCGCCAGAGCAGGAGTTGCGTCAACAGCCGCGTGTGCAGCCAGACCAGCTTCAGGTTGTCGCGCAGGTAATTGAAGTGCGACACGCCGCCCTCCCCCTTCGAAAAATAGCGGCACGGCGCGGGCAGGTTCACGGTCGGCACGCCGGCCCAGAACATCCGCACGGCCACTTCCGGGTCGAAGTCGAAGCCGCGCGCGCGACGCGTCGACGCGAGGGCGCGCTGGAGCGGCGCGGCCGGGTAGACGCGGAATCCGAACAGGGGATCGTCGATGCCCGCGCCGAGGATCTCCAGCCGCGCGAGGCCCACGCTCAGCTTCCGGCCGTGCAGCCGTTCGAGCGGCACTTCGGGTCCGAAGACGGGTCGCCCGAGCACGAGGGCGGCCGGCTGCGCTTGCGACGCAGCCATGAACGACCGGATGTGATCCGCGGGGTGCTGCCCGTCCGCGTCGACGGTGAGCACGTGGGTGAACCCCGCCGCCAGCGCCGCCGCCACGCCCGTCGCGACCGCGGCGCCCTTGCCGCCGTTGCGCTCGCGCACGATCAGCCGCACGCGGGAATCGCGCGCCGCCAGCGCCCGCGCGGCCGCGGTGCTCTCGTCGGTGCTGCCGTCGTCGACGATCCAGACCGGGCTCCACTGTTCGAGCACGCCCGCGACCGTGGCGAGGAGCCGCGGACCCGGGTTGAAGCTCGGGATGAGCACGAGATGGGTCGACGAAGCGTTCATGCGGCGGCGGAGGCCAGGGCCGCGGCCAGCGTGCGGCGGGTGCGATCGGTCAGCTCCGTGATGCTCTCGCCGGGGCGCGGCTCCATTTCGGCCAGGAGCGTGACGTCCACCAGCGCGGGAAACTGCGGCGCCCGCCACCAGGACCAGCCCTTGGGCACAAGGTCGCGCGGCGCCCGGATGGCGATGATGCGCACGGGCACGCGCGCCCGCGCGGCGATGAGCGCGAACCCCGGCTTGAGCGGGTTCAGCGTCCGGCCCGGAAGCGTCCGCGTGCCTTCGGGGAAGACGAGCAGCGAGTTGCCGGCGGAGACCCGCGCCGCGACGTCGCGGATGAGATCGACGCCGCTCTCGCCGGCGACATAGCCCGCCATGCGCGCCGCGGGACCCAGGACCGGGTTGCGCATGATCGCCGGCTTGAAGATGCAGATGGCATCGGGCAGCCGCGCGAGGATGAAGGTGGCGTCGAGCAGGCCGGGATGGTTGGCGATGTACACGGCCGGCCCGGAGAGCGCGTCGGGCGTGAAGCCGTGGAAGCGCACATAGATGAGGCGCGTGAAATGCAGCCACGCGCACCAGGCCGAAAACAGCCGCCGCATCGTCGCGCGCACCCCCGGCGCATGCCGGCCCGGGTTGCGGGACAACAGCAGCAGGGCGGACGCGAGGTTCAGCCCCAGCCCCACCGCGGCAAACAGGGTCCACGACACCACGTTGGCCGGATAATGGTAGAGCCGCAGGAGCCGGTGCGCGAGCGTCATGGGACGGGCGGGTTCAGCGGCGTGAAATTGAACCAGAGCCGCGGGTCGTCGCGCAGATGGCCCTCGAGCCGGGCGAGGAACTCCTGGAAATGCCCGCGGGCGCGCGCGAGGTTGGCGGCCTTGCCGGCGGCGTCGGGCCGGAACAGCGGCGAACTGATCACGGCCGAATGCCCGGGTCGCGTGGGCAGCCCGAGGCTGAGCACGACCGGCACCTGGAAGATGAGCGCGAGGTGATAGATCGTGAAGGGAAAGAGGCGGCGCGCGCCGAGGAACTCGAAGGCCTCCGTCTTGGCGCTGAACTCCAGCCGGTCGCACTTCAGCGCCACCGAGCCGCCGGCGGCGAGCGCGTCCTTGAGCGCGAAGAGCAGGTTGCCGGGATCGTTCACCCAGATGAACGTGACCCAGTCGCCGAACCGCGCGCCGAGCACCTCGGTGTCGTGCGAATTGTCCACCCGCTGCCGCACCATGAACACGCGCCGGCCTTCCTGCGGCCCGAGCAGGAATCCGGTGAGGTCGGAGTGTCCCACGTGAAACGTGCCGAGCAGCGCCGGCTCGCCGCTGGCCAGCAGCTCGCGAAATCCGGTCGCATCGGGCGCCAGGTCGCCGCGGTGGGCCTGGCCGTGGGCGACGCGCAGCCGCAGCATGAGGAACTCCTCGAAGGCGAAGAAGTGGCGGAACACCTCGCGCCAGGTGGGATCGCGGCCGGTCACCGCCTTCAGGTACGCGCGGGAATGCGCCCGCTGCGCGGGCATGTTGGCGAGCGCCACCCAGGTGCCAAGTGCGCGCAGCGGCCGGAACACGACCTCCGGCAGGACCGCGTCGCAGGCGCAGAGAAACCGGTAGCCCCAGCTCGGGCCCGGGTTGCGGGCGGGCGCGGCCGCCACCGCAGGGGGAGCGGACGCGGTCATCGCCATTGCACCTCCAGCCGCAGGCCCGGCGCGGCGACGACATCCAGGTTTCGCCGCTGCCGCAGGGCGTCGAAGAACTCCGGCAGGGTGAACGCGGCGGCCGGCGCCGCGGGATCGGCCGCGGACATCGCGATCCTCCCGGCCGCAGCCGCGTCCCGTTCGGTCAGCGCGAGGGCGAACGCGAACGTGCGGTCGCTCGCCGCGCGCTGCGCCAGCAGCCAGGTCCCGCGCTCCTCGCCCCCGCACAGCAGCACTCGCGCCGCGGGCGAGAGCAGCGCCGCCTGCACGGCGTGGGCCGGCAGGTGCCGGCTGCCCGTGAGCGGGAAGAATTCCCGCACGGGCAACTGCCGCCCGATCATCGCCTGCTGCACCGCGCTCGGATGGATGGAGGTCTGGAAGAGCGTCGGGCTCGCGCCGGGAAAGCTCTCGAGGTACCCCTCGAGCGCGCGCGTCTCGGCGTAACCCGAGGCATAGACGATCGCGTCGGCGGCGTCCGGCGCGAGGTCGTCGAGCGCCGCGCCCACGAGCAGCCCGAGCTGCGTCATCCGTCGCGTCGCGCCCCGCGGAAACCGGTCCTTCAGGCGCTCGCGCGTGGCCGCCGGCTCCTCGAGCCCCGCGTCGTGCGCGCTCACCGCCTGGATATGACGTTCAAGCATGGCCGAGGAGGAAGGCTGCGTGCGCGCCCCCAAAGGCGTTGCTCGCGCAGATGACGCCGTCCGTGTCGCGCGCGGAGATCTCGGCGAAGGCGACCGCGGGCTGGAACCCCGGCCCGCTCGCGCCCACGGTGCCCGGCACGCGGCCGGTGCGAAGCGCGACGCACGCGAGCGCGAGTTCCACGAGCCCGCAACTGCCGAGCGTATGACCGAGGCTGCCTTTCCAGCCGACGAGCGGCGCGCCGGGAAACGCCGCGGCCAGCGCCGCGGATTCCAGGCGGCCGGCCTCGAGCGTGCCGGTGCCATGGCCCTTGAGCCAGACCCGGCGGCCGGCGGCGGCGGCACGAACCGGCTCCAGGCAGGCGGCGAAGCCCGCGCCATCCGCGCGGTTGGCCGTGAAGTGGTGCATCTCGTTGTGGAGCGACTGACCTTCGAGCGCGAACTCGCCGCGGTCGCGCGTCAGCACGGCATACGCCGCCCCGTCGCCGAGGCCGATCGAGCCCGTCGGCCGGTCCGCATAGGGCGCCGGCATCCCCGCGTTCAGGATCTTCAGCGCGTGAAACCCGCCCGCCACGAACGGGCTGATGAAGTCGAAGGAAAACACGAGCGCCGCTTCGGCGAGTCCGGCCTGCAGCACCCGGGACGCGAGCAGCAGTCCGAGGTGGGCCGAGACGCACGCGTGCGACACCGTGGTCACGTGCGGGCCCCAGCCGAGCGCGGCGGCGAGCCAGTCGACGCAGGCGTGCGGGGTGCCGTACGCGAGATGGGCGGTGTCCCCGTGCCGCCGATACGCATAGAGGCTGCCGACGCCAAAATTGCTGCTCGTGACGAACACCGGCCGCCGCGCCGTGCCCCAGCCGCCGCCGGCCAGGGGCGCGGCCAGCGCCTGCAGCGGGCCGAGCCAGTTGGGCGGCGCGGTCTCGTCGTAGCCGCGCCCCGGCACGACCGCCAGCGGCACCGCCTCGGCGCCGTCGGCGCCGAGCACCGGCCGGAGCTGCAGCGCCACCTCGCCGCGCAGCAGGGCCGCGTGGGTCGAGCCGGCGTCACCGAGGGCGGTGAGGCAGTCCGAGGCGGCGAGGCGTACGGCAGGCGGGAGCGGCATGAAGCGGCGGAAAGGCGGGCCGCCGGGGCCTCAGCCGGGCAGGCGGGACGGATCGGCGCGCGCGCGGATGAACTCCGCCAGGTGGGCGATGCTGGCGAGCGCCTGGCGCGACTCCTCGCTGCTCGAGATCTTGATGCCGAACTCCTTCTCGAGCGTGACCACGAGCTCGAGCGCGTCGATCGAGTCGAGGTTGAGCCCCGAACCGATCAGCGGCTCGTCGTCCGCGAGCTGTTCGGGGGTGACGTCCTCCAGCTTGAGCGTGGTGACGATCAGTTGCTTGAGGCGGGCATTGAGCGAGTCGGACATGGCAACGGTGCGAACCCCCAAAACGCCGCCGAAGCGGCCGGGGGGCGAGCGTTATTTCGCGGGCTCGGCGCCGGTGGCGCCGCCCACCGCCTGGCTGTAGTTGCCCAACAAATAGTCGGAGAGCCGGTTGGCGATCCGGACCAGCATGGCATTGTCGGTCCCACCCATGGAATACGCGCCGCCCATCGCGGCCGCGCGCGCGTAGAAGAGCGGCTCGGCGATCACGCGGCCGGTTTCCTTCTCGCTCAGCTTCACCCGCACGATCACCGCGGAGCTGCCCGCCATCGCCCCGGCGAACACGCGCGAGGTGGCGTTGATGAACTTGATCTCGGGCACGCTCGCCTCAATCAGGAGCGTCCGGACCGGCGCGCCCGCGGGCGCGGCGGCGTTCCAGGTCTGCAGCGCCGGCTTCATCCGCTGGTCGACGTTCTCCTGGATCTTGACCAGCGCCCGCTCGTTGGGCTCCTGGCCCGCGTACGGGGGCAGCAGCACGAGCTTCGGCATCTCGAAGCGGGTGAAATTCGCGAACTTCTCCGCCGGCGGAGGATTCTGCGTCACCTCGGTCTTGATCTGCGTGGCACAGCCGGCGAGCAGGAGGGTGAGAAGGAGCAGGACACGGGTGAGGTTCATGGAGGGAGGAGGGTGCGCAGGATGGCCCGGCTCCGGGGCGGCGGCAAATCCAGAGACCGGAGGAGCCCACGGACTACGCGGCCCACACGGATGAAATCGCCCAAACCAACCGCGGGCCCCGGGTGTTCCGCGGGCCAAGGATGGCCGGGGTGTGCGACGGCCACGCACCGGCTTGGCCCGAGCGGCGTGGTCCCCGCGGCTGGCCGAGGGTGGCTCACGAGGTCCAGCGGCGCAGGACGTGGCACACGTTGCTGCCGCCGAAGCCGCTGCTGTTGTTGAGGATCGTCCGCGGCGCGACGTCGAGGGTCGCCCGCGGCAGGTCGAGGCCCGCGCAGGCTTCGTCGGGCTCCACGAGGTTCGCGTTGCCGGGGATGAAACCGTCGCGCAGCGCGAGCGCGCAGAACGCCGCCTCCATCACGCCGGACATGGAAAGCGGATGGCCGGTCAGGCCCTTGGTGCTGCTCACCCGCGGCTGCGCGCCGGCGGCGGTGAACACCTGCCGCAACGCGAGGGCCTCCGAGCGGTCGCCCGCTGGGGTGGAGGTGGCGTGGGCGTTCACGTAGTCGATCTCGTGCGGGCCGACGCCGGCGTCGCGGAGCGTCCGCCGCATCGCCTCGACAAGGCCTGCGCCCTCGGGATGCGAGACCGCGACGTTGTGCCCGTCGGCCGCCTGGCCCCACCCGGCGAGTTCCGCGTAAATCGTCGCGCCGCGCCGGCGGGCGGCCTCCTCGGCCTCGAGGATCAGGCAGACGGCGCCGCCGGCGGCCACGAAGCCGTCGCGCGCGGCATCGAAGGGGCGGGACGCGGTGGCGGGGTCGGCGTGGGTGGAAAGCGCGCGCATCGCGGCGAAGGGCAGGACGGTCTCCGCGTTCACCTCCTCCGCTCCGACGACCAGCATCCGGTCCTGCCGGCCGAGGCGGATGTCGTCGAGCGCGCAGCCCAGCGCGTGGCTCGACGACGCGCACGCCGCCACGAAGCCGCCGACCGCGCCGCGGATGCCGTAGTGCGCCGCGAGGTTGAAATTGAGCGTGCCGGCGATCGACATCACCACGCCCATCGGGTTGCCGCGCTCGAACCGCGCCGCGTGCATCTGTGCGAGGTGGTGGTGCAGGAGGAACGCCGAGCCGGCGGAAGCACAGTACAGGCCGGTCGCGCCGTCGCGCAGGTCGGGCGGCGCGAGCCCGGCGTCGGCGATCGCCTGCTCGGTCGCGCAGAGGGCGTAGACGCCGTGTGGCGCCAGGCTGCGCAGCGTCTCCCGCGGGAGCGCATAGCGCGCCGGATGACGCCAGTCGCGCCAGCTCGGCGATTCGACCGCGAATTCCTTCACGGTGCCGGCCACCTTGACGGGCAGCGCGGGGTTGCCGGCGAACTCGATCCGCGCCAGCCCGCCGGCCAGCCCGCGCAGGCTCGCGGTGACGCCGGCCCGGTCGTTGCCGATGCTGGTGATGAAGCCGAGTCCCGTGACGACCGCGCGGCGGTTCATGCGCGCGGCGCGGGCTCCTCGCCGCGGGGCAGCGCCGCGAGCTTGGCGCGCACGAAGGCGCGCAGCTCGGCCACGGTCCGCACCTGCAGGATCTCGGCGTTCGTGACGCTCACCTGCAGGAGGTCCTCGATGAAGAAGACCATCTCGGCGATCGCGACCGAATCGAAGCCGAGGTCGTCGACCAGCACGGCGTGATCGACGATCGGCGTCCCGCTCCGCGGCATGTGGTCGGCGACGATCGCGAGGACGAGGGTGTCGGCGGCCTGCGGATCGCCCGAGGCCCGCATGCGCTGGTACGCCTGCCGGACGTCATCCGGAAAATGCCGGAGCAGCGTCGCGGCCGACTCGGGCAGATCGACGGCGTTGGGAGCCGGAACGGGGGTTTGCATCGCGGAATCGGGTCTCAGGTTTCGCTCGGCAGCGGCGGCGCGCCGAGGGCATCGGGCCGGGGGTCCGGCGCCGGCGACAGCCAGGTGCGCCAGCCCTCGCGGCACTCGAGACCGAGCCAGAGGCAGAACAGGCCGGCGAGACGCACGGGCAGGCGGCGGTTGAACTCGTAGCTGATGAAACCGAAGTAGCGGCGGTCGTTGCGCCGGCCGAAGACGCCGCGCCGGTGCCGCGATTCCGCGATCGCCGCGAGCCGCCGGTTGTAGCAGGCCATGATCCGGAAGGCCCATTCCGTGCGCCGGTGCGCAAACGGCGGCGTCTCGAGCAGGTGGTGCCCGTGCCGGAAGGGCAGCGCGACGACCCCGAGGTAATACAGGCCCAGGTCGAGCCGGAACGCCAGGGTCATCAGCTCGAAGTCCCCCATGTAGTAATACTTGTTCAGATACAGGGCCTCGAACCACCGGGCGTAGCAGCGGGTGAACTGCTCGTTGTGCCGCGCCACCCGCGGCGCGACCGGCCGCCCGCGAAAGCTCTCGTGGATGAGCTGCACCGCCGCCGTGGTCGAAAACGCCACCCAGTCCATCCCGGGGGAATAGAACGGATCCATGAACGCGGCCGCGTCGCCCACCGTGACCGCGCCGTCGGTCGCGTACTTCGTGCTCGAATACGCCAGGTGCCGCCGGAAATGCAGGTCGCCCTCGGTCCACGTCGCCTCCGCCAGCAGCTCCCGGCCGACCGGATGCGCGGCGAGCATCGTGCGCAGCCGCTCGCCCAGGCTGGGCCCGGGCGGCAGTTCGACGAGGCGCGTGTCGTACACCACGCCCACGCTGACGTCGCCGCCCTTCAGCGGGATGATCCACGCCCACCAGCCGCGGCCCGTCAGGTGGTTGGTGGCGGTCGAGCGCAGGCCCTTCACGCGACTGGCCCAGGCGGGGTATTTCGCGGCGAGCTCCCGGCCGTCGAGCGAGCGCACGCCGCGCCAGCGGCTCCAGCACGTCGCGGTCGGATGCTCCCGGTTGGGCACGAGCCAGCCTTCCTGCCGGGCGAGGATCGCGGCGACGCCCGACGCGTCGACGATCCAGCGCGCGGTCGTCTCGTGCGCCGCGCCGGCGGCGTCGTGCCATGCAATCGTCTGCGCCCCGCCTTCCGCGAGCCGCACCTGCCGGATGCGCACGCCGCGACGCAGCTCCGCGCCCTCGGCAACCGCGACCTCCAGCACGTGCTCGTCGAGCACGGCGCGGTCGACCTGGTAGCCGGGCAGCCGGACATTGTAGCGCGGACCGGTCTCGCTGCACTGGTCGAGCGCCCGCGCACGGTCGTTCATGAACCAGAACCGCATGCCCTGCTTGGGCAGGTGCTGTTCCAGCAGGTGGCCGGTCAGGCCCAGCACGCGGCCGAGAAAGTAGGCGCTGATCTCGACCGTCGACTCCCCCACCCGGCGCTTGAACTGCTGCGAACGCTCGAGGATCAGCAGGCGCAAGCCGGGGTTCTTCCGCCGCAGTTGCAGGGCAGTCGCCGCCCCCGCCAGGGCACCGCCCATGACGATGACGTCCCAATCGGTTCGCGGCGCCTCATCCATGGCCGAGATCAAAGTTCGCGCCCCGGCGGCGGCAACCGCGAACTTTGCCGCGCGCGTTCGCCCAACGGCCCGGTGGGGCGGGACGCGGCCGCCCACTTTTCTGCGCGCCCTGCGCCTTCCCCAGGCCGGCGCCAGGAAACGGGGCGCGTCACTTCTCCGCCGTGGCCGCCAGGGCCGGGGTCGCGGCCGGCTCGGCCGGCGGCTTCACGATCTGCCAATAGCGCTGCAACCGACAGACCGTGAGGAATACGCGGTACCGCCACCACAGGGGCCAGGTGAGCTCCGACTGCCCCGCCACGATCGCGGTCAGGCCGGGTTTCAGGTCCCACGGGATGTGTTCCGACATGAACACATCGAACGCATCCTCGTCGTAGAAGGCCGCGATCAGCCGCGCGAAAACGCCCGCGTGACCCTTTACTGCGCGCGTGTAGCCGCGCTGCTCCCGTTCCGTCAGCGCGCGTCCGGCCGCGTGGGCCTCGGCGACCCGTTGGGCGGCCAGGCGGCCCGACGACAGCGCCAGGTACACGCCCGAGGAGAAGATCGGATCGAAGAACCCCGCCGCGTCGCCGGCAAGCAGCAGCCGTTCCCGCGCGAGGTCGCGCCGGAAGTAGCTGTAGTCGGTCGCGACGTGGTACGTCATCGCCGGAGCCGCGGCGCCCAGCAATTCCCGCAGCTTGGGCGCACCTGCGACCGTGCGCGCGAAATACGCCTCGGGAGCCTGCCCGGCCGCGCGGAAGGCTTCGACGGTGGTCACGAGCCCGACGGACGTCCGGGTGGCGTCGATCGGGATCAGCCAGCACCAGCCGTGCTCCACGCGTACGATCAGGATGTTGCCGCCCTCCCGGCCCGCGGCGCGCGGAACGCCCGTGAAGTGGTTGAACACGGCCATCCGGCGCGGAAAGCGCACCGGATCGAGCTCCCGCTTCAGCTCCGAAGTCAGCGCCGACTCGCGGCCCGTCGCGTCGATGACCCAGGGCACGCGCAGGGTGCAGGCGGCGCCCGCGGCGGAGAGCGTCACCTCGTGGCCGCCGGCGACGTCGGCCACCGCGGTCACGCTCGTCTCGAGCCGAACCTCGGCGCCGAGGCTGCGGGCGTGATCGAGCAGCAGCGCGTCGAAGCGGGCGCGTTCGACCTGGTACGTGCGGTCGAGGCCGGGGATCAGCCCCTGGCTGAAGTCGATCTTCTTCACCGCGCTGCCGTCCGCGCGGTGGAACTCGGCGCCGTACTTCGGAACGAAACCCGCCGCCTCGATCGCCGGCCAGGCGCCGATGTCGCGCAACACCCGGTTTCCGGCCGGGAGGAGCGATTCGCCGATGCGGAAGCGGGGAAAGGCCGCCTTCTCCACCACGAGCGTGCGCAGGCCGTACTGCCGCGCCGTCGCCGCGGCACAACTGCCCGCCGGTCCGCCGCCGATCACGAGCAGGTCGAAGTCGCAGGATTTCATGGCCGGGAAAAACGGGAGTCATCCCATTCCCGGCGGCGGCGGACTCAAGGCTGGAATCCGCGGGGCGGCGGGCCGCGCCTATCCGGCGGTTGGTTTCACGGCCGAGTATTCGCTGAACATGCCGCCGATGCCGCGGCGCGACACGTCGGCGAGCCCCGCCGCCCGCATCGCCGCCAGCACCACCTCCGGCGGCACGCAGGCGTCCATCGTTTCCCAGTAATACGCCATCATCTCGCGCGCGTCGCGACTGCGGGTGAAGAGCTGCGTGAGCGCCGGGTAGATGCGGCCGAAGTAGAGCCGGAAGAGGAAGCGGCCGAAGGCGCCGGACGGCTTGGTGACCTCCAGGATCAGCACGCGCCCGCCCGGCCGGAGGACGCGGGCATATTCCCGGAACGTCTGCTCGAGGTCCATCACGTGGCGCAGCGCGTACCCCATGGTGAGGAAATCGAACGCGCCGTCGGGAAACGGCAGCGCCTCCGCCCGCCCCTGCACGAAGCGGGCCGCGAACTTCTTCCGCGCCTCCGCCAGCATGCCTTCGCTCGGGTCGAGGCACGTCACCGTCTCCGCCGTGCCGAGAATCCTCACCGCCTCCGCCGCCACCAGGCCCGTGCCGCACGCCACGTCCAGCACGTGCATGCCCGGCTTCAGGCCGTGACGCTGCTGCACCCAGCGCCGGTAGCGCGAGCCGCTGTGGAGGAAGCCCCAGTTGACGACGCCATCGTAGTACCGGGCGCCGCGGTCGAAGAGCCGGTTGACGAAGGCCGGCTTGGCCTCGGGCGACGCGTAGCGGCCCGGCAGCGTCGGATGCGGAGTCATGGCGGGCAGCGTGCGAGCGAAAGCGGCAAAAGCCAGACTCCAGGCGCGAAAAAGATCCTGCCGCGGATTCGCACGGAAAAAGATTGGCGCGCCCGCAGGCGGCGTCTTCAACCCGGGCGGCACATGGCGATGCGATTTTGCATTCTCGGCAGCGGCAGCTCGGGCAACGCCGCGCTGCTGGTCACGGAAAACGCCCGCGTCCTCGTCGACGCCGGTTTCTCCGCGCGCCGGCTCGCCGCGCTCCTCGCCGCCGTGGGCGAATCGCTCGAGCGGATCGACGCCGTGTTCCTCACGCACGAGCACGGCGACCACGCCGCCGGCATCGAGGGCCTGAAGCGGTTTCCCCACATCCGCGTCTTCGCCAACGCCTCCACCGCCCGGGCGGTGCAGGCCGGGCTCGGGCACCGGCCCGAGTGGCAGCTCTTCGAGACCGGCGCGCGTTTCGTCTACCGCGACCTCGTGGTCGAGAGTTTCGCCGTGCCGCACGACGCCCAGGATCCCGTGGGCTTCCGCTTCACCAACGGGACCGACGGCGACCTCTTCTCCCCGCTCCGCTCGCTCGTGTGGCTGACCGACCTCGGGCACGCCCCGCTCAACCTTCACGCCTGCATCCGCGACTGCGAAGTCGTCGTGGTCGAGTCCAACCACTGTCCCGACCTCCTGAAGAACGATCCGAAGCGGCCCTGGTCGACGAAGCAGCGCATCTCCGGCCGTCACGGGCACCTTTCCAACGCGGCGGCCCGCGAGCTGCTCGCCGCCGTCGCCAGCCCGCGCTGGCGCCGGATCTACCTGACGCATCTCTCGCGCGACTGCAATTCGCGGGCCGCGGTCGAGCTGGCCCTCGCTCCCGTGCGCAGCGCGCTCGCCTCCTGCGAATTCGCCGTCGTCGAGCCCGGTTCGGGCACGCCCTTCTACGAGCTGGTGTAAGGCCCCGTTCGCCCCGAAGCGACGCGGCCTCGCCCGGTGCGGGGGCGACGGCGCGGGGAGGCGCGGTCCCGGCCGCTCCGCGTCGTCACCTTACATTATTATCAGCGAGGCGGCCTTGTCGGCGGTCGCCGCAGCGTATTTCCGATTGGCCCGCCCGCCACCGGTCCCGGCGTCTTGCGCCGTCCCGGTCGCGCGCCGTCCGCCCACGGCGGTCCGCCCCGCCCCTTTCTTCTCCGGCTCTGGAACCACCCTCCCCGCCCACCCGTAATCGCGCGTGATCCTGCCCGGCCCCGGCGGCCGGGTCCTGCCGGCGATACCTGCGCTCCGCCCGCGGCGGGGCCGGACCCTTCATTACCATGCGTGCCAACCCCCGCCTCCTCCGCCTCCTCTCGCGTCCGTCGCGGCTCCCTGTCACGCTCGCCTTCGCGGCGATGCTGCTGCTCGGGGCGCCGCGCGCCCCGCTCCACGCCGCCGCGCCCGGCGGCACGATCGCGGGCAATGTGAGCAACAAGGCCACCGGCAACCTGCTCGAGGGCGCCCGGATCCAGCTCCCGGGTCTCGGCCGCACGGTCTTCACCGACAACACGGGAGCCTTCGTCCTGACCAACCTGCCACCGGGCTCGCACGAGATCGTGGTCACCTACATCGGGCTCGATCCGATGCGATCGAACGTCGAGGTCGCGCCGGGCGCCCGCGTCACCCGCGACTTCGACCTCACGTCGCGTATCTACCAACTGGAGACCTTCAAGGTCACGGGCGAGCGCGAGGGCGGCGCCGCCGCGATCACGGAGAAGCGCAACGCCGACAACGTGAAGGACGTCGTGGCGATGGACTCCTTCGGCAACCTGCCGAACATGAGCGCCGGCGAGGTGGTGATGCGCCTGCCCGGCGTCGCCGGCAGTCCCACCGACGAGGGGTTGAACTACAAGTTCAACATGCGCGGCATGAGCCCCGACCTGAACACGGTGACGGTGGACGGCGGCCTGATGACCAGCCTTGGCGCCTCGCGCAGCTTCGAGATGCAGAGCATCACCGGCACGATGTTCGAGGCGCTCGAGCTGATCAAGGGGCACACCCCGGACAAGGGGGCCGACTCGCTCGGCGGCACGGTGAACCTGAAGACGCGTTCGCCCCTCAGCCTGCGCGAGAAGCGCCGGACGACCTTCAGCTTCACCACCCGCGTGGCCCCGCCGTTCCTGGAGCAGACCCCGCTGCGCGGCGACCACCGCGCGCACCCGCTGGTCACGCTGGCGCACCAGGAGGTGTTCGACGTCTTCGGCGGCAGCCGCAACCTCGGCATCGCGCTCAATCTTTTCTACAGCGAGAACGCCGTCGGTGGCGCCGCGACCCTCTTCGACTACCAGGGCACCCTCGATCCCAGCGCCTACATCTGGGACTACCGCGCGTGGGAAAACATCAACAACCGAAAGCAGATGAGCCTGAACCTGAAGGCCGACTACCGCCTTTCGCCCGCGACGAAGTTCTCCGTCACGCTGACCGCCAACGACAACTTCGAGCGTCACCGCCGCCGCATGGAGATGCGCGCCTTCACCGGCAGCGCCACCGCGGTCCCCAGCGCGACCACCGGGCTCGTGCCCGGCGCGCACAGCGACCGGATCACCGTGGTCCGCCCCGTCACCACCCCGGCCGCCGCCGCCTCCAACATCGACCTCCTGATGGACGGCCCGCTCAATTACTACGTGCGCATGCGCCGCATCGACGTCGGTGGCGAGCACGAGCTCGGACGCCTGAAGCTGGAGTACACCGCCGGCTACTCGCAGAGCCACCTCAACAACGGCCAGGGCACCGCCGGCCAGCTCCGGATGCGCCTCGTCGGCGCAGGCTGGATCGTCGACCGGACCCAGTCGGACATGTTTCCCCGCTTCGAGCAGAACGGCGGACCGGACATCTACAATCCGGACAACTACCGGCCGGTGGCCAACGGGCTCACCCACACGAACAACAAGACCGACCAGCGGCTGAAGCAGCTGCGCTTCGACGCGAAGTATCAGATGCCCACGCCGGCACCCCTGTTCTTCAAGTCAGGCTTCTCCTGGCGCGAGCAGATGGTCGACATCTGGGGCGGCGACAATCACCGCTGGAGCTACGTCGGCGGCGTGCCGCTGCAGCCCGACACCCGCTTCCTCAGCTATGACGAGGCGAACACCGGCCGGAACTTTCCCCGCTGGCAGTCGCACACGTTCATGGACGGCGGCAAACCGCGCGATCCGTCGCTTTGGCGCGAGGACCTCTACTACCACGAGACCCAGAAATTCACCGGCACGCGCGGCGTGACGGAGACGGTGCCCGCGGCGTACGTCATGGCGCAGGGCCGCCTCGGCCGCGACGGCGTGCTCGGGCGCACCGGCTACCTCGCCGGCGTGCGGGTCGAGGGCACGAAGGTCGCCAGCCGCGGCTGGCGGCGCAACCGCGTGATCTCCACCGCGGCCCAGCAGACCGCCGACCCGGTCGGATCCGCCATCCGGGACTACGCCGACAACTTCATCCGGCAGGGCACGAAGTACACGAAGAGCTTCCCCAGCGCGCATCTGTTTCACGACTTCACCTCCGATCTGAAGGTCCGCGGCAGCTACTCGACCAGCTTCGGCCGGGCGCCCTTCGGTGACTTCTTTCCCGCGATCACCATCAACGAGAACACGGACGTGATCACGGTGAACAACGCCGGCCTCAAGCCGCAGACGGCGAAGAACTGGGACTTCACGCTCGAATACTACTTCGAGCCCGTGGGCAGCCTGACCATCGGCTGGTTCCACAAGACGATCAACGACTACATCGTCCGCGGCCAGGAGGTGCGCATCATCGGCACCGGCGCCGACAACGGCTACGACGGCGAGTATGCCGGCTTCAGCGAACGGACGTCGATCAACGCGCCGACCGTGATCGCGCAGGGCTGGGAGTTCGCCTACCAGCAGCAGTTCACGTTTCTCCCCGGCCTCCTGCAGGGTCTCTCCGGGTCGGCCAACTACACATGGATCGACACGCACGGCCTGTACGAGCCCGGCCGCTACCTGACCAAGAAGGAGGTGGCCGGCTTCATCCCGTACGCGGCGAACTTGTCGCTCTCGTGGCGCTACCGGAAGTTCAACACCCGCCTGCTGTACAACTTTACCGGGGAGTACATCACGTCGTTCAACGCCACCAACCCCGCGCTGCACCTCTATCGCGAGTCGTTCAAGACGCTCAATGCCGGCATCTCCTACCAGCTTCGACCCACGCTCGGCCTGAGCCTCGACGTGGCCAACGTCCTGAACGAGCCCCAGGTGTTCTACCGCGGCTTCAAGGGCCGGACGCAGCGCACGATCGTCAATTTCGTGACGATCACCGCCGGCATCAACGGCCGCTTCTGAAACGGCCGGCGCCTCCGGGACCGTCTCTCCTCCCCGCACCTGCAAGCCGGCTCGCGTCCGCGCGCCGCTGCGCTTGCACGCGCGGCGCGGTTCCTGCACCACGGTGCGCATGTCCGCCACTTCCTTCCGCCGCACCAAGATCATCGTCACCCTCGGGCCCGCGACCGAGAGCGAGGAGATGCTCGAGAAGCTCATCCGCGGCGGCGCCGACATCGTCCGGCTCAACATGGCGCACGCGAAGCACGACTGGACGCGCGGCATCATCCGCCGGATCCGGAGCGTGAGCGCGCGCGTCGGCCGCGAGGTCGCGATCATGATGGACATCAAGGGCCCGGAGATCCGCACCGGCGACGTCTCCGCCCCGATCGAGCTGAAGGAGGGCGAGATCTTCGACTTCACCGTCCGCCCGGGCATGTCCGCCGAGCGCGGCGGCGGCGCCGAGGAAATCCGCTCGGTCGACGTCAATTACCAGGACCTGGTCAACGACATCAAGGTGGGCGACACCGTGCTGGTGGACAACGGCCTGCTCCGGCTCGAGGTGCTCGAGAAGAATTCCGCCCGCATCCGCTGCCGGGTGCTCATCCCCGGCGAACTGAAGTCGCGGCGCCACATCAACCTCCCCGGCGTGAAGGTGAACCTGCCGTCGTTCACGGAGAAGGACCGCGGTGACTCCACGGTCGGTCTCGAGGAAGGCATCGATTTCCTGGCGCTGTCGTTCGTGCGCGAGGCGCGTGACATCGAGCTGCTCCGCGCCTTTCTCGCCGAGCGGAAGTCCCGCGTGAAGATCATCGCCAAGATCGAGGACCAGTCGGCGATCCAGAACCTGGGCGAGATCGTCGACGCCTGCGACGGCCTGATGGTCGCCCGCGGCGACCTCGGCATCGAGTGCCCGTTCGAGGAGCTGCCCGTCATCCAGCGCCGCGCCGTCCGGGTGTGCCTCTCCCGCGGTCGGCCCGTCATCGTCGCGACGCACATGCTGGAGTCGATGATCTCCCAGCCGGTGCCGACGCGCGCCGAGATCACCGACGTCGCCAACGCCGTCTTCGAGCTGGCCGACTGCGTCATGCTCTCCGGCGAGACCACGATCGGGAAGTACCCGCTCGAGTGTGTCGGGATGCTGGATACGATCTCGCGCCGCATCGAGCAGGAGGCCGACGACGCCTGGTCGGCCCCCGCCGTCTTCACCGGCGAACGGATGAAGGTGCTCCACTCCGCGGTGGTGCTCGCCAACGAGCTGCCCCGGTCGAAACTGGTCACGTTCACGCGCCACGGCTTCATGGCGCAGGGCCTCGCCTTGCTGCGCCCGTCCAGCGCGCCGATCCTGGCCTTCACGCCCAACGTCGAGGTCCTCCGCCAGCTCCGGCTGCTGCGCGCCGTCGAACCGTTCCTCATGCGCCTCGCCTCGGATCCCAACGAGACGATCGAGAGCGCGCTCGCCCTGCTGCGCCGCGAGGGCTGGATTGCCTCCGGCGACAAGATCGTCGTCGCGACCGACATCGTCGCCCAGGACCGCCTGGTCGACAGCGTGCAGCTCCGCACCGTGCGGTAGGCACGCGCCGCGCCGCCTCAGCCGGACGCATGCCGTCGAGGTGGAGCCGCCTGTCCCCAGGCGGCTGACGTGCGACGGACCGGTTCACAGCGGCCTGAGGACAGGCCGCTCCACCTTTCAATGCGGCCGTGCTCCTGCTGCGCCGCGAGGGCTGGATTGCCTCCGGCGACAAGATCGTCGTCGCGACC
>CALFZM010000310.1 GCA_937952235.1 uncultured Opitutia bacterium | reverse complement strand
ACCAGATCAAGACCCCCGAGGGCAAGGTCGTGGGCAACCGCACCAAGATCAAGGTGGTGAAGAACAAGGTCGCGCCGCCGTTTACCGAGGTGGAATTCGACATCATGTACGACGAGGGCATCTCCAAGATGGGCTCGCTCCTCGACCTCGGCATCGAGCACAAGATTCTGGAAAAGAAGGGTGCCTGGATTGCGTACGAGGGCAGCCTGATCGGCCAGGGGCGCGACGCTGCGAAACAGGCGTTGAAGGAGAAGCCGGAGCTGGCGGAGAAGATCCAGCAGGCGATTTTGGCCAAGGTGAATATCGTCGGGGGCGCGACCGTCACAGGAGAAGCCGGCGAATAAGCGTCCGGCTTCCGCTCCGCGGCGGGAACGGACTTGCAGTCCGCGCGGTCCGAGAGGTTCGTCATCACCATGAGCACGTCTCCCCGCTTCCCCGCCCTCCGCTCACGGCGGCGCGACATCTTCCGCCGGAGCGTCGCCGCGCTGCTCCTCACGCTGGTGTTCTCCAGCGCGACGGAGGCGGCCAGTTCGCGCGAAAAGAAGGAAAAGGACTCTGGCCCCGTGCTGCTCTCCCGCACCGGAGGAGCCGGAGGGAACTCGTGGGCCAATTTGAAGGAGCTCCAGGAGGCCGCGGCCAAGGGAAACCCACGCGCCGAGGCACAGCTCGGCGAGATGCTGCTGCGCGGCGATGGCATCAAGCAGGACGAAGCCAAGGGCGTGGCGCTGCTGGAGAAAGCCGCCCGCGCGGGAAATTCCGCCGCCGCCTTCCGGATCGGCATGCTGCTGGCCCAGGGTGAACGCGGCGTCGTCAAGGATCCCGCCCGTGCTCTCGCCTACTTCCGCGCCGGCGCCGCGGGCGGTGAAGCGGAGGCATTCTTCAATCTCGGCGCCGCGTATGCCAACGGGCTGGGCGTGAAGCGCGATTACAGTGAAGCGCTCGGATGGCTGATTGTCGCCCGCCAGCGCGGGGCTGATCCGGCGACGGAGCAGGCATTGCGCGCCCAATTGCAGAAGACTTATCCCCCTTGGATCGCCCGGGGTGAGGCCCGGGCCAAGGGCATCGAGGAGGAGTTTGCGGGCAAGAAGGTCGCTGACTATCTGCCTCCGGTCGCTCCCCTCTCGGCAGCGAAGTGATTGCCCGCCGGGCGGCATGGGGCGGTGGCCGGCATTGCGTCAGACAAAGGCGTGAAGTCGTGCACCCTGCGCTGCGCCGGCTGCTACTAACTCCCCGCCCCGGGACGGTTGTCCGTTGCCGGCCGCACCCATCCTGCGTTTGGGTGGATATCCCGCGTCATGACGCCCTCGGACCCAGCCTTGCCGTCGTCGCGTCGCCGAGCCGGCGACGAGCCGCTGTTTTTCGTGCGCGATCTCGCGCGGATATACGGGGAAGGTTCGGCGACGGTCACGGCTCTGGCCGGGCTTGATCTGGATCTGTACGCGGGAGAGCTCATCGTGCTGCTCGGCGCCTCCGGCAGCGGAAAATCCACCCTGCTGAACCAGCTCGGGGGCCTGGACTCCCCTTCTCGCGGCATCCTGCGCTATCGGGGGGCAGATCTCGCGTCTTTCGGCGAAGAAGAGCTGACCGATTTCCGACGCGATGCGGTGGGATTCGTGTTTCAGGCGTATAATCTGATTCCGAGCCTCACCGCCCGGGAGAACGTCTCGCTGATCACGGAGATCTGCGCCGATCCGATGGCACCGGAAGACGCGCTGGCATTGGTCGATCTCGCCGATCGCATGGATCACTTCCCCGCCCAGTTGTCCGGCGGTGAGCAGCAGCGGGTCGCCATCGCCCGTGCGATCGCCAAACGGCCCGAGGTGCTGCTCTGCGATGAGCCGACGGGAGCCCTCGACGTCCACACGGGCATCACGGTGCTCGAAGCGATCGAGCGCATCAATCGCGAGCTGGGCACGCTGGCCGTCATCATCACGCACAATGCGATCCTGGCCGACATGGCCGACCGCGTTTTCACGCTCTCCGACGGGCGGATCGTGAACTGGCGTGAGAATGACCGCCGCGCGCCGATCCGCCACCTCGCCTGGTGACGCGACGACCGCCGCCCCGCCGTGAGTCTCCTCGACCGTAAACTGGCCCGCGACCTTCGCGCGCTGAAGTCCCAGGCGATCGCCGTCGCCCTCGTGATGGCCTGTGGACTCGCGATGATGATCATGACGCGCTCGCTGATTCTCTCCCTGGAATCGACGCGCGACGCGTACTACGGCAAGCACCGCTTCGCCGAGGTTTTCGCGCGGTTGAAGCGGGCGCCCAACGCGGTCCGAGCCGAGCTTGCGGCGATTCCGGGCGTCGCCACCGTGCAAACGGGCATCGCGATCCAGGTGACGCTCGATGTTCCCGGCCTGCCCGAACCTGCCGTCGGCCTGATCAACTCGCTGCCCGAACGCGGCGAGCTGGCGTTGAACCAGCTTCACCTGCGCATGGGCCGGCTGCCGCAAAGCCGGACGACGCTGGGTGAGATCGCGGTCGGAGAGGCGTTCGCCGCTGCCCATCGCCTCGCGCCCGGTGGCACGATTTCCGCCGTGCTCAACGGCGCGAAGCAAACGTTCCGACTTTCCGGCATCGTGCTCTCGCCTGAGTTCGTGTTCGAGGCGCCGCCCAACTCCGCCCTGCCCGACAACCGCACCTACGGCGTTTTCTGGATGCCGTACAAGGAGCTCGCCACGGCCTTCGATATGTACGGCGCGTTCAATGCGGTGTCGCTCTCGCTGTCGCCCGGCGCTTCGGAGCGCGCAGTCATCGCCGCGGTCGATCGCGTGCTGGCCCCTTATGGTGCCCGGGGAGCCTTCGGGCGGGCCGACCACCCGTCGCACCGGCGGGTCGACGACGAGATTCGCGTGCTGCAGGGACTCTCGGTCGCGTTTCCCCTCGTGTTTCTGAGTGTCGCCGCGTTCATGACGAACTCAGTCATGAGCCGGCAGATTGCGCTCCAGCGCGAGCAGATCGCGATGTTGAAGGCCTGCGGCTTCAGCAACCGGCAGGTGGGCGTGCACTATTTCAAGTTCTCGCTCGCGATCGTGGTGGCGGGCGTCGGGTTCGGCGCGCTCGGCGGCATGTTTCTCGGGACGCGGCTGGTCGGGATGTATCACCTCTTCTTTCGCTTCCCCAGCCTCGAATTCCTGCTGGATCACCGCGTGCTGCTGACGGCCTCGCTCGTGAGCGCACTCGCCGCCTTCATCGGCGTCGCGGGCGCGGTGCGTCGCGCGGTCCGCCTGCCGCCGGCCGAGGCGATGCGGCCCGAGGCGCCGGCCCGCTATCGGCCGGCACTCGTGGAGCGCCTGGGCGTCGCGCGCATCTTCAGCGCGTCGTTGCGGATGGCCTTGCGCAACATCCAGCGCCGGCCGGTGCGCAGCGGCCTGACCTGCCTCGCGCTCGCGCTCGCCACCGCGATTCTCATTGTCCCGAACTCCTTTCGCGACGGCGTGGCCTACGTGATCGATTTCCAGTGGGACATCGTGCAGCGGCAGACGGTGACGCTTTCCCTCGTCGAACCGGGTCCGCCGCGCGCCCTTTCCGACTTCCGGCACCTGCCTGGCGTCGTGTGGGCCGAGCCGTTCCGCTATGTCCCCGTGGAGCTGCGGGCCGGCCCGGTCCGGCGGCGGCTGGCGCTGCAGGGCCTTCCCGCGGCAGGCACGCTGAATCGCGTCATCGACGCCGAGCCCCGCCAGCTGCGCCTGCCCGAGCGCGGCATCGTCGTCTCCGCCAAACTTGCCTCGATCCTGCGCGTCCGACCTGGCGAGGAGATCGTCGCGCGCGTGCTCGAGGGTCGGGAACGCGAGCTTCGCGTGCCGATCGTTGGACTCGCGGAGGACTTCGCCGGCATGGCCGCCTATATGGAGATCCAGGCCTTGAACCGGCTCCTGCTCGAAGGCGATCGCATCACGGGAGCGCATGTGGTCGTGGACAAGGCGCAGTGGGCCGCGTTTCTCGCCGCGGTCAAGGAGACGCCCCGCATCGCCGGCTGCGTCATCAAGGACTCGCTGCGCGACGGCTTCCGCAAGACGACGGCCGAGAGCATCGGACTCCTGCAGAAGATTTACCTGACGTTCGCGACGATCGTCGCGTTCGGCATCATCTACAACAGCGCCCGCATTTCCCTCTCGGAGCGGGCACGCGAGCTTGCGACGTTGCGAGTGCTCGGCTTCAGCCGCGGCGAAGTGGGTTCGGTGCTGGTGGGAGAGCTCGTCATTCTCACCCTCGTGGCGCTGCCGCTGGGACTGGCGCTTGGTTCGGGGCTGGCCGGCGGGATCATCTCGACCGTCAACACCGAGACTGTGCGCCTGCCGCTCGTGCTGACTGCCGCCAACTATGCGTTCGCCGTGCTGGTGGTCGCGGTCGCGTCCGCGCTTTCCGCCCTGTTCGCCGCTCGCAAGCTCGCCGACATCGACCTGGTGAGCGCGTTGAAAGCGCTCGATTAGCCGTCCTTCTCCATGAGTTCAGCCTCTCCCGCCCCCGCCTCGAGACGCCAGGTCCGGAAATCCGGCTGGCGCCGCCGCCTGCCGCTGCTCGGCGCCTTGGTGCTCGCCGCGCTGATCGTGGCCGGCTTGTGGCCGCGCGCCGTGCCCGTCGAGGTGGCGGCCGTGGCGCGCGGTCCCTTGATCGTGACCGTCGATGAGGAAGGCATGACGCGGTTGAAGCACCGGTACGTCGTCTCCGCTCCAGTATCCGGACAGTTGAGACGCATCGACTGGAAACCCGGCGCGGCCGTCGAGGCCGGCCGGACCGTCCTGGCCGTGCTCGAGACGGGCGGCGCCGATTTCCTTGACGCGCGCCGGCAGGCCCAGGCCGAGGCGGCGGTGCAGGCGGCGGGAGCCGCCCGCGAGGCTGCGGCCGCCAGGCGGGCTCAGGCCGAGGCGGCGGCACGCCTAGCCACGCTCGAACTGGAGCGCGCGCGCCAGTTGCGCACCCGTGAGGTCATCGCTTCGCGGGAGCTTGATGCCGCCGAGGTGCGGGCGGAGACCGCCGCCCAGGAGGTGCGTGCGGCCGCCTTCGCGCTCCAGGTGGCGGAGTTCGAGCAGCAGCAGGCGCGGGCCGTGCTCAGTCGGGGCCTGCCGGGTGCGGGCGCCGAACCGCTCGTGCTCACCTCGCCGGTCAGCGGAAGGATCCTGCGGGTGTTTCAGGAAAGTTCGCGACTCGTCCCGGCTGGATTCGCCTTGGTGGAGGTCGGGGATGTGAGCGACCTGGAATTGCGGATTGAAGTGCTGTCGCGCGACGGCGTCGCGATCGTGCCGGGTGCGCGGGTGCTGCTTGAGCAGTGGGGCGGCCCGGAGCCTCTCACCGCCCGGGTGCGTTTGGTGGAGCCGTCGGCCTTCACCAAGATCTCGGCCCTCGGCGTCGAGGAGCAGCGCGTCTACGTGATCGCAGACTTCGTCGACCCGCTGGAGCGCCGCCCGACCCTGGGCGACAGCTACCGCGTCGAAGCGAGGATTGTCGTCTGGGAGAATCCGGACGCGCTGCGTGCTCCGGCCGGCGCGCTGTTTCAGCGCGAGGGCCGCTGGCACACCTATGTGGTGGAGGCGGGCCGGGCGCGGCTGCGCACCGTCCGGGTTGGCCGCGGCAATGGCGTGCTGACCGAGATCCTCGAGGGAATCGAGAGTGGCGCGGAGGTGGTGGTCTATCCGGGAGACAAGGTCGCCGACGGCACCCGGGTCGAGCCGCTGGGCGTCGCGGCGCGCTGAGCGGGGCGGAGCGCGCCTCCGGGTCGCGCGGCCGGGGATGTGCGAAGCGGCCGGGAGGCCGGGCGGACATTTGACATGCCGGCGGCGCCTCGGAAGGGTGACAGATCACCGTCATGCCGGCCGAACCGGATACCATCGCTGCACTCTCCACGCCGGCCGGCACCGCCGCGCTGGCGGTGGTGCGTATCTGCGGTCCGAATACTGCGGCGCTGTCCGCGGCGCTCGCCGGCGGCGCTCCCCCGCCCCGCCGGGCGCTGCGCCGCGACTACCATGACCGGGAGGGCCGGCTGATCGACGACGTGCTCATGACGTACTTTCCGGCGCCGCGCAGCTATTCCGGGGAGGACACGTTGGAAATCTCCTGCCACGGCAGTCCTTATATCGTCCAGACCCTGCTGGAGGACCTGCATGCCCGCGGGTGCCGCCCTGCCCTGCCCGGCGAGTTTACCCAGCGGGCGTTTCTCAACGGCAGGATTGACCTGAGCCAGGCGGAGGCGGTCATGGATTTGATCCAGGCCAGGGGCGAACGCGCGCTCCACGCTGCGCATCAGCAACTCCGCGGTGCGCTGAGCGAGCGGATGGAGGGCTTGATTGACCGGCTTCTCAGCCTGCTCGCTCAGATCGAGGCATACATCGATTTTCCCGACGAGGATTTGCCGGAGGAGGATAAGGCATCGGTTATCAACCACTTAAGCGACCTGCTTGCCGACACGAGTCATCTGGCCGCCACCAGTCGCTTTGGAGAGATGCTGCGTGACGGGGTCAAGACGGTGATCGCCGGAGAGCCGAATGCGGGAAAAAGCAGCCTGTTGAATCGGCTCTTGGGGCGGGAGCGGGCGCTCGTTAGTCCGGAACCGGGTACCACCCGCGATTTCCTGGAAGAGAGGATCATCGTCGGCGCGCATTGCCTACGGTTGATCGATACGGCTGGTCTCAATCCTGCACCGGCCCCACTGGAGGAACTGGGCATGATGCGGACGAGAGAGCGTCTGGCTGAGGCAGACCTGATCCTGGTGGTCATTGACGGAAGGCGTCCTGAAGAGCTCTGGACCGATGAAATCAGAATTCTCTCCCGGGATCCACGGTCGATTATCGTGCTTAACAAGAGCGACTTAAGCGAGTTTGTGGATTGGGATGGCGCGACTTCCTCCCCTACCCTTGCGGTTTCAGCACTGACCGGCGCGGGGATGGAAGCGCTCTTCCAGGCCGTCGTGGCGCGGGTTGATGCTTATAGCCTTGAGATTGGGGCTGATGCAGTAGCGGTCAGTGCGCGTCACGCTTTTGCACTGGCGGCGGCGCGTGCCGAACTGGAGTGCGCCCGCGCCAATCTGCAGCACGGAGCAGCGGCCGAACTCACGGCTAGCCACTTGAGGGGCGCGCTGTCTGCATTCGGAGAGATCACGGGCAAGGTCGACAATGAGCGGATGCTCGACCAGCTGTTTGCCGCCTTTTGCATCGGCAAGTGAAGCAAGCCTCACTGAGTCTTCTCGAAGTGCGTTTGGAGTTACTGTGACTTACCGAGACCGAATTTTTGATGTGATCGTCTGCGGAGCCGGTCATGCCGGCGTGGAAGCCGCTCTTGCTGCTGCCCGCATGGGCTCCTCCACCCTGCTCCTCACCGGAAATATCGACACGATTGCCCAGATGAGCTGCAACCCGGCCATTGGCGGCCAGGCCAAAGGTCAAATGGTGCGGGAGATTGACGCGCTCGGTGGCGAAATGGCCATCAATACCGATGTTACCGGGATACAGTTCAGGTTGCTCAATGAATCAAAAGGGCCGGCGGTGCAGTCACCGCGGGCGCAATGCGACAAGAAGGCGTACCAATACCGCCTCAAGCATACGCTGGAGCTCCAACCCAACTTGGAGATTTTTCAGGCCACCGTTACCGGCTTGCTCATCTCTCAAGGTCGGGTGCGGGGATGTCAGACGAACCTGGATCTCGATTTTCGAGCTGCTACGGTGGTGGTCACGACCGGAACGTTCCTCAGGGGCTTGATGCATATCGGCCAGAATAAGAACGAAGGGGGGCGGTTGGGTGATTTTGCCGCCAGGACGTTGTCGGCGAGCTTCGTTGCGGCGGGTATCGAGTTGCGCCGGTTGAAGACCGGTACGCCGCCGCGGATCCTAGGCCGGTCCATCGATTTTACCCGGATGGAGGAGCAGAAGGGAGATCATCAGCCCACGTTCTTCGCGTTTCACGACACCAGGCGGGATGGGGAATTGTTCCACGTGGAACATACCTTCGAGCGCAGACTCGGGTGGGCGCCGGGATGTGAACAAGTTTCGTGTTGGACGACTCATACCACGGGCGAAACGGCACAGATTGTCCGCGATAACCTCCATCTTTCTGCCATGTACAGTGGCGAGATAGAGGGCGTTGGCCCAAGGTATTGTCCAAGCATCGAGGATAAGTTTGTCCGCTTTGCCGATAAGCCAAGGCATCTGCTTTTCCTTGAACCCGAGGGTAGGGCGACGAACGAGTATTATGTGAATGGGCTGTCAACAAGTCTCCCGTTTGACGTACAGGTGCGTTTGGTGCGTTCGATTCCGGGTTTGGAGAAAGCCCACCTTTTGCGCCCGGCGTACGCGGTCGAGTACGATTTTGCGCCGCCTACCCAGCTTTTTGCGTCCCTCGAGTCGAAGAAGGTGGAGGGCCTCTTCTTTGCCGGACAGATCAATGGGACCTCCGGGTACGAGGAAGCGGCTTGTCAGGGGCTGGTTGCGGGTGTGAATGCCACCAACAAGGTGAGGGGAGTCCCCCCTCTGATTATTGGCCGGCAGGAAGCCTATACCGGTGTACTCATCGACGATCTCGTCACCAAGGGGACGAACGAACCCTATCGGATGTTCACCAGCAGGGCGGAACACCGGTTGCTTCTTAATCATGGCAGCGCCGAGCTCAGGTTACTCGGTCACGCCGCGAAGCACGGCCTGCTTGGCGCCGACCGACTGCAGCGGATCACAGAGAAGCGTGATCGCATCCAACACTGGGTTTCGCGTTTGGAATCCGAACGCTGCCCGGGAATTACCTGGGGCGACGCGATCCGACGGCACGAGCGCGCCGCGATCGAGCATCCGGATTTTGCGCGCGAGTCACTTCCAGTGAGACAGGAAGTTGCGTATCGTATTGTGTATAAAGGTTATCTGGAGCGGGAACAGCGGCAGGTGGAGAAGCTGGCGCAGATGGAGCATGTACGGCTGCCGGTAGACTTGGACTATCTATCGCTCCGTGGACTGCGTCGCGAAAGCGCCGTGAAACTCGCGGCGATCAGGCCGCTCACGCTCGGCCAAGCCAGCCGGATCAGCGGCGTCAATCCAGCGGACATCAGCATCCTGATGGTCCACGCCGCGGCGGGCAGGGCAGGGGAGTCGCGCTGATGCATCCGATCGCCACGGTCATTCCCGTGAAGGCGCACACGCTGGCCTATCGGCAGCGCCTGGACTCGCGCCGGGACGAATTGAGCCAGCACCTTCACCGCATCCTGCCCGGCCCTCAACCGCTGGTCTGGGAGGTCGGGTGCGGGCACGGCCATTTCCTGACCGCCTATGCCGAGGCGCATTCCACCCCGTTGTGCGTCGGAATCGATCTCGCCAACGACCGGGTCACCCGAGCCCAGCGCAAGCGGGACCGCAGCCGCTCTGCCCACCTGCATTTCCTGCAGGCGGACGCGCGCCTTTTCCTCGAGGTGCTGCCCGCTGGGATCATCTTCACGGAGGTTTTCATCCTTTTCCCCGATCCCTGGCCGAAATTGCGCCATCGCAAGCACCGGCTCATCCAGGACGACTTTCTCAACGCGGTGGCCCTTCGGTCAACGGCGGGGACACGGCTGCGCTTTCGCACCGACCATGCACCCTACTTCGAGGAAGCACGGGGCAGGATCGAAAGGCATCCGCAGTGGACGGTGCTGAACGAACCGTGGCCTTTCGAACACGTCACCGTGTTCCAGGCCCGAGCGGCGCAGCATCAGTCGCTCACCGCCGGACTACGCGTCGCGGCCGCCGCCCCATAAGCAGGGAAGCCGGATTTTTCGGGCTGACTAATTAATCCAAGGGCAACCCTGCGTGAACACTTCAATAGTTGACGGAGCCGGGCACGCACGCCTTTGATCGCCTCTTTCTGCCGCTCCATTCGTACCGCTCGCGCATGCACCGGGTCATCCAATCCGCCCTCTTCTTTCTCGCCCTGGTGATGGGTGCGTCGCCGCTCTCCGCCGAGGGCGTCGCTCCCAGTGCGGCGAAACTCATCGATTTCGGTGGCGGGTGGGCGATCACGAACAGCATGGCCACCGGTTGGGCCATTTCGCTCCTGCTGGTGTTGTTGATCCGTTGGCTCGTCGGGCGGCCATCGGTCATCCCCTCGCGGGGACAGGCTGTGTTCGAGTCGCTGCTCGAGGGACTGCGCGGCATCTTCGAACCGATCGTGGGCAAGGCGGCTTTTCCGACCGCGTTTCCGCTCCTGATCACGTTTTTCCTCTTTATCCTGTTTCATAACTGGATGGGCCTGATCCCGGGAGTCGGCACCATGGGGTGGGGGACGGAGGATGCGGCTGGTCACTTCCATCTCACCCGGCCGTGGATTCGCCCGCACAACGCGGACTTCAACGGCACGATTGCGCTCGCGCTCGTTTCGTTTGGGGCCTGGGCGATCATCGTCTTCAAATTCGCGGGCCCGAAGGTGATCTTCGTCGACCTCTTCGGCAACAAGGCGGACAAGCGGGAGACGCCGGGCTGGCTGTATCCCATCCTCTCCCTGGTATTCCTGGCCGTCGGCCTGATCGAAGTCTTCTCGATCGTCATCCGCCCGTTCACCCTTTCGGTGCTCCTTTTCGGCAACGTCTTCGGCGGCGAGAATCTCCTCCACGGCACCGGCTTCTTCTTCGTCTTCTACTTCATGGAGCTGCTGGTCGGCATCATCCAGGCGCTGGTCTTCACGCTGCTGACTTCGGTTTACATTGGCCTGCTCTGCAACCACGAGGGTGGCGACCACGGGCACGGCCACGAGGGCGACGAACCCACGCACGCCGCGGAGGCACATCATTGAGCACCTTTCCACCGGGAGCGTGCCCTGCGTGCGCACGGTGGCAGACAACAACCAAGACAGACACCACCACATGAACCTCCCCCTCGCGGAAATCTACGGCAATCTCACGAGCGCCTTCGGCCTCCTCGGTGCCGCCATCGGCGTCGGTCTCATCGGCTTCAAGGCCGCTGAAGCCGTCGGCCGCAACCCCGGCGCGTCCGGCAAAGTGCTCGTCCAGGCGATCATCGGCATGGCGCTGGCCGAAGGTCTCGGCATTCTCGCCCTGTTCCTGGCGACCAAGTAAGCATAGCGATCCTCTCCGGCGGCGTGCCGCTCCGGTGCGCCGCCAACTCCCTCTCCCGCCATGACGCTGCCTCTCCTCCTTGCCGCCGCCGCCGAAGCCAGCATCCCGGAACGCTTCGGGCTCGAGCCGAAGTATATCGTCATGCAGGTGGTCAGCTTCCTGATCGTCCTGGGTGTTCTCTATAAGTTCGGCATCAAGCCGGTCACCGCGACGATGGAGGAGCGCAATCGCAAGATTGCGGCCGGAATCAAGGATGCGGAGGAGATGCATGCCAAGCTCGCGGCGGCCCAGCAGGAGAGTGCGGCCATCGTCAAGAAGGCCAACGCCGAGGCCACCCGGATCGTCGAGGAAGCTCGCAAATCCGCCAAGGACTACGTCGATCGTCAGACCCAGGAGGCGACCGTCAAAGCGGGCGAACTGCTCGCCAAGGCCCAGCAGGCGATCGAGCTCGAGCACAAGAAGATGCTCGCCGATGCCCGGACCGAGATTGCGCGCCTGGTCGTCACGACCACCGAGCGGGTGCTCGCGAAGAAACTGACCGACGCCGACCGCGCGGCCTACAACGAAGCTGCGGCCCGCGAACTCACCCACGCCTGATCGAGCGAGGCCTCGGTTTCTCCTCCCTTTATCCGATCTCCGACCCGAGCGACGCGCCATGGCCACCGGCAAAAAGCAGATCCAGCAACTCGCCCGGCAGTTTTTCCGCCTGAGCCTCGTCGACGGCGTGCTTTCGCCCGAGCGAGTCTCGGGGGTGTTGCAGTACGTTGAAAAGCACCGTCCGCCGGGGTCGGTCGCCATCCTCAAGGTCTACCACCGCCTCATTGCCGCCGAAGTGGCGCGCGGGCAGGCGGTGGTCGAGCATGCGGGACTGGCCGCCGCCGCGTCGCTCGACGCCGTCACGGCCGCCCTGTCGCGCAAGTATGGCCGACCGATCACCTGGGTTGCGCGCCGCAACGATGCGTTGATTGCCGGCCTGCGCGTGCGGGTGGGCGACGATGTCTACGAATCCTCCGTGGCCGGCCAGCTCGCCGCTCTCGCCGGCTCTGTATAAGTTTCTCCCTTACACCCCTTCCTCGTTTCCGACTCTCCTTCTCCGATGAGCACCGTCCTCGAACAAATCGAACAGCAGATCGCCAAGCTTTCCAGCAAGGCGGTCAAGAAGAACACCGGCAACATTCGCACCATTGCCGACGGTGTGGCGAAGATCGAGGGCCTGTCCGAGGTCATGTACAACGAGATGGTGCAGTTCCCGGGCGGCGCGATCGGCATCGCGCTCAACCTGGAAGAAGACGAAGTGGGCTGCGTCGTGCTCGGCGACATCTCCAAGCTGAAGGAAGGGGATGAGGTGCAGACGACCGGCCGGCTCCTCTCCGTGCCCGTCGGCAAGAGCCTGCTCGGACGTGCGGTCGATGCCCTCGGAAATCCGGTGGACGGCAAGGGCCCGATCAGTGCGACCGAGGCTTATCCGGTCGAGAAGATCGCCCCCGGCATCATCGTCCGCAAATCCGTCTCGCAGCCCCTCTTCACCGGCATCATGGCCATCGATTCCATGATCCCGATCGGCCGCGGCCAGCGCGAACTGATCATCGGCGATCGCGGCACCGGCAAGACGACCATCGCCATCGACACGATCATCAACAACGCGAAGATCAACAAGGTCGGTCTCGCGAGCGGCGATCCGAAATTCCGCCCGGTGTATTCGATCTACGTCGCGGTGGGACAGAAGAACTCGAACATCGTCCGCACCATCGCCGCCCTCGAGGCGGCCGGCGCCCTGGAGTTCACGATCATTGTCGCCGCCCCCGCGGCCGACAATCCTGCCAACCAATACCTCGCGCCGTTCTCGGGCGCCGCCATGGGCGAATGGTTCATGGAAAATGGCATGGATGCCCTGATCGTATACGACGACCTTTCAAAGCACGCCGTCGCGTATCGGCAGATTTCCCTCATCCTCAAGCGCCCGTCGGGCCGTGAGGCGTATCCCGGCGACGTGTTCTACCTGCACTCCCGTCTGCTCGAGCGTTCCGCCCGCCTCGACGGCAAGGGCTCGCTGACCGCCTTGCCCATCATCGAGACCCAGGCAGGCGACGTATCGGCGTATATTCCGACGAACGTCATCTCGATCACGGACGGCCAGATCTTCCTCGAGACCGACCTCTTCAACCAGGGCATCCGCCCCGCCGTTTCGGTCGGTCTCTCGGTCTCGCGCGTCGGTTCCGCCGCCCAGATCAAGGCCACCAAGCAGGTCGGTGGAAAACTGAAGGGCGAGCTGGCCCAGTTCCGCGAACTGGCCGCCTTCGCCCAATTCGGCTCCGACCTCGACGCGAAGACCAAGGCGCAGCTCGAGCGCGGAGCGCGCATTGTGGAGCTTTTCAAGCAGCCCGCCTACAGCCCGCTCCCGATCGAACTTCAGGTCGCGATCCTCTTCGGCATGCAGAAGGGCGTGTTCGACGCGATCGACACCAGGAAGGTCCAGGCCGCCGCCCAGTCGATGAAGGAATTCTACACGACGCGAAAGGACGCGCTGCTGACCGAGATCCGGACCAAGGCCGCGCTGGACAAGGACCTCGAGGCGAAACTCCAGGCCGCCACCGACGAGTGGAAGGCGAGCTTCAACGGCTGATGTCTCCGATGCACGATTCGGGGCGCGCGCGGGTTCACCGCCCGGACAGCACCGATCGTCGATCGTAATTCCACTTCCTTTCGATGGCATCCACCCGCGACATCCGCCGGCGCATCAAGTCGGTCAAGAACACCCGCCAGATCACCAAGGCGATGGAGCTGGTGGCCGCTTCGAAGATGAAGAAGGCCCAGCAGGCGGCGCTGGCCGGCCGGCCCTACGCGGAGCTCATGGCGCGCATGCTCGCGGCGCTCGCCGACCGGGTCGAAGAGGCCCATCACCCGTTCCTGACGCGGCGCGACGTGAAGACGCGCGGTATCCTGCTCATCACGTCTGACAAGGGCCTCGCGGGCCCGCTCAACGCGAATCTCTTCAAGCTCGTCACCGACATCAAGTCCCCGGCGAAGTACGTCGTCATCGGGCGCAAGGGCGCGCAGTTCATCGCCCGCACCCATCGCAACCTGCTCGCCGACTTCACGGTGAGCGACCGCGTCGCGTTCAGCGAGGTGAAGGTCGTGGCCGAGTTCATGGTGCAGCAGTTCCTCGACGGCGTCGTCGACACGGTGGAGCTTCTCTGGCCGCACTTCCGCAACACGCTCGTGCAGGTGCCCACGCTCATGCCGCTGCTCCCGCTCACCAGCGTGCGCGACGTGATCGCCGACCTCCGGTCCGACAGCGGGATCGCCCCTGCCGGCAAACCCGCGGCCTCCGAGCAGCAGATGTTGTTCGAGCCGGATGCCGCCACGGTGCTCAGCGCACTGCTGCCCCTGTACGTCAATCGCGAGATTCACCAGCATGTGCTCGACGCCAAGGCTTCCGAGCACAGCGCGCGCATGGTGGCGATGAAGACCGCCAAGGACAACGCCACGAAACTTCTCGGCGACCTCACCCTCGAATACAACAAGGCCCGCCAGGCCGCGATCACGCAGGAGATCCTCGAGATCGCCGCCGCGCAGTTCGCCGGCTGATCCTCCCTTCGCCCCGCACCGTCCCATCTCCCTTTAAGCAATGAACACCGGCAAAATCGTCCAGGTCATCGGCCCCGTCGTTGACGTACAGTTCGGCGAAAACTCCATCCCGCCCATTTACCAGGCGCTCACCGTCGAGTTCACCGCCGCCGGCGTGAAGCAGGTCCTCACCCTCGAGGTGCAGCAGCACCTCGGCGCCGGCGTCGCCCGCTCCATCGCGATGTCGTCCTCCGAAGGCCTCGTGCGGGGTATGACGGTCACGGATACGGGGGCGCCGATCTCGGTGCCGGTCGGCGAGGGCGTGCTTGGGCGCATTTTCGACGTCACCGGGGCGACCGTGGACGGCAAGGGGCCGGTGAATTTCACGAAGAAGTATCCGATCCACCGCGCCGCTCCGGCGCTGGTCGACCAGGATACCAAGGCGCAGATCCTGGAGACGGGCATCAAGGTCATCGACCTGATAGCGCCGTTCACCAAGGGCGGCAAGGTCGGCGCCTTCGGCGGCGCCGGCGTGGGCAAGACCGTCGTGATCATGGAGCTGATCAACAACATCGCCAAGGCGCACGGCGGTTACTCGGTGTTTGCCGGGGTGGGGGAGCGCTCCCGCGAGGGCAACGACCTCTATCACGAAATGTCCGAGGCGGGCGTCATCGACCAGAAGGATCTCTCCAAGTCCAAGGTCGCGCTCGTGTACGGGCAGATGAACGAGCCGCCGGGCGCCCGCATGCGCGTGGCGCTGTCCGCACTCGCGATGACCGAGTACTTCCGCGACGAGAAAAACCAGGACGTACTCCTCTTCGTCGACAACATCTTCCGGTTCTCCCAGGCGGGATCCGAGGTGTCCGCGCTGCTCGGCCGTTCGCCTTCGGCGGTCGGTTACCAGCCGACGCTCGCCAACGAGATGGGCGCGCTCCAGGAGCGGATCACGTCGACCAAGAAGGGCTCCATCACTTCCTTCCAGGCCGTGTACGTGCCCGCTGACGACCTCACGGATCCGGCGCCCGCCAACACGTTCGCGCACCTCGATTCCACCATCGTGCTGGAGCGTTCGATCGCCGAGCTCGGAATTTATCCCGCGGTCGATCCGCTCGCCTCGGTTTCGAAGGCGCTGCAGGCCGACATCGTGGGCGAGGAACATTACAAGGTCGCCCGCGAAGTGCAGCGTGTGCTGCAACGCTACAAGGACCTTCAGGACATCATCGCCATCCTTGGCCTCGACGAACTCTCGCCCGAGGACAAGCAGACGGTCTATCGCGCCCGCAAAATCCAGCGCTTCCTCTCGCAGCCGTTCCATGTCGCGGAAGTCTTCACCGGCACCCCGGGCAAGTACGTGTCGGTCAAGGAAACCGTACGCGGCTTCAAGATGATCCTCGATGGACAGCTTGATGATGTCGCCGAGGGCGACTTCTACATGAAGGGCGGCATCGACGAGGTGCTCGCCGCCGCCAAGAAGGCCTAATCCTCCCAGCCCGCCGACCCAACCTCAGGCCGGAACGCATCTCAGGCTTCCGTGTTCTCCGTGTGGTCCGCGGGCGATCTGATCCCATGGCCCTGATTCTCGAAATCGTCACACCCGACGCCCGGGTCTACTCCGATACCATCGACTCCGTCGTCATTCCGACGGTCGAGGGAGAAGTCGGCATCCTGCCTGGTCACATTCCTCTGCTGACCCAAGTCGAGCATGGCGAGTTGCGAGTCTCCAAGGGCTCCGAGACCCTCTTCCTCGCGATCAGCGGCGGCTTTGCCGAAATCGTGGGCGATCGCGTCCAGGTCCTTGCCGAGCACGCCATCACGGAGGAGAAGATCGACGAGAAGGCGGTGGAAGAAGCGTTGCGCCGCGCAGAAAAGGAACTCGAGGAGGCGAAGCACCTTGACCCCCAGCAATACGAGCACCTTCAGGGCTTGGTCCGCTATTCGGGCGTGCAGCTCGCGGTCAAACGTCGGCGGCGGTAAGGCACCCCGGTTCCTAGTTTTCGGCGCGAAGCGATCGACTTCGCGCTTTTTTTCGGGCTCTTTCCACTTAGACTTGAAACCGAGTCTCAATGTCGCACCGTCTTCTTCCCCGATGACTCCAGCGCCGTTTCCAGAACTTCTCCCGCTCTGCCAGCTGCCCGCTGGTTCTCGGGGTCGTATTCGGGAACTGGCGGGCGACCCCGATTTTTGCCAGCGGGTCCGTGAGATGGGTTTTTGCGAGGCGGCGTTCGTGGCCAAGGTGGGGGGCTCGGGTCCGTTCATTTGCCAGATCAACGGATTGCGCGTCGCGCTGAGTCATGGCGCCGCCCGTTGCATCCTGGTCGAACCGCTCGGGCGCCGCTGACAGCCGCTGCCCCCATGAAACTCTCCGAACTCGCCGTCGGGGCCTCGGCGGTGATCCGTGAACTGCCGAAGTCCGGCACCGCCTTCGTCCGGCTGCGTGAAATGGGCATGCTGGCCGGGACGCGCGTCTCATTGGTCCGGGTCGCGCCCCTTGGCGATCCGATCGAAGTCAAACTTCGGGGGTATCACCTGTCATTGCGCAAGTCCGAGGCCGAGCACGTCCTCGTCGATCCCGTCACCTGAATGGCGCTGCCTTCCCACATCTCCGGCGTTCATCCGACCTCCTCGTCCCGCACTCCGGTCTACGCGCTGGTCGGCAATCCCAACTGTGGCAAGAGCACCCTCTTCAATGCGCTGACCGGCCTGAAGCAGAAGGTCGGCAACTATCCGGGCGTCACGGTCGAAAAAAAGGTGGGCACCGCCTATTCGCAGCACGGACAGCCGATCACCGTCATCGATCTGCCCGGCGCCTACTCGCTCGCGGCCCGCTCGCCGGACGAAGCCGTCACCCGCGACGTGCTGCTGGGCCGCCGGGCCGATACGCCGCAGCCGGATCGCATCCTCTGCATCGTCGACGCCACGAATCTGGAGCGAAACCTCTACCTCGTACACCAGGTGCTGGATCTCGGGCGCCCCGTCATCCTGGTGGTCAACATGATGGACGTTGCGGCGCAGGCGGGTCTCGACGTGCGCATCGACCGGCTCGAACACGAGCTCGGCATTCCCGTCATTGCGTGCGAAGCCGTCAACGGCCGGGGGGTCATCGACCTGAAGCTCGCCATGAGCCGCGCCGATCTCCCGCTCTCGCGTCACGCGTGGGACGTGCCACCGCCGATCGCACCCGCGGTCGCGGAACTGCAGGCTTCCCTCTCCGCCAGCGACGGAAAACCTCCCTTGATCGCACGTGCCGAGGCGCTGCTGCTGCTCACGGACCAGGACTCGGTCCGCGTGGCCGGTTCCACTCCCCTCAGCCGGCGCACCGCGGAAATCCTCCGAAACTGGCAGCAACGCTGGGAAGCCGAAGGCACCGATTGGGCGAGCAGCCTCGTCAACTCCCGCTACGATGCGATCGGGAGCATCGCCCAGGCCGCCGTGACCCAGGCCGGGTCCGCGGGTCCCACCCTTTCAGATCGCATCGACCGCTACGCCACCCATCCGGTCTGGGGCTGGCTGCTGCTCGGCCTGATGATGACCGCGCTGTTCCTGAGCATCTTTACGCTCGCGGAGCATCCGATGAACTTCATCGACGAAAGCGTCGCCGCGCTCGCCGACGCCGTGAAAGCGGCCATGCCCGCGGGGGATCTGCGCGATCTCGTCACCGACGGGGCGATCGCCGGCGTGGGCGGCGTGATCATCTTTCTGCCGCAGATCCTGATCCTGTTTTTCTTCATCGGGCTGCTCGAAAGCACCGGGTATATGGCGCGCGCGGCATTCATCATGGACCGGCTCATGAGCCGCGTCGGGCTCAACGGCAAATCGTTCATCCCCCTGCTCAGCTCCTACGCCTGCGCCATTCCCGGCATCATGGCGACGCGCACGATCGAGGATCAGAAGGACCGGCTCGTCACCATCCTCGTCGCGCCGCTGATGAGCTGCTCCGCGCGGTTGCCGGTATACCTCCTGATGATCGCCGCCCTCGTGCCCGGCGAGCAGGTGCCGCTGCTCACCAAGGTGGGAATCATGCTGCTGATGTACGCCCTGGGCACGTTCGGCGCCTTCGGCTTCGCCTGGCTGTTCAAGCGCACCCTCCTCAAGGGCGAACCGCCGCTGATGATCATGGAGCTGCCACCCTACCGGCTGCCCGGGATGAAGGACGTGCTGCTGCACATGCTCGAGCGCGGCTGGCTTTTCCTGCGCCGCGCCGGCACCGTGATCCTCGGGATCAGCGTGGTGCTCTGGTTCCTCGCGGCGTATCCAAAAGCTCCGGACGATGCGACGCCGACGCAGCAGCTCGCCCAGAGCTTCGCCGGACGCGCGGGCCACACCCTCGAGCCCGCGATCAAGCCGCTGGGCTTCGACTGGCAGATCGGCATCGGCCTGATCACCTCGTTCGCGGCCCGGGAAGTGTTCGTGTCGACCATGGGCGTGGTCTTCAACGCGGAAGCGGAGGACGAGGACACCACGCCGCTCCGGCAGGCGCTGCTGGCCGCGCGCTGGCCCGACGGCCGCCCCCTATTCACCCCGCTGGTCTGTTTCACGCTGATGATCTTCTACGTGTTCGCCATGCAATGCGTGAGCACCGTCGCCGTCGTGCGGCGGGAGACCAACAGTTGGAAATGGCCGCTCTTCCAGATCGGCTACCTGACTGGCACGGCGTGGATTCTCAGCTTCATTGTCTACCAAGGCGGCCGTGCCCTCGGCTTCTAAGGCGGCCGCCCCCCCGCTCATGTCCTCCTCCCTGCAAACCTTCGCCGCTCTCGCGCTCGTCGCGCTCGCCGCCGGCTGGCTCGTGTTCCGCGCCGTGCGGTCGCGGCGTCGGCCCGGGTGTGGCGGCGGCTGCGGTTGCCCGACAAGGGCATTGAAACGCTGACGCGTTCCCGCACGCTCGCCCCTTTTCCCGCCATGGAAGTCCTCATCCGCGATTCCGCCGAGATCGGCTGCGTGCTCGGCGCCAAGATCATTGCCAGCGTGGTGCGCGAGAAGCCCCACGCGGTGCTCGGCCTCGCCACCGGCCGCACGCCCCTGCGCCTCTACCAGGAGTTGATCCGGCTGCACCGGACGGAGGGGCTCGACTTCAGCCGGGTGACGACCTTCAACCTCGACGAATATGTCGGCCTGCCGGGCACGCACGTGCAGTCGTATCGATATTTCATGGACGAGAATCTCTTTCGTCACATCAACATCGACCGCGCCCGCACGCACGTGCCCAACGGCGTGGCGCCGGACCTCCATGCCGAATGCCGCTCCTACGAGCAGCGGATCGTCGACGCCGGCGGGGTCGACATCCAGCTCCTGGGCCTCGGTCGCAACGGCCACATCGGCTTCAACGAGCCCACCGGCTCGCTCCGCTCGCGCACCTGGATCAAGATCCTTTCGGAGCAGACCCTGAAGGACAACAGCGAGGTCTTCGGCTCGCTCGACGCCATGCCCAAGCACGCGATCACGATGGGCATCGGCACCATCCTCGACGCCCGCCGCTGCCTGCTCCTCGCCTTCGGACCGGCCAAGGTCCGCGCCGTCGAGCACATGATCGAGGGCCCGCTCGCCGCGATCTGTCCCGGCTCCGCGCTCCAGCTGCACCCGCGCGCCACCGTGATTCTCGACGAGACGTCCGCCGCCGGGCTCCACTACGCCGACCACTACCGCTGGATCGACCAGCACAAGTTCGAGTGGCAGCGCACGCGCTGACCCGCCGGCGGCTTTACGCTAAACGCCGGTGGGAGCTGGCCAACCGCCTCCGCCGCGCGCTATCTCCCGCTTCCCCGGCGCTCACCCTGCGCCGGTCCTCCCAACCCCCGCTGCAGTCCCATGCCCACGTCCAGCCGTGCCGCGCTCCAGCGCGTCCTTGCCCTGTCGTCCCTCCTCCCGGTCGCGCTCGTGGCGCAGACCGTCGCCGTCGCGCCCGCCTCCGCCCCGGACGGCACGGTGACGCTCACGCCCTTCGTCGTTGAAGCGACCGAGGACCGTGGCTACGCCGCGGTCTCCACCCTCGCGGGCACCCGCCTCCGCACCGACCTGCGCGACGTCGGCGCCGCCATCTCGGTGGTCACGTCGCAGTTCATGATCGACACCGCGTCGACCAACGTGCGCGACCTGCTCGTCTACACCGCCAACACCGAGGCCGGCGGCTTCGAGGGCAATTTCTCCGGCGTGAGCACCGGCAACGGCTTCGCCAACGCCGAAGCCACGCTGCAGAGTCCGCAGAACTCGACCCGCGTGCGCGGCCTCGCCGGCGCGGATCTCACGCGCGACTTCTTCCTCACGAACATCCCGATGGATTCGTACAACACCGAGCGCGTCGACATCTCGCGCGGTGCCAATGCCATCCTCTTCGGCCTCGGCAGCCCCGCCGGCATCATCAACAACCAGCTCAAGACGGCCGATCTGCGGAAGAACGCCTACAGCCTGCAGTACAGCTACGGCCGCTTCGATTCGCAGCGGACCGTGCTCGACCTGAACCAGGTGATCAAACCGGGCGTGCTCGGCGTCCGGATCGTCGGCCTCGACAAGGCGGAGCAGTACCAGCAGAAGCCCGCGTTCGAGGACGACCGCCGGCTCTTCGCGGCGATCAAATGGGAGCCGCGCCTCATCAAGACCGGCCTCACGCAGTTCCAGGTCAGCTACGAGGACGGGCGGATGGAGTCCAATCGTCCGCGCCCCACGCCGCCGCACGACGGCCTCTCGGTCTGGTACAATGTGCTCAACAAGGTCGCGATCGACCCCACCGTCCCGACCTCCGTCACGAACAATCCATTCCTCTTCGCGCACCTCGGCGCGACCGGCCGCTGGTTCGGGCAGGTCGGCGCGGTGTTCACGGACCCGGCCTCGGCGGTGCAGGGCGGCAACGGCGTCCCGCCGTTCATGATCAGCCGCGGCGGCGTGCCCTTCACGCAGTGGTTCGCCGTCGGGGCGTACACGGCGCAGGGCAACAACCCGAATTTTTTCCTCAACCGGCAGTTCGCGCCGGCCGGCCAGGCGTTCACCGGGCTCTGGCGCTATCAGGAGCTGCGTGACCCCTCCGTGTTCGACTACTACAACACCCTGCTGGACGGGCCGAACAAGCGGGAGAACGCCGGCTTCCACGCGCTCAACGCCACCTTCCGGCAGACTTTTTTCCGCGACCTCGCGGGCTTCGAGGTCGCCTACGACCAGCAGAAGCACAAGCGCGACAACTTCGGCATGTTCGGCTTCGACGCCTACACGATCTTCGTCGACATGCAGAGCAAGCTGGTCGACGGCGCCGCCAACCCCAACTTCGGCCGCCCATACGTCGCCTCCGATTCGATCGGCAACAACTTCGTCGACTCCGAGCGCGAGGCGTTCCGTGCGACCGCCTATGGCACGCTCGACCTGCGCCGCCGGGGCCGCTGGCTCCGCCACCTCGGCCGTCACATCTTCACCGGTACCTACACCGACCAGCGGAACGACAACTTCAGCCGCAGCATCAACGGCTACTCGTACGGGCTCGATCTCAACGTCTACGCCAACAACCCCACCGCCACGACGTATCCCGGCTACGCCGCCATCCATTATCTCGGGCCGTCGATCGCCAACCTCAGCACGCCCGCCGGTGCCGGCATCTCCGGCATCACGGCGATGCATACCCCACAGTCCAGCGGGACGGCGCTCATCTTCGACGCGCGGACCAACCAGATGGTGCGCGTGCCCGTGAACGTGATCAGCGCCAGCGAGCGGGACATCAGCAAACTGTACTCGGGCGCGAACAAGAATTCCAACCGCACCAAGAGCAAGTCGGCCGTCTGGCAGAGCTATCTCTTTTCGGACAAGGTCGTCGGCCTCGTCGGCTGGCGCGAGGACGAGTTCGACCTGCGCGACGCCGGCCCCGCGCGGCTGGCGTCGGGCACGGGCGAGACGGACCCGTACAACCCGGCATGGACGCTTCCGTCGACGCCGACGATCTACGCCAAGGACTCGACCGTGAGCTGGAGCGGAGTGGTGCACGCGCCGAATTTCGTGAAGCGCTGGCTTCCGCGCGGCACCGACCTCAGCGTGTCGTACAACCAGGCGAAAAACTTCCGCCCGTCCTCGACGATCGCGGACGTCTATGGCCGCCCGTTCAGCCCGCCCGCCGGCAAGACCAAGGACATCGGCGTGACCCTTTCCGCGCTGGAGAACAAGTTCGTCCTGCGCGTGAACCGCTACCGGACCACGCAGGCCAACGACAGCGCGACGTTCTACAACACCTTCTGGCCCGGCAACGACGTCGTGCGGGCGATGAACGGCATGCGGCAGGCCAACGTCAGCGAGGTCGTGATCAACCGCTGGTTCGGCTTCGCCCCCGGCGATCCGCGCTACCTTCCGCTGCGCGCGAGCCTCAGCGATCCGGCGCAGGCCAACAACCTCAACCCCGGCCTGACGCAGGCCGAGACCGCGTTTCGCAACACCTGGTTCACGCAGCGCACGCGGGCGGAATGGCTGCGGCCGGTCGATCCGTTGCTCGCGGAGACGTGGAATTTCACGCAGGCGGCCAACGGCGGCACCTGGAGCGCGACCCGGCCGCCCAACGTCGGCAACGTGGCGGACACCGTTTCCGAGGGCTGGGAGTTCGAAGGCACGTACAATCCCACGAGCAACTGGCGGATCACGTTCAACGCGGCCATGCAGGAGGCGCGGAAGTCGAATGTCGGCGCCGATTTCACCGAGTTCATCAACAAGAACCTGCCGCTCTGGCGCGACGGCAACGGCAGCCTCGCCACCAACATCCGCGCGATGGAAGGCCTCGAGGACATCACCTACTTCGGCTCCTTCGGTACCTCGCAGCTCGGCAATCTCGCCATCACCAACATGTATGTGCCCTACCTGAATGCGCTTGCGGCCAATGGCTCGCCCGTGCAGGAGCTGCGGCGGTGGCGTTTCAACGTCGTCTCCAATTACGATTTTCGCGGCGAACGGCTGAAGGGCTTCAGCATCGGCGGCGCGGCCCGCTGGCAGGACAAGGTCGCAATCGGCTTCCCCGCCACCCGCAACGCCGCCGGCGCATGGGTGTACGATGTCACCAAGCCGTACTATGGCAGCGAGCAGGTCAACTACGACGCATGGCTGCGCTACGGTCGCCGCCTCCTGAAGGACAAGGTGCGCTGGAGCATCCAGCTCAACGTGCGCGATCTCTTCGGCACCGACGAACTCATTGCCGTGACGGCGCAGCCCAACGGGCAGGTCGCCAGCGCCCGCATTCCGCAACCGAACAAGTGGACGCTGACGAACACGTTCAGTTTCTGACGCGCCGTCCTCCGGCCTTCTCGCCCCCGCTCCCATGGCGCCAGGAGTGAAGCGCGTCCGGGCGCGAGGGTTGTTCCTCTGGCTCGTACTCGCCCTCCCGGCTTTCGCGGGGCAGGCGCGTTTCGAGTTGCGCGAGCACATCGGCGTTCACTGGGTGAACGAGCTGGTCTCGTTTCCCTTCACCGCGCCCGCGGGAACCTGTCATCCGCGCTCGGTGCAGCTCACCGGCCCCGACGGCCCGGTGGCCGTGCAGTTGTCGGAGATCGAAGCCTGGCCGGACGACGGGAGCGTGCGCGCGGCGAAGGTTTCGTTCGTGGTCGCCGCGCTTCCCGCGCTGGGGCGGCAAACTTTCACCCTCGACTACGGCCCCACGCCCGCGGCCGCGCCACCGGTCACCGATCTCTCGATCTCGCCGACGCGAGACCAGCTCGAGCTCGCCACGTCGCAGTTCGCGATCCGGTTGCCGCGCGGCGAGCGGCGCTACGAGCCTGCGGCCCGACCCGCGGAGGTGCCGGGCCCGGTCTCCGCCCTCCGCCTCGCCGATGGCACGTGGTTCGGAGGCAGCGGGCTCTATGGAGTGCGTTCCGTCACCGGCTATGCCGCGCAGCTGGTGGAGCAGGGGCCGGTGTTTGCCCGGGCCACGATGAGCTACGCCTTCGACGACGGCACGAGGATGGAACTCTCCGTGCGGCTGATCGCCGGGGACTGCAAGGTCACCTGGCACATGAACGTGCAGGAAGGCCGTACGCTGCGCGCGGACCGCTCGTCGCGGACGGCCGCGCAGGGCGGATGGCGTCTCGACCTCAGCCGCGGCCTCGATCCGCTGCTGGGGGTGCTGGCGCCCGAGCACAATGATGATCACCGGTGGGGTAAGCGGGAGTTCACGCCGGACGGCGGTTGGGTCTTTTCCCCGGAGGACGTGGAGTTGCGACTCGAACCGGCGGGCACGATCACGTCGCTGGTGCCGTGGGAGGACTGGTGGAATTCGTCGACGCAGGCCCAGTGGAGGTTCAAGACGCCGAGTCGCGGCGAGATCCTCCGGGTGGCGGCGGTCGACCCGGCCGTCTGGGTCACGCCGGGGGACGAGGGCGAGCAGCTGAAGTGGACCAGCCTCGCGAACCGCGAGAAGTGGATTCCGCTGGTGCGGGGCGAGGACGGCTCGGTGTACATGGAAATCAACACCGCCGCGGGCGAGCGCCGCTGGCAGCTCGGCGGCCCGGGCCGGACGCCGCGGGCCGACGCGAGCCGACTCAACGAGCAGGCGGCCCACACCTGGACCATGCCGGGCGCCCAGGTCGGCGCCGGCCACCGGCTCGACGCCGTGAAGGACTATGTACTCGCCTGGCCGGGACCGGCGGCTCCGGCGCACCCGCGCCTCTTCAGCACACGGGAGGACATCGCCGCGGCGCGACCGACGTTTTCGGTCGAGGAGATCGCGGCGCTGCGCGAGCGCGGGCGCGTCCGTCCCAGCGGACGCCGCCGCTCCGGCGCGTTCGGGCCCTCGGACGCCGACGCGCTGGCGGCGTACCTCGCGACGGGATCCGCCGAGGTGGCGCGCGAGACCCACGTGGTCGGGCGACTCGCCCGGCAGCTCGCGCTGCTGGGAAACTTCGACCTGATGCGGCACACCAAGGTCATCGTGACCGGGTACGACGGGCTGATCGACAGCGACGTCGTGGCTCCGGAGCAGCGCGCCGTCCTGCGGGCGCAGCTCGCCTATCTCGGCTACGTGCTGGCCGACCCTTCGACCTGGTCCGTGGAACGCGGCTACTGCTCCGCGAACCTGAACATGAGCATCCTCTACATCCTGAACCTGGGCCTGGTCGCGTGCGCGCTGCCGGAGCATCCCCTCGCGCGGGAGTGGGTGCGGCCCGCCGTCGCGATGTGCGAGCGCTGGCTCGGCGAGAACGTCGGCCCGGCCGGCGAGTGGCCCGAAAGCGTCGCGAATTACGCGCACGTGAGCGCCACGGGGCTGCTGATGTTCGCGGTCGCCGCGCGGAACGCGGGCCTGCACGACTTCATCGACGACCCGCGGATGAAGCGCCTGATGCTGTACCTGGCCAAGCAATACACACCGCCCGACCCGCGGTCCGGCGGCGAGCGGCCGCCGGGCCTGAGCCTGCTGCCACCTTCGGGACGCTCGGCGGCCGGAAAAGCGCGGGTGATTCCCGGCCTCATGGCGCGGGCGACCGCGGCCACCGATCCCGCGTATTCCCGGGTGCAGCAGTGGAACTGGGTGCGTTCCGGCTCCAGCCTTTTCGCCGGCGCCTCCGCGACGGGGATCGAGCGTTTCGCCGTCGATCGCTCGCTGCCCGCGGCCGCGCCGGACTGGGGGTCCGAGCTTTTCCCGCAAGTCGGAGCCATCCTGCGCCAGGGCGTCGGCACGCGGGACGAATGGTACGTCAACCTGATGGTGCCTAGCTTTTCGAACGATTGGGTACCGTCGGAGTACGGCGCCGTGGCGGCGATCTTCGCACACGGGGTGCCGGTCGCGGGAGCGTTCGCCGGCGGTTATGCGGAGAAGGAGGAGCTCTTCATGAGCCGCGTGCACCTCGCGCGCGAACGAGGAAGCGACGATGCGCGGCGCGAACGTTTCTACCACCGGGGCGAAAGAGCGCTGGCCGACTTTTCCGCCCTGCCGCGGCAGGACTACCTGGCGGCCGACCTGACGATCGACCAGCCGGTGTACCGCTCGCTGGAGGCGGGAGCCAACAGCCGGATGCTTCCCGCGCCGGAGTGGCCCGCCGTGCCGCGGGCGGGTCGCGGCCCCGTGCAGTGGCGCCGGCAGGTGCTGTTCGTCAAGGGCGATCACGCGCACCAAGCGGGCTATCTGCTGCTGCGCGACACGGTGTCGGGCGGGCAGCCCACGATGTGGCAGATGTGGACGGTGTCCGAAAAGATCGGCCCGTCAGCCGCAGCCGGCGAGCTCGAGGCATTTCTCTCGGATAAACCCGGCCCGCGCAGCGCGCCGGCCCGCGCGTTGCCGGGCGATCGTTTCACCGCCGTCGGTCCTTTCGGCGTGGATACGGAGTTCTTCGTCGCGAGTCCCACGGAGACGCCGCGGCACACCCTCCGGTGGGGCACGACCTACGCCTATTCGCCCGTGGAAGGATTCGCCGAGTACATGGATCTCCTGCATCTGCAGATGCCGGGGGACGGAGCGTATCAGGTCGTGATGTTCCCCCGGCGGCGCGAGACGCCCGCGCCCGCGTTCGACTCGCTGGCCGACGGCAGGCTCATCCGGGTCCGGGGAGATTTCGGGACGGACTACGCGTTCCTCGCGGAATCGGAGCAGGGGGCGCGGCACGGCGGAGTGGCTTTCCGCGGCACCGCGGGCTCCGTCCAGCAGCGCGACGGCACGGTCATTCTTGCCTTGGGCGCCCGCGGGGAAGTCCGTTGCGGGGAACTTGGCTTGGTCGCGGATGGAGCGGCGTCCGTGCGCGTGACCTCCGACGGAATGATCGTCGACGTGCCGCCCGCGCCCGCACGCAGCGTGAAGCTCGCTGCACCGGGCGAATGGTCGCTGGTATCCGTGGGGCCGATGCCGGTCGCCACGGAGGGCGATGCGCTCACGCTGCGGTTTGGTCCGGGTGTGAACCGGGCCACGCTGCGCCGGAAGTAGGAACTGCCGGCCGCAGCAGTCGCCGCAGCCGGCAGTTTCCCTGCCAAACGGGACGACGGCTTACTTTTTCCGGTAGAGGCCGCTGTCGCGCAGGTCCCGCACGTGATCGTGGGCGGCCTGCACGGCGGTGTATTGCGAACTGATGAGAGCGCGGGTCTCGGCGTCGAGTTCGACGTGCTCCAGGGCCTTGCGGTAGGCCTCGACGGCGGCGTCCTCGCCGCGCTCGGCCTCCTCGAGGACCGCCTGCGGCTCGTTGCTGGAGAGCGCGGCCTTGAGATTGATCCAGCCGCGGTGCATCGCGCCCGCGACGCTGCCGCGTTTCTCGACGTCGGCCCCGAGCGCCGCCACGCGCGCCTGCAGGCGGGAGGCGAACTCGGCGCGTTGCGCCGCGTATTTGTGGAACGCCGCCTGGAGTTCGGGGGCCTTGGCGTCCTTGGCCGCGGTCTCGAAGCCCTGTTGTCCGTCCTTCAGGACTTCCGTCAGGTCGTTCAACACATCGATGGTCTCGGTAATCGTGGAATTCATGGTGTGGCTTATCCTGGGTTTGTTGTATCCGTGGGAGGGTGACGGGCAGAAGCGGGGTTGCCCCGGCCCTTGCTGTCGGAACGGACCAGCGTCGGCGCTCGTCCGTGCCCGGACCAACCCCGGTTTTTGGTCCCCGATCCAACAATCCGGCCATTACCCGATGCCTGCCCCGGCGAATCGCCCCATCGCGATGGGTGGGGCGGCCCACCCCGGGGCCGGTCGGCCGCGCGGGCCGGCACTTTAGGGCGCCGGGCGGCGTATTAACCCGCCTTCATTTAGCCTCGCGGCGAGCCGTCATTCTCGTGTGAATACGGCCATGATTTCACCTGCGGGGGCGATCTCACTGGAGTCCGCGGTCACTCCGGGCCGCGACAAGCTGCTCAATCCCGAGGCGGCGAACCTCCATGGCGGCATCGCCGCCGGAGTGCCGACCCTGGTCATTCTGGCAGCGGGGAAGGGCACGCGATTCGGCCAGGCGCCGAAATGCATCCAGCCGGTCAGCGGCACCCCGCTCGCGCGCCACTCGATCGACGCCTTCCGCCGGCTGGCTCCGGCGCCGGTGGTCTGCCTGGTGGGCTACCGTCATGAAGAGGTGTCCGGCGCCCTCGGGGCCGACAACGTCTACGTGCACTCCGCAAACCCCGCCGGCGGCACGGCCTTCGCGGCTTTCGAGGCCTTCAGCGTGCCCGGTTTGCTCGAGCGTGATCCGCTGCTCGTGATCACGATGGGCGACCGGATCGTGACCCCCTCGATTTTTCGCCGGCTGCTCGAGACCCATCGCGCGGGCGGACGCGAGGCGGACCTGACCATGCTCACGGCGGAATACGAGCCGCCCAAGAACCAGGGCAAGGGCCGGGTCGTCCGTGCGCCCAACGGCCGCGTCAGCCGCATCGTCGAACAGCGCGACATCGATGCCGTCACCGATGCGGCGCGGCGGCACTCGCTGCAGGAACTGACCGAGGGCAACTGTCCCCTTTACGTGATCCGGGCGGCCGCGCTGCACCGGCACCTGCGCGGGCTCACCAATGCCAACGCGCAGCAGCAGTACTATCTCACCGACATCATCGAGGCGATCCAGTCGCAGGGCGGCGACATCCGCACGGTGACGATCAGCGTCGCCGATCCGGAGTATGACCTGCTCTGCTCCGACGTGACGCGGCCGACCGACCTCGCGCTGCTCGAGAGCATCGTGACGGCGAGCGGCCGGCTGCTGCTTTCCGGTTCGTCCGATCTCGAGCTGGCGGCGCAGGCCATCACGGCCGACCGGCCGTCCGCCCAGGTCGCGGCGATCGCGCGGCAGATCGAGCAGCTTGTCTCCGCCGCGGATGCCGAGCAGCTCGGGTTCAAGGCCGACCGGCCCGTGGCGCTCGGGATCTCGGGCGGGCGCGTCCGGATCGCCTTCATGCACCCGGACATGGGACGCTTCTTCGGTCCGGCGTGGCAGATGCCGATCGGGGCCGGGTCGCCGGACGGCGACGAGCAGATCGTTCTCCTCACGCAGGCGGACGACGGTGGCCAGATCCACCTCTTTCCGACGAATCCGCGTTACCGGGAAAACGTGAACTCGGTCGCGACGAATTCCTCGCTGATGTATCCGGGCGAGGAGATCTCGGACTGGAACACCTACGAGGAATTCGGCACGAAGATGAGCGAGAACCTGCTGCTCGCGCTCGGTTATTTCAGCGACGAGGAGCTGCAGCGGCGCCGCGAGAAGGGCCAGCCGCTGCCGCCGGTGTCGCACTGGGTGACGAGCAACATGCGCCGGCCGTTCTCGCTCGTCGGCAACGCCATCGCCTCGCTGCGCACGCTGCGCAAGGGCCGGCTGGGCGCGGAGGTGCAGCTCCACCTCGGTCGGGATGGTTTCCAGGGCCTGCGCATCGCCACGACGGGGAACGTGCCCAAGGGCGGCTTCTCCAGCTCCTCGGCGGTCACCGTCGCGACCAAGAACGCGATCAACGCGCTCTACGATCTGCGCATCCCGCCCGACCTGCTCGTGCACCTCGCCTGCCAGGCCGAGTACGGCACGGGCGTGCGTGCGGGCTCGCTCGACCAGGCGACGGAGCAGAAAGGCAAGGCGGGGCAGGGCACGCTCATCTCGTCCAATCCGCGCGAGAACTTCCGCATCATCGGCACGTATCCGGTGCCCGCGGACCGGTTCCAGGTCATCTTCCCGTACACGGTCGAGCGCGATCGCGAAGCGTGGCGCTGGTCATGGGGCGCCTACGCCGGAAACAGCGCGTCCGACCGCCCGACCACGGGCGAGATGCGCAAGCTCACCGGCAAGGCCGCGGAGATCGCCGCGCTGCTCATCCGGCTGCCGCTGGAGACGGATTTCTTCAAGGTCATCGAGGAGGATCTGGTGCAGGACGGCGCGCTGAGCCTGCAGAACCGTGCGTGGATCGCGGATGTCCTGCGGCAGCTTCCGCTCCGGGCCAGCCGAGAGGAACTCCGGCAGCGGCTGGCGGACCAGCGCGCGTGGTACCTGGCGCAGTTGATCGAGACGACGGGCGTCGATGCCCAGGCTGCGACGCAGAAGGCCGACGCCACGCTGGCCTCGCTGTTCACCGGGTGGCGCGATCCGCTGCTCCGGCGCACCACGGCCGGCGGGCAGATCGTCGAGGAGCTGGGCGTGCCCCTGCGCGCGATCGTCGCGTACCTGTTTGCCGAGGTCGCGCGCAACTTTCACCTCATCCATCATCCCGAGGAGTGGATCGACACCGTCACGTGGTCGCAGCGCGGCGACCGGAGCATCGACCTCGATCCCGGCCGCCTGCCCTCGCGAGCGGAGATGGAGCGGCCGCTCCCGTGGGAGCACGGTCTCGCGGGTCCCGACCTCCTCGATCGCTGGCTGGAGCGGTGTGGCGCCACGCCGTTCGATTTCCAGCGGGGGCTCGATGACGTATCGCTCTCGGGCGCCACGCCGCCGGACATCCGCCGGCTCGAAGGTGCGACGTTCTTCCGGGGCCTCGCGCTGATCGATCTCGCCGAGGCGATGCTGCAGCGGGCGTTCGGGCGGGACGCCGTGGCGGTGCGCGTCAATGCGGCGGGCCAGGGCGATTTCTTCCAGGTGCACGTCGACACGCGCCGGGCCGCGCCGGCGGAGGTGAAACAATTCCTGCGCGCCGCCTTCTATCGCCGCTTCGGGTTGAAGCCGGAGACCGAGTTCGTCGAGGTCCATCCCGGCGGCGGAGCAGTCGGGGTGCGGATCAACCGATATGACCAGCTCGCCCAGCTCGCGCAGAAGCTGCATGCGGCGGCGGGCACGCGGAATCCCTTCCCCCAGGCCGAGCTCAGCCTCATGGTGTGAGCCGCGCGCGAAAACCCTCGTCGTCGGCTTCCCTTCCCCCGGCTTTGCCCTCAACTGTGCGGCATGGTGGGTGATCACTCCGGTTCGTGGCGGATCTTCCGGTACCGCGGCGTCGACGTCTACGTCCACTGGTCGTGGTTCCTCGCCGCGTGGTATTTCATTTCCATCCGTGGCCAGGTCTACAGTTCGGTGGCTTGGAACATCGCGGAGTATCTCGCGCTGTTCGGCATCGTCCTGCTGCACGAGTTTGGCCACGTGTTCGCCTGCCGGCAGGTGGGAGGCATTTCCAACGAGATCGTGCTGTGGCCGCTCGGCGGCGTGGCGTTGGGACGTCCGCCGCCGCGTCCCGGCGCCGAGCTCTGGACCGTCGCGGCCGGACCGCTCGTCAACGTGGTGCTGTGTCCCGTCCTCCTCGGCGTGGTCTGGATGGCGACCCAGCTCGGGTGGAGCCAGGCGTACCCGGAGTTCGGCCGGATGCTGCAAATGCTGTTCGCCATCAACGTGTGGCTGCTGGTTTTCAACCTGCTGCCCATCTATCCGCTCGATGGGGGCCAGATCCTCCGCTCGCTGCTGTGGTTTGGGTTTGGCGCCGGGCGAAGCCTGCTGATCGCCACCAGTGTCGGGTTGCTCGGCATCGCCGGCTACGTGGGGCTGCGGCTCGCGCAGCGGCCGGACGACTGGATGTGGCCGGTGCTGCTCGGCCTTTTCGTCGGCGCGCAGTGTTACGCCGGCCTCAAGCGCGCGCGGGCGCTGATCGCCTACGAACGCCTGCCGCGTCATCGGGGCGTGGCCTGCCCGACGTGCCGGCAGGCTCCGCCGGGGGGCCCGCTGTGGCCATGCCTCTCGTGCGGCCAGCGCTTCGACCCGTTTTCCACCCACGCCACCTGTCCGCACTGTCAGACGGTCCTGCCGACGGTCGTCTGCTACGGCTGCGGCTCCCGGCATCCGCTCGAGCGCTGGCAGGGAGGGCGCGCCCTGTGATCGCTCCCGCCGGGGACGGCCGCGGCCGCCGCGCGCCATTGACACCTTTTCCCGTGCCTGAACGTCTAGGCAACTCCGCCGCCCTTATGCTCCGTCCAGCCCGTCTCCTTTCCCTGCTCGCCCTCCCGTATGCCGCGCTCTTCGCCCAAAGCGGAGATCGCAAAGGCGAAGTGCAGGCGCCGTTGCCCGCGCACATCAAGGTGCCGCCCTCACCGGTACGGACGCCGGCGGAGCAGGCGACCTCGTTCGAACTGGCGCCCGGCTTCCGGATCGAGCTCGTGGCGGCAGACCCGCTCGTGGGCGACCCGATTGCGATGCAATTCGGACCGGACGGCCGGCTCTGGGTGCTGGAGATGCGGGGTTACATGCCCAACGCCGACGGCGAGGGCGAACGGGAGCCCGTGGGCACGGTGGCGGTGCTGACCGACACGGACGGCGACGGCCGCTTCGATGCGCGGAAGGTGTTTGCCGACAAGCTGGTCATGGCCCGGGCGATCGGGCTGGCGGGCGACGGGCTGCTCGTGGCCGAGCCGCCGAAGCTGTGGTTCCTGCGCGACACCGATGGTGATGGGGTGGCCGACCAGCGGACCGAGGTTGCGAACGATTACGGCGACACGAAGAATCCCGAGCACACGGCCAACGGCCTGATGTGGGCGATGGACAACTGGATCTACTCGGCGAACCACACCGTGCGGTTTCGCTGGCTCGGCGACGGCACGTTCGCGCGCGAGACCACGGTCACGCGCGGCCAGTGGGGCATCACCCAGGACGATTCCGGCCGGCTTTATTACAACAGCAACAGCGACCCGCTCCGCCACGACCCGATCCCGTCGGCGTACCTGAAGCGCAATCCCGGCTTCGCCGCGACCGGCACCAACGTCTCGATCGTCCCGTCGAACCTCCGCATCTGGCCCGGACGCGTCACGGCCGGCGTCAACCGCGGCTACCGCATTCTCGACGAGGAGGGAAAGATCACCTCGATGACGGCGGCGTCGGGCCCTGTCATCTACCGCGGGGCGCTTTTCCCGCCGGAGTTTCGCGGCAATGCGTTCGTGCCGGAGCCTTCGGCCAACCTGATCAAGCGCATTGTCATCTCGGCGAAGGATGGCGTGCTCACGGGGGCCAACGCGTATGAGGGCACGGAGTTCCTGACCTCGACCGATGAGCGTTTCCGCCCCGTGAATCTCTACAACGGCCCGGACGGCGCCCTGTATGTCGTGGACCTGTATCGCGGCATCCTGCAGCACCGGATCTACATGACATCGTTCCTCCGCCAGCAGGTGGAGGCCCGCGGCCTGGACAAGGGCATCCACCTCGGCCGCATCTGGCGGATCGTGCCGGAGGGGGCCGGCAAGGCGGTCTATGACCTCGGGCTCGCGCGCGCTTCGGTCGCGGAACTGGTGACGCGGCTCGGCGATCCGCAGGGCTGGGTGCGCGACACCGCGCAGCGGCTGCTGGTCGAGAAGCGCGATCCTGCGGCGACCGCCGCCTTGCGCTCGGCGGCGCTCGACCGGCAGGCGCCGGCGGCGCGACGTTTGCACGCGCTGTGGACGCTGGACGGGCTCGGGGACGCGCTCGATCGCGGCACGGTGGTCGGCGCGCTCGACGACCCGGACTCCACGGTCGCCGCCGCGGCTGTAAGGTTGAGCGAGCGTTTTCTCCGGCAAAAGGGCGGTGACGCCGACCTCGTCCGCCAACTGGCGGCGCTGGTCGACCGACGCGCCGACCCGGACGTGCGGCTGCAACTCGCGCTTACGCTCGGGGAGGCCCGCGATCCCGCCGCGCTGCGGGCGCTGCGCGATCTCGTGATCAAGGCCGGCCGCCAGCCGCTGCTGGCGGATGCGGTCGTGAGCGGTCTCGCCGGCCGCGAGTTCGAGCTGATCGAGGAACTCCTGCGCGAACCCAAGGCGATGGCCCAGGCCGGAGAGGTGTTGCGCTTCGCGGTGAGCTCGATTCTGAAGTCCGGCCAGGCGGCGCGAATCGAACCGGTGCTCGGCGTCATCGGCTCGAGCGCCACGCCGGAGTGGGCGCGCATCGCGATGCTCGCCGGCGTGCGCCACTTCCTCCCACGGTCGTCGGACGGGCGCGCGATCGCCGCGCATGTTCCGGTCGAGCCGAAGGGCCTGCTCACTCTTGCCGCCCGGGACGACACCGCCACGGGACCGATCGCGAAGCAGCTCCTCGCGCAGCTCAAGTGGCCGGGAAAACCGGGCGCCGCGGCCAACGTGAGGCCGCTGAACGCCGAGGAGAAAGCGCGCTTCGAGGCCGGCCAGGCGATCTTCGCCGGATTCTGCGCCGCCTGCCACCAGCCCAACGGCCAGGGCCTCGCGGGGCTGGCGCCGTCTCTGATCTATTCGAAATGGGTGCTCGGCGACGAACGCCTGCTCGCGCGCATCGTGCTCAACGGCAAGACGCAGGAGAACATGGTGATGCCGCCGTGGAAGGCGACGCTCGACGACGAGAAAGTGGCGGCGGTGCTGACGTTCCTGCGCCGCTCGTGGAATCACGACGCCGACCCCGTGGCGCCGCCGGCCGTGGCCGAGGCCCGGCAGGCGACGCAGGGTCGCGAGGAACCGTTCACCGAGACGGAACTGCAGGAGCTGGCGCGGTCGATGCGCCCGCGGCGGCGCGAGCGGTGATGGCGAAAGCGTGAGTCCGTACCCCTGGGAGCGCGGACGTCCTCGTCCGCCACCCGACGGCGGTCACAACGGTCGACGTGTGACGAACCGGTCCGCAGCAGCTTGAGGACAAGCTGCTCCACCTTTCGGTACGGCCGTCTTCATGGCTGTTTTGAAGGCCAGCTGCATGAGTCCGGCTCCGGAGTGCGGACGGGCATTTCTTCGCTCCCACGGGCGGGCGATCCATGCCTGACGGCAAGGAATCACTCGGTCGTCCGCGGCAGGCCGCGCAGCGCGCGGGGCTGGGCCTCCTGGCGACGGGGTGCGCCGGTCTTGAGCGAGGCCATGTATTCGACCAGGTCGCGCAGTTCCCGGTTGCTGAGCAGCGTCGCATAAACCTCCGGCATGCCGCTCGGCGCGCCTTCGCGCTTCGCGAGGTCGGCCTTCTTCACGGCCACCACCTGGTTGTCGGTGTTGCGCAACGACAGCATGTCGGCCGTCTCGCTGGCGACGACTCCAGCGACGGTGTCGCCATTCCTCAACGTCGCCACGACGGTATCGAAGCCCGGGGCGATGGTGGCGTTGGGCTTGAGAATGGCCTCCAGCAGGTACTCGCGCGAATACTTGGAGCCGACGCCGGCGAGGTTGGGGCCGGCATCGCCGCCGTCGCCTCCGGCCCGGTGACAGCGGATGCAGGCGAGGGTGGGCTGGTTGCGGAAAACCTGTTCCCCGCGGCGCGCGTCGCCGCCCGCGAGCGCAACGCGGTAGCGAGCCAGCGGATCGCTGGCCGCGGCGAGTGCCGCCTCGCGCTGTTCGAGCAGTGCCTTGATGCGCGGATCGCTGGTGCGGCGCTCGGCGGCATTCAGCACTTCGAGCTGGAGGGCGGGGTTCACCTGGCCCGCGGCGAGTTGTTCGAGCAAGCCGGCGACGAGTCCGTTGGCGCTCGGGTGGCGGAAATTCCAGAGGGAACGCAGCGCGGTCTTCTGCTCTTCCAGCGAACCGCGCGCGATGAGACCGGCCAGCACGGGCGCAGCGGCTTCCGGGGAGAGGCGCGCGGCGATCGGCAGGGCGGCGAGGCGGACTGCCGGCACTTCGGAGGCCCCGGCAGCCTTCACCGCCTCGGCGAGCCGCGGATCCTTGATCCGGTCGAGCGCGCCCAGCGCCGCGGCGCGCGTGGGGGCGGGGAGACTTTCGTTCCGGACGGCGGCGAGGAGCGCGTCGCTCGCGCCGGCGATCTCGAGGTCCTGCAATGCGGTCAGCGCGGCGGTTTGCACGGTCGCCGGCGAAGCCGGATCCAGGAGCGCGCCGAGGATCGGCTGGAGGGCCGAGACCGCGGTGTCGCGGCTGCGTGTGGCGGCGAGGCCGCCGGAAGGGGTCGCGATGGGACGATAGATGCCCACGAGCCGGTCGCGCGCCGGTGGCTTGGGCCAGAGCGCGAGCTGGGCAATCGCCTCGGTGCGCAATTTCGCCGGCGCGTCGTTGCGAGCGGCGAGGGCGGCGAGCGCTTTCGCGTGCGCGGGCTGGCCCAGGCGGAAATTGGCGTTGATGACGCGGAGGCCGACGGCTTCGTCGGCCAGCGGCCCGGAGATGAGCGCGGCGAGCGCGGGCAGGGCGGCGTTGACGGGGGCGTCGTTGATCGCGAGTGCGGCCTCGCGAACCAGGTACGGATTGGAGTCGCCGAGGAAACGGGCGACGTCCGCGCTTTTCAGCCGGCGCAACGCCAGCAGCGCGCCGAGCCGCACGGCGGCGGAGCTGTCCCGGGCGGCTGCGGCGAGCGTCGGAGCGTGATTGCCTCCGGCGAGTGCCATCACGAGGGCGTGGCGAAGGGTGGCGTCTTCATCCTGATTCGCCTTGAGCGCGGCCACGAGGGCGGGCCCCGCCGTCGCGGCGAGGTCCGGCCGCCCGGCGGTGAGTTTTCCGAGCCCCTGGGCGGCGAAGAAGCGCGCGCGGGCGGAGGCGTCCGCGAGAGCCGCGACGAAAGCGGGCGTGTCGGCCGTGCTGCGGGCGTCGCCGAGCACCTTGAGCGCCTGCGCGCGGATCTCCGGGTCATTGTCGCGGAGGAGCGCGCGGACGGGCGGGAGGGCGGCGCCATCGGCCGCCGCGATCTGGCCGAGGCCCCAGACGGCGTGGCGGCGGGCAAAGGGAGCACTGCGGCCGGGGACGGCCGCGCTCCCGGGCGCGGCCGCGGCAGCGAGCGTGGCGATGCTGGCGGCGCCGCGTTCGGCGAGCGTGAACTGCGCCTCGAGGCGGACGCGCCAGTCCGGATGGCCCAGCAACCCGGCGAGCTCCGCGGAGGAGCGCTTCGTCCAGTCGCCCGCGATCAGCTGCTGCGTTTCCCTGATCAGCGGATCCTGGGCGTGCTTCGGGTCAGAGACGGCGTAGATGCGGCCGCGCTTCGACTTCGGCCAGCCGTCGGCCCAGTCGGAGGTGTACAGCCGGCCATCGGGTCCGAACTTCACGTCGGTGGGTAGCGCGGACGTCATGAACGGCTTCGCGTCACCGATCTCGTAGGAGGCGCCCTTTGGCTTGAGCGTGTACGTGTAGACGCCGCTGCTGGCGATCGCGCCCTTGAAGTGCGTGATGAAGAGATGTCCGCGGTAGGACGGGTTGAGCCCGGTGCCGGGGTGGTACTCGATGCCGGACGGGCCGTCCTCGATGTTGCAGATCGGCGGGACGATGTATGCGGCCTGCCCCTCGTGCCGCTGGTGCCATAGCCGCTCGGTGTTCCAGGGACCGGCTTTGCCGAGGGGCGCGAACTGGTAGCCGATGCGCCAGCCGCTGTCGCCGCCCTCGACCACGTGGACGAGGCGCTCCTCGTCGCCGTTGTCGCAGTCGTTGTCGCCCGTGAGCAGATCGCCCCATTCGTTGAACACGAGAGACTGCGGGTTGCGGAGTCCGGTGGCGAACAGCTCCAGGTGCGAGCCGTCGGGATAGCAGCGGAAGACAGCGCCCTCGTCGGGCACGGAGATGACCCCGCCCTCTCTGGTCTTCACGGTCGCGCCGCGGTCGCCATTGCTGAAGTAGAGTCTGCCGTCGGGACCGAAGATCAGCCCGTGCAGGTCGTGACCGGTGAAGTTGAACCGCACGCCGTAGCCGCGGCTGATTTCCGTGCGGGTCTCGGCGCGGGTGCGGCCGGTGAATTTCCAGACGCTGGGAATGTTGGTGAACCACACCTGGCCGCGGCGCGCGAGCACGCCGGACGCGATGCCGTCGAGCGGGTGGTTGAAACCGTCGGCGTACACGTGGGAAGTGTCCGCCTTGCCGTCGCCGTCGCGATCCTCGAGCAGCCGCAGGATCTCCCCTTCGATGCCGAGTTCCCTTTCGCCTTCGGCGCCGAAACGGCTGCGCACGAGCTGCGTGCGCTGCTCGATGGTGCGGGACGAGAGGTCGTCCTCGAGGAACCACATGTAGTCGCGGATATCGAGCACGCTGCTGCGGTAGCGGTAGGTTTCCGCGACGAAGATGCGGCCTTGCTCGTCGAAATTGAAAGCGACGGGATTCGCGAGCATCGGCTCGGCGGCCCAGAGACTGATCTCGAGGCCTTCGGGCACCTTCATGCGCTTGATCGCCAGCGCGGCCTCATCGGACGCCGGAGCGATGAGCGGCGTGGCCTGTCGGCTGCCGATGTCCTTGATCCGGCCGGTCGAGCCCGGGCGGGCGTCGTCACCGGTCTCGGCGGCGGACGAGACAAGGCAGGAGCACAAGGCAGCCGCGATGGCGGCGCGAACTACGATAGGGCGATTCATGGCAGGGGTCGTGCGAGCGTAGGCCTCGGCGGGGGCGACGCAAGACGCGCCACCATTCCGGGCGGCGGTGCCGGCGTGCGGGCCAACGCCGGGACGGGACGGCCGCGCGCATTCGGCTTGGCGCCGGTTGCCCCCGTGGCCAAGGGTGTCCCGAAATGAAACCCTGCTGGCTTCGGGGAGCGTGCGTCGTGCTGTTGCTCGCGACGGGATGCGGGCGGCGCGAGACGGCCGTGGACGCCGGCATCCGGACGCAGACCCTGCATGCCAATCTCTACGGGGATCCCCGGGATTTCGATCCGCATACGACGACTCTCACGCAGGACGGCGTGGTGATCCTCGCGCTGCTCGAGGGACTGGCCAGCGTGGATCCCAGGACCGCGGCGCCGGTGCCGGGAGTGGCGGAGCGTTGGGAGGTGGCGGGGGGTGGCCTGCGCTGGACGTTTCACCTGCGGCCGGACGCCCGCTGGTCCAATGGCGATCCCGTCACGGCCCACGACTTCGTGTACTCCTACCGACGCGTGTTATCGCCGGCGCTGGGCGCGGAGTACCGGGAACAGTTTTTCTGCCTGCGTGGAGCGGAGGACTTCGCGGCGGGGCGCGTCACGGACTTCGCGACCGTGGGAGTACGGGCGCGAGATGACCTCACGCTCGAACTCGAGCTGGCGAGGCCGACTCCGCACCTGCCGTCGCTGGTGGCGCAGTTTTGCTGGTACCCGGTGCATCGGCCCACGATCGAGCGGCATGGCCGGATCGACCAGCGCTCCACGCCCTGGACGCGGCCGGGGCATCATGTCGGCAACGGGGCCTTTGTCCTCGAAGCCTGGCAGCCCGGCCGGGCGGTGCGTGTGGTGAAGTCGCCCACTTATTGGGACCGCGACCGCGTGCGGCTCAATGCCGCGGTCTTGCATCCGATCGAGAACGCCGCGGTCAGCGAGGCGGCGTTTCGATCCGGGCAGTTGCACCTCTCGAGCGTGCCGGTGGACAAAGTCGCGGCGTACCGGCAGGACCCCCGGCAGGCGCCGCTGCTCGTCGAAGCGCCCCTGCTCGAGACCGCGTTCTTTCGCCTGAATTGCACCCGGCCTCCTTTCCAGGACGTGCGGGTGCGGCGCGCGCTGTCGCTGGCGATCGACCGGGAGCTGCTGGCGCGGCAGGTGGTGCGAGCGGATACCGCGGCGTTTTCCCTCACGCCGCCCGATTGCGCCGGCTACACCGCGGACCGCACCCTGCGCACCGATGTGACCGAAGCGCGCCGGCTGCTGGCCGAGGCGGGATTTCCGGGCGGGAGCGGGTTTCCGGCCGTGGAAGTGCCGTTCTATCTTTTTCACGGTGACGAACAGCCGGTGCTCGAGGCAGTCCAGCAGATGTGGCGGCAGCACCTCGGGATCCAGGTGAGCCTGGTGAAACAGGAGTCGAGGATCGTGATCGCCGCGCGCAACACCGGGAACTACCAGATCCTCGCGGGCAAGTGGATCGGCGACTACCTGGATCCGCTGACCTTTCTCGAACTCCTGGTCACCGACGGCGGCAACAACCGCACGGGCTGGTCGAGCCCCGCCTATGACCGGCTGCTCGCGGAAGCGGGCCGAGCCGCCGACACCCCGGGCCGGTTTGCGCGCCTGCGTGAGGCGGAGGCCCTGATGCTGGGCGAGGCGCCCGTGATCCCGCTTTACTACCAGCCCCAGCGCGTGCTGCGGCATGCACGCGTGCGAGGCTGGCACGGCAATCTGCTCGATCTCCACCCGCTCAAGGCGATCTGGCTGGAGCCGTGACGCGGTGCCGGCGGCCGGCGGAGCGACGCGATCCCCGGGAACCGGACTGGGGACGTGACGCCGGTAATTACCGGCGCAACTGCGCGCACACGATCCCGGCCGCGACGGCGGCGTTGAGGGACTCGGCCTGGCCGTAACGCGGGATCGTGATCCGGCGCGTGAGGCAGGCGGCCACGGCGGGCGAAAGGCCGCGACCTTCGCTGCCGATGACCACAACGGCGTCGCGCAGACCCGCGAGCGTGTGGACGTCTTCACCCTCGAGGTCGCAGCCGAGGAGGGCCGGCGCCGGCGACAGCTCGGCGGCTTCGGCCAGCACCTGCGACAGGTCGGCGGTGTACACGGGCACGCGGGCGAAGGAGCCCATGCTCGCGTTGACGACCTTCTGGTGAAACAAGTCGGCGCAGTCGGGAGAAAGGAGGAGGCGGTCGAGCGCGAACCAGTCGGCGATGCGCAGCAGCGTCCCGACATTGCCCGCATCCTGCACGCCATCGAGGGCGAGCGTCAGCCCGCGGGCCAGTTCCCCGGGCACGAGCGGCTTTCGGACCACCGGGCCGACGGCGAGCACCCGCGACGGAGTGGGAAAATGGCTGGCGCGGGCCATCTCTTCGGGGGATACGACCGTGATCCGCAAGGCCCCCTTTCCGGGCGGGTTCGACCGGGCGCGGCCGACCAGATGCACGGCGTCGTCGAGCCAGTCGGCGGTCGCATACAATTCGAGCAGCGGGAAACCCGCGCCGAGCAATTCGGCGACGACCTTTTCGCCCTCGATGACGAAGCAGCCGAGCGCCTCCCGGTGCTTTTTTTCCCGCAACGATCTCAGACGCTGGAGCTCGGCCCTGGTCAGCACGGCGCCAGCCCGCCACGCCTAGTGCCGGTTGGCAAGCAGGGGCTCGCCGGCCGAGAAGGGGCGGAACCGGTGATCCGTCATGATGTATTCGGCGGTGTCGCCCCGCTTGATCAGCACGCCGATCTGGAGCTCTTCGGGCGGGAGCCGGGAGCGGGAGACCGCAAAGCGGAAGCCGCTGTCGCGCCATTCCGGCTTCTTGTGCGCGGCCACGACATCCGGGCGCGTTTTCGCGACGGTGGTGAGGATCAACTCGGTGGTGGCCGAACGCAGCACCAGGTGAATCTCTCCCGGGCGGGAAGTCTCCCCCGGGATCACGGCCCAGCCGGAGATGTAGGCCCCCGGGGAATCGACCTGGACCTCGTCGATATGGTAGGCGATGCGGGCGCTGGGCTGCGCGCCCTTGATCTGCACCCGTTCGCAGAGCCGGGGGAGCGAATACAAGCCGCGCTGCGCGGTCTCGCGCAGCAGGGCCTCGGCCCGCGGGGGTGCGGGATAGAGGCGGAATTGGCTCTTCCCCATCTCCCGGTGCTGGATATAGCGCAACGCCGCCTCGTCGCGACCCTCGACAAACGACTCGACCGAAGGTTGGAACCGGATGTTCGCGAACACGTTGAAGACAGCCAGGACCGGCAGGGAAGCCATCACAACCCGCCAGGGACGCAGGGGATGGGAAGCGTACTCAATGGCGCCAAAGAGCGCGATGGCCCAGGTCAACGCCGCCAGCACGGCATAGCGCGATTGCAACTGGCCGCCGCCGACCTCCGCCCGTCCGTACGCGATCAAGGCCAGGGCCCCGAGGCAGAAAAGGACGACCGGCAGGAGTACCGGTTCAAATCGCCAGGCGCCGCGCGAGCCCAGCCATGCCAGCCCCGCCAGCAGCGCCACCCCGAGGTACGGGGCCAGTTTGACGTAGCCGAGGGCGAGCGGTGAACCGAGTAGCGACAGCCAGTACAGGACCATGTGCGTCACGCGCGCCCGGTCGGCGATCTGATGCCCGGCATTGAAGGCGAAGCCCTGCGCATAGACCAGGGCGGTGAGCGCCGCGGCCCCCAGCCAAACCCAAAGCGCAGACATCCGCCGGTCGCGCCAGAGCATGATCGCTCCCACCGGCCAGATCACCAGCCCTTGCGCGAGGGTGAACGTCCCGAGCAGCGCCAGGCCGCCGGCCAGGGCGAGACCGCCGGTCGTCGCCCGCGCAAGCGCCAGAATCGCACCCACGGCCAGCAGGACGACTTGGAAATGATCGATGGAGGCGCCGGACCACAGGAAATTCTCGTAGTGCCCCATCTGGAACATGAGGGCCGCCAGCACGACACCGAGCCGCAGCTGGCGCTCCGGGCTGCCGACAGATCGAACCAGCAGGAGGCAAAGCAGCACGAGAAAGAGGTTTCCGATCAGGCCGACGACCCGAAAGTCGATCGTCCCCGATGCCCACCAGCTCCACGCAAACAGCATCCGGCTCGTGATCATCCGGTGCTCATTGTTCACCGCAAAAATCCGCTCGAGGAAACCCTGCCCGTCGACTCCACGGTCGAGGGCGAGCACGAGGTCGAGCGCCGTGTCGAACTCGTCCCAGTAGACGATGTTACGACTCGTGTCTGCCACCGTCGCGCCGATGTAGAACACCGGCACCAGCGCGAGGAGCGTAAGGAACGTGGCGGCGAGGCGGCCGCGGACGCGTCGGAGCAATTCGGGGGTTACTCCCGTCATCGAATGGGGCTGGAGCTGGAGTGGGGTGGGGTTGAATCCTTGCTTCGGAGTGGGTGGACGACGGAGCAACCGAGCTTACCTGACAAATCTGTCAGGTTCGCGATCAATTGAGTTACCTGTTCGCACGTTGAAGCCGGAAACGGGCCGGACAACGACGCGGCCGGGAGGCGAAAGTTGACGAAAACAGCCTGCCTGCCGGAGAGGGGTGGCCCAGAGTAGCGAAGCGGGGCCAAGCCTGGGCGCCGCTCAGTCGACGCGATTCGCCCGACCAACCCCGGCTGCCGCGCCACCGGCCAAGGGCGTCTCACCGCCGCGGCGGCGGAAAGCCGAGCCAAAGATGCGCGCGACGTGCTCGCGAAGGTCGTCCAGCAGGGTGTAGAAAAGGGGCACCACGACCAGGGTGAGCACCATGGAGACGAGCAGGCCGCCGATCATCGTCCGGCCCAAGGGGGCATAGGGCATGCCCACGATCTTGGAGTTGCCGACCGCCATGGGAATCAGACCCGTGACCGTACAAAGGGTCGTCATCAGGATGGGCCTGAGGCGATAACGTCCGGCCTCCAACAGGGCGTCCAGGCGGGTGCGGCCCTCCGCGCGCAGCCGGTTGGTCATGTCGATCAGGACGATCGCGTTGTTCACCACCACGCCGACCAGGATGACGACGCCGATGCGGGCCATCATGTCGAGCGGCGTGGACGTGAGATAGAGCGTCCAGTACACGCCCAGGCCGGCGAACGGCACCGCGACGATGACGGCGAACGGCAGCACGAAGGACTCGAAGAGCACCCCCATCAGCAGGAAGACGAAGACGATGGCCAGGATGAGCGGGAACATCATCTCCCGGTCCTCGTTGCTGTTGTACCAGCTCCCCTTGTCCCACCGGTAGCCGCGCGGCATGTCGAAGCCCTCCATCGCCTTGTCGATGGCGGCGAACAGCGTGCGCGAATCCTGGCGGGGTGCGCGGGCCGTCACGCGCACGATCGTCTGCCGCGCCTCGCGCTGGATCTGGCCGAGCGATTTGGTGATGTTGAGGGCGGCGAGCGACTCGAGCGGGACTTCGACGCCGTTCTCGGTGCGGAACGTCATCGTGCGCACGTCGTCCAGGCCGGTGCGGTCGGCATCGGCCAACTGCGCGAACACCCGCAGCTCGCGTCCGTCGGGATTGTTGAACCGCCCCACCTCGACGCCGCGGATCGTGTTGCTGATCGTGCCCGACACCGCCTGCGGATTCACGCCCATCATGCGGGCGCGGTCCCGGTCGAGGATGAGCTGCAACTCCTGGCCGCCGCGTTCCGAATCGGTGTCGACCGACAGCAGTCCGGGGATATTGCGCAGGCGGCGGACGGCCTCCTCGGCGAGGCCGAGCAGCGTGGTGGTGTCCTCGCCATAAAGGGCGATGGAAATGGAGGAATCCTGCGGTGCGCCGCCGGAGCCGCGTTGCAGGGAGCGGGCATTGATGCCGGCGGGAATCTCGAACTTCTCCTTGATGTCTCGCTCGATCGCGTGGCGGTCCATCGGCGGCGTGCGCCAGCCCATGGAGACGAGGAATGAGTCCCAGGCGGAAGCGTACCACTGCGTGTGCGGGTCCTCCTTGAATTTCAACTGGAGGCGGCCGTAGTTGTTGCGGAAGCGGGTCTCGATCCGCTCGACGTTGTAGCGCTCCTTGTTGGCTTCGACGAACGCCTCGAACTTGCGGAAGAACTCGTCCGCCTGCTCGAGTTGGTAGCCGCTGGGCAGCTCGAAGTGGAGTTGCATCGAGCCGCTGTTATCCCACCCGCGGCCGATTCCTCCCCCGCCGCTGCTGCGGGGCAGGTTGTTGTAAGGATGGTAGATCGAAACCATGGCCAGCAGCACCAGGAGCACCGCCTCGATCCGGTGCGAGAGCACCCAGCCGAGCGCACGCAGGTAATGACCCCGGAGCCACACGATCGCGCGGAGCTCGCGGTGATGTTGGCCGCGCGAGAGCCGTTGCGCCGCGAGCGGCACGAATACGAGCGCGATGAACAGGGAGGCGACCAGCGACGCGATCACCGGCAAGCCGATGCGGAGCATCCAGAACGCCATCTCGCCCGAGCCGCCCATCAGCATGAGCGGGAGAAACACCACGATGTTGGTGCACGTCGACATCACGACCGCGAGGCCGACCTCGCCCGCGCCGCCGATCGAGGCCGCGGTCGCTTCCACGCCCTCCTGCCGGTGCCGGTAGATGTTTTCGACGATGACGATCGCGTTGTCGACGACCATGCCCACCGCGAGCAGCAGGCCCATCATCGTCGCCATGTTCAGCGACCAGCCCATGAAGAAGAGCACCACCAGCGCGCAGAGCAGCGACAGCGGGATCGACATCGTGAGGATCGCCGTCATCCGCGGCGCCCGGAGGAAAACATAGATGATCAGCGCCGCGAAGAGCCCGCCCCAGTACCCGGCTTCCTCCAGCGTCGTGATCGACTTCTTCACCTCGCGGCCCTGGTCGTAGAACACCTCGAAGCGGATGCCGGCAAGCTGCGGCATCTCGCGCAGCTTCTCCAGCGTCTCCCGCACGTCCCGGCTGATCCGTTCGATGTTGCCGGTCGAGTCGCGCGTCACCTGGACGCCCACCGAGGGCTGGCGGTCCACGCGGTACACCCAGTCGCGCCGCGGCAGCCGGAAGGCAACGTTGGCAACGTCGGACAACCGGAGGCGCCGCTCCGGATCGATGATGATCGAGCCGATCTCCTCGGCGGACGTGAACCGTCCCATCGAGCGCACGTAAATCTTCTGGCCCGCCTCGAACACGTAGCCGCCCGAGAGCGACACGTTCTGGTTGCGCAGCATCCCCACCATCTGGGGCACGTCGATCCGGTGGCTGCGCAGCCGCTCGTCGATGAGCTCGATCTGCACCTCGCGGCCCTGGATGCCCCAGATGTCCACGTTGCCCACGCCCTCGATCCGCTGCAGCGAGGGACGGACAAAGTGCTCCAGGCGGTACGCCGCGTCGTCCATGTTGTCCGGCAGCCGCGCCACGAGGTACATCATCGGCTGGTCATTCTGGTCCCAGCGCCGGACCCAGATGCGGTCGACGTCGTCGGGCAGCGTGGGCTTCACCCGGTCCATCCGATCGCTGAGCGCGGCGTAGGCGGCACGCAGGTTGGTGCCGGTCTGAAATTCCACCCGCACGTACGCGTAGCCGACGCTCGAATAACTCGAGACCCGTTTCACGTCCGGCACCGTGCCGATGATGTCCTCGATCTTCCGCGTGATCTTCTCCTCGATGTCGCGCGGCGAGGCGTTGGAGTACTGCACGCTGATGTGCAGGTTGGTCCCCTCGTAGCCCTCCGGATGCAGCGAGATCGGAATGCGCGTGTAGGCGATGTAGCCCACCACGAGCATCGTGAGCAGGATCATCACCACCGTCACCGGGCGGTGGACGGAGAAGCGGGGGATGGCGACGGTGAGCGGCTCGCGTTTCACGGGGACCGGCTATTTTCCGATCGGCTCGGGGGCCGGCTCGCCGGCCGGCCGCGCTTCATCCGCGCCCGGCTCGACCAGCGGGCGGTCGGACGTGAACTGGAAATACAGCGTCGGGATGACGATGAGCGTGAGGACCGTCGCGGTGGAGAGGCCGACGATCACCGTGATCGCCATCGGCGTGCGGATCTCCGCGCCTTCGCCGAGTCCGAGCGCCATCGGGATCAGGCCCACCACCGTGGTGAGCGCCGTCATCAGGATCGGCCGCAGCCGCGCGCGCCCGGCTTCCACGATCGCCTCGGGCTTGGGCACGCCGCGCCGTCGCAGGGTGTTGATGTAGTCGATGAGGACGATGGCGTTGTTCACCACGATGCCCACGAGGATGATGAGCCCGAGGAAAACCATGATCGTCACCGGAATCCGGCCGAGCCACAGCACCCACACCACGCCGATCATCGCCAGCGGGACGGTCATCATGATGAGGAACGGCTGCACCAGCGACTCGAACTGGCTCGCCATCACGATGTACACGAGGAACACGGCCAGCGCGAACGCCAGCAGCAGGCTGTTGAGCGAGGTCTTCATCTCCTTGTTCTGGCCCGCGAGATTGTAGGAGAAGCCGGCGGGAAACGCGATCGTCTCCATCGCCGAGACGATGTCGCTCGACACCGTCGCGAGGTCGGCGCCGCGAATGTTGGCCGTGATCAGCGCCATGCGCTGCTGGTCCACGCGCCGAATCTGGCTGGGACCTTCGTTGACGGTGAGCTCCGCGACGGCCGAGAGCGGGATCGGTACCGCGGCTCCCGGGTTCACGACCAGGCGGCGAAGCTCCTCCAGCCCCACGCGATCCTCCTCGCGCAGGCGGACGACGATGTCGATCAACTGGTCCTCCTGGCGGAACTGCGTCGCGGCCCGGCCCTGCACCTTGTTGCGCACGATCTCCGCCACGGTGCGAAGATTGAGGCCGAGTTCCGCGAGCCGGTCACGGTTGTAGATGACCTGGATCTCGGGATGACCCGACTGCAGGCTGGAGCGGATGTCCACGAGCCCGGGCACCGAGGTCGCCAGCACCTCTTCGGCCTCGCGGCTCAGCCGCTTGAGGGTGTTGAGGTCGTGCCCGCGCACCTCGACCTCGATCGGGCTCTTGAAACTGAACAGTGCCGGGTACGACACCTCGAGCGTGACCTCGGGCACGTTGCGGAATTCGCCGCGGATGCGGTCGATCAGCTCCGACTCGGCTTCCACGGGAAGGCCGGGGCGCAGTTTCACGGTGATCCGGGCCGTGTGTTCGCCGGCATCGACCGACGTGGTGGCGCTTTCCTCCGCGCCCACGGTCACGGCCGTGCGCTCCACCTCGGGCTGCTGGCGCACCATCGTCTCGATCCGATCCGCCGCCTCCGCCGTGCGTTCGAGCGGGGTGCCGATCGGCATCGAGAGATCGAGGTTGAACTCGCCCTGGTGCACCTGGGGAATGAGGTCGCTGCCGAGGCGGGGCACCACGAAGGCGATGCTGCCGACCAGCGCGACGAACGCGGCGCCGAGCACGATGAAGCGTCGCCGCAGCGTCGCCTCGAGCACGCGCGGGTACGTCTGCTGCAGCCAGTTGTTGCCGACCTCGAATCCCCGCAGCCCCGTCGAAACGAGCGGCGCGAAGGCGAGCCCGAAGCCGCGCACCAGCCCGATGCCGAGCTGACCGACCACCAGCACCACGGTCTGGAGGAGCGTGCCGGCGAGCCGGAGGACGATTTCCGCCGCGCCGCGCGCCAGGACGAAGAGAAACGCCGTCACCCCCGGCACGAACACGAGGATCAAGTGCCACCAGGTCTGGACGACAAACCAGTGCCAGACCGCGAGGTGCAGCGGCTTGGACGTCACCGGAGCGCCGGGATACGCGGGGAACGCGGGCGGCGGGACCACGACTCCGCGCCGCAGCAACAAGACAAGGCCGATCGCCGCCGCCGGCAGCGCCAGCAGCACCAGCCAGCGCCACGGGCGGCGGGCGAACCAGGCGGTCAGCCGCGCCACGGAGACTTCGAGCCGCGGCAGGGCAGTGAACGCCAGCATGCCCGGCCACACCCGGTGGCTGGACAGCGGACCGATCCCGTCGCGCGCGAGCCAGCGCGCCACCGCAGCCAGCGCGGAGCGCAGGGGCGGCACGAAGGCCAGCAGGAATGCGACCGGCAGGAGCAGCGCGGTGACCGCGGCCTTGAAAACCGCGGCGAGCACCAGCAGCACGCCCCACCCGATCCGCAGCAGGGCAAGGGCGACGGTGCGCACCGCGAGGACGACGCGGCTCCGGCCGGGCGCGAGCGGCGGGAACTGCAGGAAATCGCTGCCGCGTACCTGCGCCACCATGCCGCCGGACGCGCCGCTGCCCGCCTGCGCCGCCAGCCCGGCGGCCTTCGAAGCGAGCATCGGGATCAGGTACAGCGCCGCGATCAGCGAGGCGAGCTGCGAGAACACCACGGCCAGCGCCATGTCACCGAAAACCTGGCCGGCCACGCCTTCCACGAACACGATCGGGAAGAACACCGCCACCGTCGTGAGCGTCGACGCCACGACCGGCATCGCGACCTCGCTCGTGCCGCGCACGACGGCGGTCACGGGGTCGTCGCCCTCCTCGCGACAGCGAAAGATGCTCTCGAGCACGACGATCGCGTTGTCGACGAGGTTGCCGACGCCCAGCGCCAGCCCGCCGAGCGAGATGATGTTCAGCGACACGCCCGACATGTACATCGGCGCGAACGTCGCCAGGATTGAAATCGGGATGCAGAGGCTCACGATCAGCGTCTGCGTCACGTTCCGCAGGAAAAGGTACAGCACCACGATCGCGATGATGCCGCCGAAGAAGGCGTTTTCCTTCACCTCGCGGATGGAGTTGTCGATGAAGACCGACTGGTCCGACAGGAGCTGGATCGTCGTCCCCGGCGGCAGTTGCTGCGCGAGGAAATCCGTCATCTGCCGGTGATTGATGAGGGCCTGCGCGGAGTTGCGCTGCGCCTCCATCTGCGCGCGGCTGAGGTCGGCGGGCGCGCCCTTCTTCTTCACCCCACGGTCGACTTTCGCTCCCTTGGCCGGTGCGGGCGTCGGCGCCTTCTTCGTCGCGCCATCGGCCTGCTTGAGGCTCTCGACGTAGCGCTTCTGCTCCTCCGTGCCGAAGATCGCCTCCTTCACCGCGGCGGCGACGACGAGCACGTTGGCGTCGGCCTCCTTGAAAATCTCGATCTCGACGCTCTCGTTGCCGTTGACGCGCGTGATCACCTGGCGGTCCTCGTGGTAACGCGTGACGGTGCCGATGTCGCGCAGCCGGATGTCGACGTTGTTCTGCCGGGCCACGATGAGGCTGCCGATTTCCTCGAGCGTGCGGAATTCGTTCAGCGTGCGGATCAGGTACTCGGTCTGGCCCTCGCGCAGGTTGCCGCCGGACATGTTGACGTTGCCCTGCTGCAGGCGCGACGCGACCTGGTTGATGTCGAGTCGCAGGTTCGCGAGCTTGCTCTCGTCGAGCGCCACGAGGAACTGCTCCTCCAGGCCGCCCTTGATCTGCACCGCGGCCACGCCCGTGATCGCCTCCAGCCGGCGCTTCACCTCGTGGTCCGCGAGATGGCGGATTTCATAGAGGGACTGCGGCCCCGCGAGGCCGAGCCGCAGGATCGGATCGAGCGAGGGGTCGTAATGCAGCAGCAGCGGTCGCTGCGCGCCCTCGGGCAGCCGGATGCGATCGATCTTCTCCCGCACCTCCTGCGCCACGAGGTCCATGTCGGTCTTCCACCGAAACTCGAGCATGACATCCGACTGTGCCGCCTTGGAGACCGAGCTGATGGCGACGAGCTTCGGGATGATGCCGAGCTGCTGCTCGAGCGGCCGCGAAATGACGTTCTCCATCTCCTCGGGCGCGGTGCCCGGGTACGTCGTGCGCACGGTGAGCGTCGGGTAGCTCATGTCGGGCATGAGCGTGAGCGCCAGCCGCTGGTACGACACCCAGCCGAAGACGCCGACCGCGAAGGTCACCATCAGGATCGCCACCGGGCGCCGGACCACCAGCGCGTAGTGTGAGTCATCAATGCGGAAAGCGGAGCGTTTGCTCATGCGGCATCCCCGGGCAAACGACCTCAGATCTTCTCAGTCTTGGGCGAGCCCTTGGGGTCGGGCTTCCCCGCCGCCGGTGTTGCGGCCGTGGGGGTCAGGTTGACGGAACGCACGAGCGAACCGTCCTTGAGCCCGCTCTGGCCGAGCACGATCACCGGGGTGCCGACTTCGAACCCCGAAAGCGCCTCGACCTGAGTCGGGTCCTCGAAGCCCGCCGTGAGCCGCTTTTTGACGGCACGGTCATTGACCACGGTGTAGACGTAACGCTCGCCGCCCTCGTAGACGACGGCCCGCTTCGGGATCAGGATGGCATCGTTTCGGGTGTCGGTGATGATGCGCACGCCGACGAAGAGACCGGGCGGCAGTTCGCCGGGCTTTTCACTGCGCACGCCCACGGTGACCTTGAAGGTGCCGCTCTTGGGATCGATGACCGGGCTGATCCGCTTCACCCACCCGGTGAAGGTCTTGTCGGGCAGGAATTCCGAGGTCACCACCGCCGGCTGATTCTCGGCCACGACCGGCAGGAACCGCCCGGGGACAAACACCTTCGCCACGAGGTCGTCGAGTTTGACCATGGAAAACACCTTGGTGCCGCCGGCCACCCGCGCGCCCACCTGGACGTCGCGGGCGGAGATCACGCCGTCAAACGGCGCCCGGACCGTCGCGTACGCCAGGCGGATCTTGGCCCGCTCGAGCCGGAGCCGCGCCTGCTCGAGCTGATAGGTCTGGGTCTCGTAATCCTGTTTGTTGATCAGGTTGCGCTCGAACAGGTCCTGCGTGCGCGCGTAGTTGCGTTTCAGGTGCTCGTAATTGCCGCTGGCTTCGTCGGCGTCGACGCGCAGCTCGCGGTCATCGATCTTCAGGAGCGGCTGACCCTCCTTCACCACCTTGCCCTCCTCGACGAACAGGGCTTCCACCTGGCCCGTCGTCTGGGGAAAGATATCGACGACCGATTCGGTCTCGAGGGTCGAGTTGTACGGCAGGAACGCCGAGATTGAACCGCGGGTCACCAGCGCGGTCTCCACCGGCACCATTTCGGCCGCGGTCTGTCGCTGCTTCTCCTTTTCAGACTCCGCGGCCCGGCGGGCGGCGGCCGCGGGATTTGTCGGAGCGGCGGCAGGCGCAGATTTCGAGGCGGACGCCGGAGTTTCAGCCTGCTTGCCACAGGCCACGGCAAAGGCGCCCGCGAGGAAAACGGAAAGGACCGCCGGCAGCGAAGCTGCGGCGCGCAGGGAAGAGACGTGGAACGACACAGGGATTTGGACGGAAGACGGGCAGGGAACTCAAGAGACCGCGCGACCGGAGATTTTCAACCCGCGTTTCCCGCGGGTCAAAGCCTTCGGCGCGATGTCCGTAATTTTACGAAAGGGGCCCACGGCCCCCTGGTACGACAGGACGGGAACGCGGGCGAAGCATGGGATCGGAAGCGGACATGGTACGGTGGCGAGCGAGACGACTGGAAGGTGAAGGCGTTGCTCACTTCATGGTTTCTACGCACCAAAGAGCGCGACCTTAGCCGGCAGGTCGCCTCCGGTGCATCCGGGACGCTGGCGGGCGCCATCGCAACGCTTTCGGCGCCCAGCGAAAGAACCGGCTGCGAGGCCGATGGTTACCCTTTTCCTGGCGGGGTTCGCACCGATGCGCCCAGCCGGACTCCTGCCGTTGGCCTTCAAATCAGCCCTTGAGGACGGCTGTGCCGAAAGGTGGAGCGGCTTGTCCTCAAACCGCTGCGGACCGGTCCCTGGTACGTCAGCCGCCTGGGAACAATCAGCTCCACCGCAACGGCATCGTTTTGGCTCAGAAAGGGGGCTCGGCTCGCCGTCAAGCCGCTGGGCAGACCACAGATCCCGATCACCCCGCTTCCGCGGACGTTGCTGCGTCCGAGCGGTGGCAGCGTGGGATCACAGACCGCTGCTCGAGATCGGTGCCCTGGCCTTTCCGCGCAAAAAAGAGCGGCGTGAAATCACGCCGCTCGTGCGAAAAACGTTCCGGGCCGCCCCGCTCAGGAGGCGATCTGCGGCCGGCCTTTCTCGGGCCAGTCGATGTGGAAGAACTTCCCGCGCGGCTGGTCCGTGCGCTCGTAGGTGTGCGCCCCGAAAAAGTCGCGCTGACCCTGCAGCAGGTTCGCCGGCAGGCGGGCCGAGCGGTATCCGTCGTAGTACGACAGCGCCGAGCTGAAGGTCGGGATCGGCACGCCGCACTCGGAGGCGAGCGCCACGACCTTGCGCCAGTTTTCCTGCGCCTTCTGCACCGTCTTGTTGAAGTACGGGTCGAGCAGGAGATTCGCGAGATCGGGTTTCCGCGCGTAGGCCTCGGTGATCTTCTGCAGGAACACGGCGCGGATGATGCACCCGCCCCGCCAGATCTGCGCGATCTCGCCGAAGTTGAGCTTCCACTTGTACTCCTTCTGCGCCTCCCGCATGAGCTGGAAGCCCTGGGCGTAGGAGCAGATCTTCGAGCAATAGAGGGCGTCGTGGATCGCCGTGATGAGCGCCTTCTTCGATCCGCGGTATTTCTTCTTCGGTCCCTTGAGGATCTTCGCGGCGGCGACGCGCTCGTCCTTGATCGCGCTCAGGCAGCGGGCGAAGACGGATTCGGCGATCGTCGGGGCCGGGACGCCCATGTCGAGGGCGTTGACCGAGGTCCACTTGCCGGTGCCCTTCTGCCCGGCGGTGTCGAGCACAATGTCGACGAACGGCTTCTTCGTCACCGGATCCTTCTGCTTCAGGATGTCGGCCGTGATCTCGATCAGGAAGCTGCCGAGCATGCCTTCATTCCACGCGGAAAAGATCGTGCCCATCTCGGCGGGCTTGAGGCCCAGCAGGCCCCTCATCAGCGCGTAAGCCTCGCAGATCATCTGCATGTCCCCGTACTCGATGCCGTTGTGGACCATCTTCACGTAGTGGCCCGCGCCATTCTCGCCGATATAGGTCGCGCACGGCACGCCGCCCTCGATCGGCTTTCCCGGCGCGGCGCCCGTGAGGGGCTTGCCGGTCTTGGCGTCGACCTTCGCCGCGATCGCATTCCAGATCGGCTCCAGGTGCTTGTAGGCGGCGCGATCACCGCCGGGCATCAAGGCCGGGCCGAACCGGGCGCCTTCCTCACCGCCGGACACGCCGGAACCGATGAACCGCAGGCCCTTCTCGCTGAGCGCCTTTTCCCGCCGGATGGTGTCGGTCCAGAGGGCGTTGCCGCCGTCGATCACGATGTCGTCCTTCTCCAGCAGGGGCAGCAGGCTGTCGATGACGGCATCGGTCGCCTTCCCCGCCTGCACGAGAATGACGATCTTGCGCGGCTTCGCCAGCGACCGCACGAATTCCTCCAGGGTCTTCGCGCCCACCAGGCCGCCGGGCGTGGCGGGGTTTTCCGCCACGAACTTCTCCGTCTTCTCCGTGGTCCGGTTGTAGACCGAAATCTGGAAGCCGTGATCGGCGATGTTGAGGGCGAGGTTCTGACCCATCACGGCGAGCCCGATGAGTCCGATGTCGGAATGCGTTTTGGCCATGGCGAAAGAGACGGGCAGCAGTACGCGAACGGCCTCGGAAAACCAAACCCTTTCTGGCCGCGGACGATGAATATGCCGCCCCCGCGTTCAGCGCGACGGGCCCTTGCTCGGGAAGAAACCCGCGAGCAGCTCCACCACGGGCGTGGCCCAGCGGGGTTCGTTGCGGTGATAGATCCAGTTGATGCCCAGGAAACAGAGCCCGAGCGCCACCAGCACCGTGAGGACGACCCGGTTCATCTGCGCCACCTTGCGCAACAGGACGACGAGGAGGACCAACCCCGCCACGCCCGCGGCCAGTTTCAACCAGACCTCCGGCGGCAGGTTCTTCAGGCGTTCAGCCGTGGAAGCGGTGGCGGCGGCAAGGGGGAGCATGGAGGGGTGACGTCGAGGGCTTTGCACCGAATCCCAGCAGGACGCCTCCCTGTCGCAAGTCCGGAGCCGCGGGTTCGGTCCGCCCGAGGTCGCCGCCGCCGACTGGGATCGAGGATCAGCCGCCCCATGACCGGCGGTTCCGGAGCCCGTCAGCGCCCGCTCAGGGCGGAGGCCGCGCGCCGCCGCCGTGTTCGCCGCGGGTGGCGCAGTTGATCCAGACCGTCGCGCCATCGGCGTAATGCTCCTTCTTCCAGATCGGCAGCCGGGCCTTGGCCTCGTCGATGATGTAGCGGCACGCCTCGAACGCGGCGCCGCGGTGCTCGGCCGTCACTCCCACCCACACCGCCAGGTCGCCGAGCTGCAGGTGCCCGACGCGGTGCGCCGCCGCGGCTCCGAGCAGCGCGAAGCGGGCGCGCGCTTCCCCGAGGATCCGTGCGCCCTCGCGTTCCGCCAGGGCGGCGTAGGCTTCGTACTCCAGGGATTGAACCGGATGGCCGTCGTTACGATTCCGCACCCAGCCCTCGAACGTGACGCAGGCGCCCGCCCGCACATCACCCAGCGCGCGTTGCAGCGTCGCCGGATCGATCGGCGTGGACGAAAGGGAAAACGCGGCCATGACCGTGAGCCTCAGCCTCCCGCCACGGGCGGGATGAACACGATGCGGTCGCCGTCACGCAGCGGCGCGGTCGCGGCCACGAACGCGTCGTTCACCGCCGCGCGCACGCGTTCCGCCGGCAGGGTGAAGCCGTGGCGCTGCCGCAGTTCCTCGTAGAGCGCCGCGGGCGTCGACGCGGCGGTGGTCAACCTTTCCTGCGTGAGGCCGCGCTGCTCGCGGAGGATGGCGAAGTACTGGACGTCGAGCGTGAGCATCGGCCTTCAGGTCGCGCGATAGTCGCTCTTGCCGCCGGTTTTTTCCAGCAGCCGGACCGATTTGATGACGATGCCGTGGGTGACCGATTTGGCCATGTCGTAGAAGGTGAGCGCCGCCACGGTGGCGCCCGTCATCGCCTCCATCTCGACCCCGGTCCGACCCTGCGTCTGCACGCGGCAGTGCAGCTCGATCTCGCTGCGGTCCGGGGCAGGCACGACCTCGACCTGGCAATGATCGAGCGGCAGCGGGTGGCAGAGAGGGATCAGCGCGCTGGTCTGTTTCGCTCCCATCACCCCGGCGAGGATCGCCGTTTGAAAGATCGGACCCTTCTTCGTCGCAATGTCCCCGCCGCGGAGCATTCCCGCCAGCTCCGGCGGCAGCGAGACGACCGCCACCGCGTGCGCTGTGCGCCGGGTGACGGCTTTGTCGCCGACGTTGACCATCGCCGGACGGTCGTTGGCATCGAGGTGGGAGAACATCGCGGACACGCTCGTGCGACTGCCTCCGCGGCTCAACCCTCATCTCGCGTGCCGTCACGCCCGCGACGCCCGGACGGCGCCACCGGGTCCTGGCCGGACTCATGCCGTCAGCCTTCAAATCAGCCGTGAGCCCGCACGGAAAGGTGGAGCAGCTTGCCCTCAAGCTGCTGCGGTCCATCGCACATCAGCCGCCTGGGGACAGGCGGCTCCACCGCGGCCGCATCATTCCGGTTGGAGCGCCTGAAGTGAAATCATAGCCGATCTGGGCGGGTCCTAAACGCAAAGACGCGAAGGAGAACAAAGACTCGCGAAGGAAACGTGGCGAAACGGAGCGTTCCGTTGCGACTTTGCGTTCAGATTTGGGCTACAGAATTGCTGAATCTGCTCTAAACCCACGGCCAGAAGGGCACGGGCAGTCCGGCGGGAAACTCGCCCGGCCCTCGGGGCAGTTCGACGAATCCGTCTGTGCCCAGCAGGCCCGCGAAATCGCCCGAGGTATTGCCCGGCATGGGCGCCGCGCGCCACGCACCCGACGGGTCGTTTTCCAACCGGACCGGCAGCAGGCAGGAGAGGGGAGCGCGGAAGGCGACCGGCGCCGCCAACGGGACCCGCCGGAGCGGCGCCGGCGACTGGCCGCTGGCGCGGGCCAGGGCCGGGAGGACGTAGCGGTGGAGGCACGTGTACGCTGAGACGGGATTGCCCGGCAACGCGAACACCGGCGTGCCACGCTGCGTCACGCCGAACCAGAAAGGCTTTCCCGGTCGCTGCGCCACCCCGTGAAACACCTTCCGCACCCCCTGGCGGTCGAGCACCTCGGGCAGGTGATCGAATTTTCCCTTCGAGACTCCCCCCGTCACGATCACGACGTCGAACTCCGCGACCACATGCCAGAGCAGGTGCTCGATTTCCTGCCGGATGTCGCGCAGGTGAAACCGTGAGACCTGCGGATAGCCCGCCATGACCAGCGCCGCCCGCAACGCGTGGTCGTTGCTGCGCCGGATCTGGTGCGGGGCCACCGGCGACTCGACCTCGACCAGCTCGTCGCCCGACGCGAGCACGGCAATCTTCGGCGTCTGGCTCACCACCACCGTGCCGTAGCCGCAGGCCGCCGCGACGGCGACTTCACGCCCGGAGAGCCGGGTGCCGGGCGCGACCAGCACCTCGCCCGCCCGGTGATCGCTGCCGCGCCGGTGCACCGCGCCGCCGGCTGCCGGGACCGGCAAGCCCGGGCGGAGCGTCACCGTCGCGCCGTCGCGCGTGACGTCCTCGTACGGCACGACGCAATCCGCCCCTTCAGGCAGGACCGCGCCCGTCATCACCTCGAGGCAGGCGTCAGGCGCGGGCCCCAGCTTGAACGCCCGCATGCCCGCCGCCTGCACCCCTTCGATCCGGAACGTTGAACCGCCCGCGGCGACCGATGCCGCGCGGAGGGCGAACCCGTCCAGCATCACGCGATCGAACGGCGGCAGGTCGCGATCCGCCTTCAGTTCACCCCGCAGCACCCGACCCTGGGCGGCGCCCAGCGGGCAATCCTCGCGATGCAGGAGCGCGAGGTTCTCGAACAGCAGCGACTCGGCTTCGGCAGGGGTGAGCATCGAAAACGCCAGTAGAGCAAAACGAGCTCCGCGCGAAGCGCGAAAACGCCCGCGCTCCCCCCGGCTCCGGCTTTGCGTCCCAGGCGACTCTGTGCCTTCTTCGCTGTCCCTCGCATGTCGTCCGTTCGCGACCCGTTCCAACGCCCGCTGCGCGACCTGCGCATCTCGGTCACCGATCGCTGCAACTTCCGGTGCCCGTACTGCATGCCGGCGGAGGTCTTTGGTCCGGGCCACGCCTTTCTGCGCGATCCTCAGCTCATGACCCTTCCCGAGCTGACGCGGATCGTGCGGGCGTTCCGCGCGCTGGGGGTGGAGAAAGTCCGGCTCACCGGCGGCGAACCGCTGCTCCGATCCGATGTGCCCGACCTGGTGCGGGCGCTCAAGCAGGACCTCGGCCTGCCCGACGTCGCGCTCACCACCAACGGCTGGCTGCTCGAGAAACTCGCTCCGGCGCTGCGGGCCGCGGGTCTGGACCGGCTCAATGTCTCGGTCGATTCGCTCGACGACGCCACCGCCGGCCGGCTCAACGGTCTGGGTTTCAAGGTCGCCCGGGTGCTGCGCGGCATCGATGCGGCCGCGGCGCTGGGCTTTCCCATCAAGATCAACTGCGTCGTGCAGCGCGGCGTGAACGACGCGGAACTGCCGGCCCTGTGCGCCTACTTTCGCGAGCGCGGGCACACGGTGCGGTTCATCGAGTTCATGGACGTCGGCAACACGAACCACTGGGACCGGGACCGGGTGGTGCCCGCGCGTGAGATCGTGGCCCGCATCGACGCGCTCTGGCCGCTCGATCCGGCCGGCCCGGCGTACCGCGGAGAAGTGGCCGCCCGCTACCGGTATCGCGACGGACGGGGCGAGATCGGGCTCATCAGCTCGGTCACCGAGCCTTTCTGCCGCGACTGCCATCGCGCGCGATTGTCCGCGGACGGCAAGCTCTACACCTGCCTCTTTGCCTCGCTGGGCTGGGATGTTCTCGGGGCAGTTCGGGCGAAGGGGTTCGGCGACGCCGACCTGACGGAATACCTCCGCCGCATCTGGCGCGGCCGACTCGACCGGTACAGCGACGAGCGCGCCGAGATCATGGCCGCCGGCGAAGCCAGGGCGAAAGTCGAGATGAGCTACATCGGCGGCTGAGCCGCCCTCGCTCCGGAGGTGGAGCCGCCTGTCCCCAGGCGGCTGACGTTCGACTGATCCGGCCGCAGCCGGCTTGGGGACGATCCGCTCCCCCTGTCGATGCGGCCGTTCTCATCGGGATGCGATAGCCGGCTTCCCCTTGCGCACTTGCCTCCGGGGGAACTCCTCCCTGTAGACTGGGTTTGTTCCCTATGAGCAATCATTCCGGCCCCGCCACGCAGCACGTCTTCAAATTCTTCCGCACGGGAGGCCTCGACCAGGTCGCGCTGTCGACCGGGGCGGACCTGCTGGCCCTCGATCAGCTCGATCAGAAACTGTGGGTCGCGCTGAGCTGCCCGGTGAAGGGGTTGGAGATCGATGAGAAGACCCTCGCCCTCATCGATACGGACAACGACGGGCGGATTCGCGTGCCGGAACTGCTCGCCACGATCAAGTGGGCGGCGGCTCACCTGAAGGATGCGGGGGATCTCCTAAAGGAATCGGACGCCCTGCCGCTCGCGGCGATCAACGAGGGGACGCCGGAGGGCAAGGCGGTCCTGGCCTCGGCGAAGCAGATCCTGGCCAACCTCGGCAGCGAGGCCGGCGTCATCACCCTGGGCGACGCCACCGACACGGCGAAGATTTTTGCGAACACCAAGTTCAATGGCGACGGCGTGATCACGGCCGGCAGCGCCGAGGATCCCGCGACTGCGCAGTTGATCACCGACATCATCGCGACGAAAGGGCCGACGGCGGACCGCAGTGGCACCCCCGGCACCAACCAGGCGCAGATCGACTCATTCTTCGCCGATTGCGCCGCCTACGCCGCCTGGGCGACCTCCGGCGCGGCGCCGCTGGGCGAGGGCACGGCCGCGGCGCTGGCCGCGGTGAAGGCCGTCCGCGCCAAAGTGGAGGACTATTTCGCGCGGTGCCGCCTGGCGGCATTCGACCCGCGGGCCACCGCGGCCGTCAATCGCGCGGAAGCCGACTTCGTGGCGCTGGCGGCGAAGGACCTGGCGTCGGGCTCGGCCGAGATCGCGCAGTTCCCGCTCGCCCGGATCGAAGGCGGGCGTCCGTTGCCGCTGGCCGAGGGCGTGAATCCCGCCTGGGCCGGTGCGATGGCCAACCTGCACACCGCGGCGGTGACGCCGGTGTTCGGGCCGTCGAAGACCTCGCTCACCGCCGCGGAGTGGGCCGAATTGAACGGCAAGTTGAGCGCGTATGAGACCTGGTTCGGCGGCAAGGCGGGCAGCTCCGTCGAGGTGCTCGGTCTCGAGCGGGTCAAGGCGATCCTCGCCGGCAAAGGCAGGGAAACCCTCGGCGCCCTCGTGGCGCGCGACGCCGCCCTCGCGCCCGAGGTGGCGGCGATCGCCAACCTGGAGAAATTGCTCCGGCTCTGCCGCGACCTGCGCACGCTGCTGCACAATTTTGTCAACTTCGCCGACTTCTACTCGCGCGAGCGGTGGGCGGCGTTCCAGGCGGGCATTCTCTACCTCGACAGCCGTTCGTGCGAACTCTGCATCCGGGTCGATGCCCCGCAACCGCTCGCGGCGATGAGCAAGGCGTACATCGCCTACGTCAACTGCACCCGCGCGGGCGCACCGGCGATGACGGTGGCCTGCTGCTTCAGCCAGGGCGACAGCGACTACCTGTTCGTCGGCCGCCACGGCGTGTTCTACGATCGCAAGGGCCGCGACTGGGACGCCGTGATCACCAGCATCGTCGACAACCCGATCAGCCTGCGGCAGGCGTTCTGGTCGCCCTACAAGAAGTTCGTCCGGATGATCGACGAGATGGCCGCCAAGCGGGCGGCTGCGGCCGACGCCGCCTCCAACGATCGCCTCGGCAAGATGGCGGACAAGACCGTCACCGCCGCCGCCAATGCGGCGACCCAGCAGGCGGTGGCCGCTGCGGCCGCTCCCGGTGGCAAGCCGGTGGAGCCGCCGAAGAAGCTCGATGTCGGCGTGGTCGCCGCTCTCGGCGTCGCGGTCGGCGCCATCGGCGGCGCGCTCGCCACCGTGGGGGCCAAGCTGGCCGAGATGGTCTGGTGGCAGTTCCCGCTGATCGTCGTCGGCGTCATGCTCGCGATTTCCGGCCCGGCCGTGATCATCGCCTTCCTCAAGCTCCGCCAGCGCACGCTCGGACCGATTCTCGACGCCAACGGCTGGGCCATCAACGGCCGCGTCAAGATCAACATCCCGTTCGGCACGGCGCTGACGGAACGGGCGGTGCTGCCTTCCAACGCGACGCGGACGCTGAACGATCCCTACGAGGACAAGGCCGCCGCGTCCCGCCGCCGGTGGATCATCTTCTTCGTGATCCTCCTCCTTGCCGCCGTCGGCATCCGCCTCGATCACAACCGCCGCGGACACTACTTCTGGCAGAAGCCCGCCGAT
>CALFZM010000309.1 GCA_937952235.1 uncultured Opitutia bacterium | reverse complement strand
GCGTGGTGGTGATGCGGTAGCCTTCGTACAGGCCGCCGAAGCCGTTGTCGTTGCCGGGACCGACGAACTGGCTGCTGTCGGTGAACTGGAAGTCGGAGATTTCCTTGAGGAAGGCGCTCACCGACACCATGCCGACCGGCTCGAAGTAGTACTCGGCCGTGGCGTCGAAGTTCTGCGAGTACTGCGGCTTCAGGGCCGAGTTGCGGATGTTCACCGACTGGTTGACCTCGTTGACCGTGTCGGCGGGCATGAGCTGGTCGAACGAGGGCCGGCCGATGCCCGACGAGTAGCTCAGGCGGCCGATGACATTGCGCACCGGGGTGTACCGGAAATGCACGCCGGGGAACACGTCGGTGTACTCGCCCTTGCGGCGCAGCCGGCTGCGGACGGTGCCCACGGTCACGGGACCCTCGGCGTCCGTCTCCGTTTTCTCCATGCGCACGCCGGCGAGGATCGAAAGGCTGTTGAGCCGGGTCTGGCCCATGAGATAGCCCGCGGTCACCGTCTCCTTGATGCTGCGATCGCCATTGAGCCGCGAGGTCTCGCCGAACGGCACGTCCTCGCGCCAGAGATTCGGGAAGAGCGCCTGGTGGCGGGCCACCGCGAACGGATTGGCCCAGGGCGGCTGACGGTAGCCCTCGTTGGAATCCGTCCACTTCGCGGTGGTGTCGAGGAACTGGCCGAGATTATCGTCGGCGCTGTTCTGCACGCCGTCGGGCCCGACGTAATTGTAGCGCCGCGAGAAATTCTCGAGCGCCCGCTCCTGCTGGCGGATGACGCCGCCGAACTTGAGGCTGGTCGGCACGGGCAGGTCGATCGTCTTCTTCACGTTGAGCTTCGCGGTCATGATCTCGTCCTCGCCGTTGCGGTCGGGCTGCGTGACGAGCAGCGTGCCGTAATTGTTCAGGTCGAACAGATCGGGGCCGGCGGTCTGCGCGTACTTCGGCCACTTGAGGCTCTCGCGACGGTCGACGGTGAAGCCGATGCCGGGCAGTCGGTACGTGATCGTCGCCTTCGGGCGCGACTGGAAATTGCGGCCGTCCGGACGGTAGTCGTAGTAGGTCTGCGAATTCGAGAAGCTCGCGCCGTAGTCGATGTCGAGGCCGGGGAAGCGGTGCCGCACGGTGGGAACGAACTGGTAGGTGCGGCCGGACTTGTCGTCGGTGCTGAGCGTGATCGCGCTGAACGAGTTCGCGTTGGCCAGCACCTCCTGGAAGTAGCTGGTGTAGCCCGCGCGGAAGTTGGCGACGTTGGCCGACGTGCCGAGCTGCATCGCGCGGGTGTCGTTGGTCTCGTGGAACCAGTTGTACGCCATGTTCAGCGACAGCGTCGTGTAGTCGCTCCACTTGTACTCCACCTTGGCGCCGGTCGCTAGCCGGGTGCGGGGCGCGCCCGCCGGGCGAGGCACGGTGATGTTCTGCGTGTAGTACGGCTCGGTGAGCACGTTCTGGTAGGTCGCGAGCGCCGCGGTGTCGCCGCCGGGCTGGGAGGGGTACGTGCCGGTGAGCGAGATGCCGATCCGCTTGTCGGCCCCGATCAGGTCCTGGTACGAGAAGTTGACCGAGGGCCCGATGTTGTCGATGGGCTCGCGCAGCCAGTTGTCGCTGCGGGTATAGTATTTCGGGCGCCAGACGCCGCCCAGCGAGTAGTTGAAGGTGCGGGGCTGGTTGCGGTCGAAGGCGCTCTTCGAGACGATGTTCACGTTGCCGCCGATGGAGTCGGCATCCATGTCAGGCGTCGGCGCCTTGGTGACTTCGATCGTCTCGATGTTGTTCAGCGACGCCTGCTCGAACTCGAACGTGCGGCCGGCGCCGGCGGACTGCGAGCTGGCGACGCGGTCGCCGTCCATCGTCACGGCGTTGAGCGCGCCGTCGATGCCGCGGATCTGCACGGACCGCACGTCGGCGCCGACGTACACCGCGGTGACGCCGGGCAGCTGCTGCAGGAAGTCGCCGATGTTGCCGTCGGCGATGTTGCCGAAGCTGTCGGAAGCGACGACATTCTTCACGTTGAGCGCCTCGCGCTGCGCCGTGATCGCCGCCGCGCTGCCTTCGCGATAGCCGGAGACGGTGAAGGCATCGAGCTTGTAGACGCTCGAATTGAGGTCGACGTTCTGCACCACGCGGGCGCCCGGCCTGACCTCGACGGAAATCTTCTGCGCCTCGAGGCCGGTGTAACGCACCACGAGCGTCGCCGGCCCCGCGGGCAGCGTGAGTTCGTAGCGTCCCTGGCGATCCGTCAGGACCGACTGGGACGTGCCTTCGACCGAGACCTCGGCGCCGTCGAGGAAGGCGGAGGTGGCGGAGTTGCTGACCTGGCCGGCGACGATGCCGGTGGATTGGGCGAGCGCCGTCGCCGCGAAGGCGAAGGCAGCCAACAGGAGGGCCACGAGGCGGAGTCCTGGCGAGGATCGGGCAGCGGACGGTTCGGATGTCATGTCGGTGGTTCTTGGTATTGCAGTCGGGAAGCCGGTGGTAACTGTAAAGTTACCCTCCAGCGCGCGGGTCAACGGGAAAACACCGTCCATCCGTGCGCCCGGAGATCCCGTTTTCCCACCTGCCGCCCTCCGCCCGCCCGCCTATTTTCCCTTCTTCCCGCATGCATCGCCGCCACTTTCTCACCCGCGCCGCCGGCCTCGCCGCGCTGCCCCTGGCCGCAGTCCCCGCCTCCGCTGCCGCGGTCCCGGGGCTGATCGACACCAACGTCAGCCTCGGGGAGTGGCCCGCGCGCCCGTCCTGGGCCCGGCGGCCAGCCGACCTCGTCGCGCGGCTGCGCCGCCACGGCGTGACGTCCGCGTGGACCGGGGATCTGGACAGCATCCTGCAAACCGACACCGCCGGCGCCAACGCCCGCCTCGCCGCCGCATGCGCCCAGGAGGGCGCGGGGGTGCTCGTGCCGTTCGGCACCATCAACCCCACCCTGCCCGACTGGGAGGAGGACGTGCGCCGCTGCCGCGAAGTGCACCGGATGCCGGGCGTGCGGCTCCATCCCAACTACCACGGCTACGGCCTCGACGACGCCCGGTTCCTCCGGCTGCTCGAGCTCGCCACCCGGTTCGGGCTCCTGGTCCAGATCGCCGTGACGATCGAGGACGACCGGTCGCAGAACCCGGCCCTGCGCGCCGCTCCGGTCCAGCCGGCCCCGCTCGCCGAAAGCGTGGAGCGGGTCCCCGGGGCGCGCGTCATGCTGCTCAACGGCACCACCCGGCTTTACGGCAGCGCAATCCCGCTGGTGCAGCGGCTCAACCGCTCCGGCGTGCGGTTCGAGATCGCCACCCTCGAGGGTGTCGCCGGCATCGCGGGGCTGCTCCAAAAGGTCCCCGACCTCCACCTCTGCTTCGGGTCTCACACGCCGTACTTTTACTTCGAGGCCGCGCTGCTGAAGCTCGCGGAGTCAGACCTCACCCCGGCCCAGCTCGCCGCCATCCGCCACGGCCACGCCCACTCGGCCCTCTCGCTGTCATGAACCGCCGCACCTTCCTGCACGCCTCCGCCTTTGCCGCCGGCGCCGCCGCGCTGCCCCCGGCCCTCCCGGCCGCCACGCCGTCCGGCGGGCCCGCCGCGACCGCCTGGGAAAACGAGGAGCTCCGCCGCCTCGGCTACTGGGACATCCACGCCCATGTCGGCACGCCCGGCCCCACCCCCGCGAAGCGGATGGAGGCGCTGGTGCGGATCGCCGACCGCGTCGGCGTCGAACGCCTGTGCATCTGCATGAGCCCGCCCTGGAGCTACGAGCCGACGCCGGAGCAGTTCCGCCGCAGCAACGACGATGTGCTCGCGATCCTGAAGGAGTGGAGCTCGCGGGCCTTCGGGCTCGTGTATCTGAATCCCAAGCACACCCGCGAGAGCCTCGACGAACTGGAGCGCTGCGTCGCCGACGGCCCCATGGTCGGCATCAAGCTCTGGGTCGGCAGCCGCGCCAACGCCCCCGAGCTCGATCCGATCCTGCGGCGCGCGCGGGAGCTCGACGCGCTCATTCTCCAGCACACCTGGATCAAGCAGCGTGGGCAGGGCAACCTCCCGCACGAGTCGACCCCGATGGAGCTCGCGGAACTCTCCGCCCGGCATCCCGGCCTGCCGCTGGTGTGCGGCCACACCGGCGGCGGCGACTGGGCGCTCGGCATCCGCGCCATTCGCGCGCGGCCCGAGCTCCACGCCGACCTGGGCGGCGGCGATCCCGTCTACGGCCAGGTGGAAATGGCGGTGCGCGAACTGGGCGCCAGCCGCGTGCTCTATGGCAGCGACGTGAACGGCCGCAGCTTCGCCTCCCAGCTCGGTCGCGTGCTCGGCGCCGACATCTCCGTCGCCGACAAGAAGCTCATCCTGCGCGAGAACCTCCGCCGGCTGCTGCAGCCCGCGCTGCGGCGCAAGGGTATCGTGACCTGAGCCAACGGACTCATGCCGTCGAGGGGGAGCCGCCTGCCCCCGGACGGCTGACGTGCGAAGGACCGGTCCGCCGCGGCTTGAGGACAAGCCGCTCCACCTTTCCGTGCGGCCGTTCTCCTGGCTGATTTGAAATCCAACGGCATGCTTCTGGCTGAGCGCAGGCCTCGCACCGGGTCCGGTCGCGGACGGGACGGCAGCCACGTCCGGACGGTAGATCCCGCTCGCCCGGCGGCCACGGACCACTCACCGTGACGCGCCTCTCCGACCCCATGAAGCTCCTCGTTTCCCTGCTCGCCCTCACCCTGGCCGCGCTCGCCACGGCGGCCGACCGCCCGCCCAATGTCATCGTCATCTTCACGGATGACCAGGGTTACGGCGACCTCGGCGTCACCGGCGCCCGCGGCTACACCACCCCGCACATCGACGGCCTCGCGCGGGAGGGGACGCTGTTCACGAACTTCCATGTCGCCCAGGCCGTGTGCTCGGCCTCGCGCACCGCGCTCCTCACCGGCTGCTACCCCAATCGCATCGGCATTCACGGCGCGCTCGGCCCGGGATCGACGCACGGTATCCACGCGGAGGAGACGACGCTCGCCGAGGTGCTGAAGGCCCGTGGCTACGCGACCGGCATGGCCGGCAAGTGGCACCTCGGCCACCGCGAGCCGTTCCTGCCCAACCGGCACGGCTTCGACGAATCCTTCGGGCTCCCCTACTCGAACGACATGTGGCCGCACCATCCGGAGGCCAAACCCGGCACGTATCCGCCGCTGCCGATGCTCGAGAACGGACGCGTGATCGACGCCGACGTCTCGCCGGAGGAGCAACGCAACCTGACGACCTGGTACACGGAGCGCGCCGTCGGGTTCATCGAGCGCAACCGGGAGCGGCCCTTCTTCTTCTACCTGGCCCACTCGATGCCGCACGTGCCGCTGTTCGTGAGCGACAAGTTCAAGGGCAAGTCGCAGCAGGGCCTCTACGGTGACGTCATCATGGAGATCGACTGGTCCGTCGGCCAGGTGCTGCAGGCGCTCGCGCGGCACGGCCTCGAGCGCGACACGCTCGTCATCTTCACCTCGGACAACGGTCCATGGCTCAGTTATGGCAGCCATGCCGGCAGCGCCGGTCCGCACCGCGAAGGCAAGGGCACGGCGTGGGAGGGCGGCACGCGCGTGCCGTGCGTGATGCGCTGGCCGGGCCGGATTCCCGCGGGTGCCCGCAACGACGCCTTCCTGATGACGATCGACCTGCTGCCCACCATTGCCGGCCGCACCGGCGCGAGCCTGCCGCCGCGGACGATCGACGGTCGCGATGTCTGGCCGCTGCTCGCCGGCCAGGCGGGCGCGCGGAATCCACACCCCGGATACGGACTGTGGTACGCCCAGAACGAGCTCCAGGCCGTCGTCAGCGGCGACGGCCGCTGGAAGCTCGTCCTGCCCCACCGCTATCGCACGCTCCAGGGCCGCCCGGGCGGTCGCGACGGCATCCCGGCCAAGTACGGCCAGGAGACGCTCGCCGCCCCCGAACTCTACGACCTGGCCGCGGACCGCGGCGAGTCACGCAATGTCGCCGCCCGTCACCCTGCCGAACTGCAGCAACTGCAGGCACTGGCCGAGTCGTTCCGCGCCGAGCTGGGCGACTCCCTCACCGGCCGCACCGGCTCCGGCAGCCGGGAGCCCGGCCGCATCGCCGGCGAATCGCCCGCGCCCGCGCGGAAGAAGAAGAAGGCCTAGCGCCGTCCGGAACATCTCCGGCGGGTCGGATCGCCGCAAAGGTGACCGGCCTGTCCCCAGGCTGCTGCCAGCGGGTGTGTCGAAAGTGGCGAGGACGAGTTTCGTCATCGTAGCGAGGAGTCAGTAGCGAGTAGCGAGGAGAGCACCGCGCGACGCAGGCGCGCCACTCGCTACCCGCGGCTCAGAGGACTCATTCCTGAGCCCAAACCTAAACGCAACGTCGCAAAGGATCGCCAAGTTCCGCCAAGTTCTCTTCGCGAATCTTTGCTCTCCTTCGCGTCTTTGCGTTTAGGATCCCGCGTTGAGCGGCTACGAGGTCACTTGATGCGCTCGATCGCCGCCAAGGTGGAGCGGCCTGTGCCCTGGCCGCTGCCTGCGGGTGTGACGACCCCCAGCCGCCTGGGGACAGGCGGCTCCACCCGACGGAATCGCCGGCTTAGAGCCCGAACGAAAAGAGCACGATCGCCAGGCCGACGCCGAACAGCGGCACGAGCACGGTCGTCACTCCCACCGCGCCATAGGCATCGCGGTGCGTCTCGCCACAGACCGCCCGGATCGTGGTCACCACGTAGCCGTTGTGTGGCAGCGAATCGAGCGAACCCGAGGCAATGGCAACCACGCGGTGCAAGGCCTCGGCCGGGACGCCCTGCGCGAGGTAGATCGGCGCGAGGATCGGCAGCGCGATGCCCTGGCCGCCGGAGGCCGACCCGGTCAGGCCCGCAATCACCGCCACGGCCAGCGCCGCTCCCGCCAGCGGGCTGCCGGGGAGGTTCGTCATCAGGTCGACCGCCCCCTGGAACGCCGGAGTCGCCTTCGCCACGCCGCCGAAGCCCACCACGGCGCAGGTGTTGCCGATGGCGAGCAGCGCCCCGACCGCGCCCTGCGCGAGCGCGCCCCAGAAATCCACCAGGTACCGGAGGTTCAGCAACGCGCACGCTGCCACGCCGCCGGCCAGCGCGATCAACAGCGCGGCCTGCTGGAACGAGTCGTGCAGGAAAAACGAGATCCCAAGCACGACCACGAGGGGTGCCAGGGCGAACAGCGGCCGCGGCAGCGCGCGCACATCGGTCGCCGGATCGCCCGGCCGCCTCTGGAAGACTTCGCCGCGCGCGACCGCCGCCGCGATCATCCGGCGCAGCAGGATGAAGCCGACGGCCGCCATGACCACCGCCACGATCGCGCTGACCCGCCAGCCGGCGAAGGGCGTCGTCTTCAGGAACTCGATCGGAATCCAGTTCTGGATTTCGGGAGAGCCCGCCGAGGTCATGGTGAACGTGCACGACCCGAATGCGAGCGCCGCCGGGATGAAGCGCCGCGGCAGGTTGGCCGCTCGAAACAGGTTCAACGCCAGCGGATACACGGAGAACGCCACGACGAAGAGGCTCACGCCGCCGTACGTCATGATCGCACACGCGGCGACCACCGCCAGCGCCGCCGAGCCCGCGCCGAACCGCGCCACCGCCCAGCGCGCGACGCTCGCGGCCGCCCCGCTGTCCTCCATCACCTTCCCGAACACCGCGCCGAGGACGAACACGAGGTAGTACGATTTCAGGAAACCGGCGAAGGCCGCCATGTAGTTCGAGACGAAATCCGGCCCGCCGGGCGCGGCGGCCAGTTGCGGCAGCAGCGGCACGCCCCCGAGCACCGCCACGAACGCCGCGCACAAGGGCGCCGCGATCAGGAGATTCATGCCGCGCAGGGTGAGCACGACGAGCAGACCGAGTCCGCCAAGCAGTCCGAGGGCGCTGAGCATGGGTGAGGTGGAGGGGCGGGCCGCCGCCCGCGCGCCGGTCCGCCGCGTTGATGACGGACGCGCCCGCCGAACGCTATCCGAAACGGGGCGGGTCAGCGCACGTGGCGTTCGAGCCACGCGTAAGCCAGTTCGCGCATCGCCGTCGGGAAATCATGCGGGCAATCCGGATGTTCGACCGCGAGGGCGTCGTCGGCGCCGTGCAGCGCGTACACGGTTCGCGCCGTCGCGACCACGCGACCCGTGCTCTCCCACTTGTAGTTCGAATCGCCCCGCGGCGCGATCGCAAGCAGGGCGCGCGGAGCGAGCGCGGCGACGACCTCGTGAAAATCAAAGGGGATCTCCCGCAGCCGGCCGGCATAGTCCGCCATCCGCGGCATGTAGCGCTCCTGGGTCCAGCCCTTGCCCGGCCGCCAGACCTCCGCCTGCCGCTCCGCGTAGTAGTCGAGGTACGAGTCGAAGCCGCAATTGGACACCACGGCCGCGATGCGTTCGTCGAACGCCGCGGTATAGATCGCGTTGTGCCCGCCGAGCGAATGCCCGATCGCGCCGAATCCCGTGCGGGCGACGCCGGGCGTCTGCGCCAGCACGTCGAGCGCCCGGATGTTGTCCCAGATCGCCTTCATCGTGCCGCTCGCATAGCCGAGCGCCTTCAGGTCCGGCCGGTAGTCGCGCAGATGCGGATACGGCGGCGCGATCACGACGAATCCGCGCCGCGCCAGTTCCTCCCCGTAGTTGCGCCCCGGGACGAGCTTCTCGCCCCCGAGGCCGACGACCGCGAGCGTGCCGAGCAGGTTGTTGGTCTCCATCAGCGCCAGGATGCCGCGCGCCATGCGGCGGCCGGCGAGCACGTCCTTGGGCACGAGCAGGAACGCCGGCACGCGCGCGCCCGGCTCCGCCGTGTACTCGATCTCCCGCCGCACGTACGTGCCGGCATCCGTCTCGCTCACCACCGTGACCTCGAGCGGGACCCGTTTCTCCCGCCCGGGCAGCGGCCCCATGACCGCCTGCATGCCCGCCAGGATTTCCGCCCGGCGCGCGAGCCAGTCCGCGGGGTTGCGCACGGGAAGGACCTCGCCGGAGGGCGCGCGATAGTCGAGCAGCCGCTCGCGGTCGAGACGCTCGGCCGCCGGGGCCGCGCCGGAAGTGAGGAGCAGAAGCCAGGGCAGGCACGTCCGAAGGTTCATGGGAGGAAGGCACGGGCGCGCGCGCGCCGCGACTCAGGCGGTACGATTCAGAATGGGTGGAGCTGCCTGCCCCCAGGCGGCTGACGTGCGATCGACCGGTCCGCAGCGGCTTGAGGACAAGCCGCCCCACCTTTCAGTGCGGCCGCTCTCATGGCTGATTTGAAGTCCAAGTGCATGAGTCCGGCTTAGCGGAACTGGTTCAGCTCCTCGGGGCTCCACGCGTCGGTGTGCCCGGCCGTCGCGGCCCGGATCGCCTTCACCTGCTCGGGATCGACCGGCGCGGCGGTGTGCGACCATTCGCGCCGCAGGTAGGTCAGGATCGAGGAGATCTGCTCGTCGTTGAGCGCGCCCCCGAAGCCCGGCATGTCGCCGGTATGGATCCGCCCCAGCACGTTGATCGGGCCGCGCACGCCGTGCAGCACGATGCGCACGGGTCGCTCGTGCGAGCCGAGGATCCACTCCGATTCCTGCAGGGGCGGAGCCAGTCCGTCGAGCCCGCGGCCATTGAGCTGGTGGCAGGCCGCGCAGACGCCGGCGTAAAGCGTCCGGCCGGCTTCGAAGCGCGCCTGTTGCGCGGGCGTCAGCGGCTTCACGACCGCGGCCGCCGCGACGCCGGATTTGCCCGGCCATACCACCACGTCAGTCAGCCGGGCGAGCCGCGGCTTCGTCGCGGGGTTTCGCTCGAGATCGGTCCAGCCCGCTGGCGCCTGGGCGAGCGACAGCGGCCGGCGCGAGGCGCCGACGCCGGGTACGAGCCCGTCCACCAGTGCCGCGGCCCGTTTGTCGGCGCCGGCGGCCGCCGCCTGGCCCGCGAGCGCGATCAGACGGCCGACGGCCGCGGGGTCGCGCGAACCGAGGACCCCGCGGGCGAGGCCGGTGAGGATCTTGTTGGCCTCCTCGTCCGCGGAATTCCACTCCCCGTCGGCCACTAGCGCCGCAAGCAGCGCCTCCTCGCGACCGGCCAGGCCGCTGTAGAGCGCGTCGCGGAGGAAGGGATGCTGCGGGTGGCGGCGCACGACGTCGGCGAGGGCGCGCGCCACCGCCAGATCCTTCACGTTGCCCAGCGAGAGGACCGCCTGCGTCTGCACCTGCCCGGCGCCGGCCTCGGCCAGCGCGAGCAGGCGCCGGACCAGCTCGGCATCGCCGCCGTCGAGGAAGCGTTCGCTGAGCCGGATGCCCGCCGTGATCACCAGCGGATCCGCGTGACCGAGGGCGGACACGACGGAGTCGCGGTCGAGCGCGCCGATCCCGTCGAGCGTCCAGAGCGCCTGCACCCGGCCCGCCGGACGGGAGCCTTCGCGCGCGACGCGCCGGATGGCGTCGGCCTGCGCCGTCTCCCGGCGCTCGACCAGCTTGCGCTGCGCGGTCTCGCGCCAGAACGCGTTGGCGTGGTCGAGCCGGCCGACCCACTGCGCCGGCGTCAGCTCCGGCAGTTTCGCGGCCCGCGTCACCGGGCGGTCGGCGGGCACGATGCGGTAGATGCGGCCGAGGTGCAGCCCCTCGTCGAGCTTCCGGTCCTCGCTCTGCTTGCGCAGGTAGGACGTGAGCGAGATCCGGTGCTGCAGCACGCCGCGGTAGAGGTCGACGATGTAGAGCGCGCCATCCGGACCGGTGGCGAAATTGACCGGGCGGAAGCGCTCGTCCGTCGACGCCACGAATTCCTGCTGCGCGAGCGCGTTGCGGCCGCGCACGGTGCCCTGCCCGTAAGTCAGCACCGAGCGGCGCACGAAGTTGGCGGAGGGTTCGGCGACGAAGTGATTGCCGTACATCTCCGGCATGAGGTCGCCCCGGTAGACGAAGAAGCCGCCCGCGGCGGTGAACTCCTTGAGCCGGCCGTCGCGCAGCATCTCCGGCCGGTAGCCGCGATTGATGCCGGGGTTCACGCGGATCGGCCACACGAGCTGGTTCTCGGCGGCGTTCACGTTGGTGCCCGCGAGCCGCGCGTAGTGGGGGTTGCGCTGCAGGTAGTCGGAGAAGATCACGTCGACCCGCAGGTGGTCGCTGTTGGAGCCGTGGTAGAGCAGCCCGTAATCATCCTGCGCCAGGCCCCACTGGCCGCGGAAGTTCGTCGTGCCCACCTCCCACGTGCCGTTCACGTAGCGGAACTTCCGGGTATAGGCCGCACTGTAGATCCAGTTGTCGAACGCCCACAGGAGCGAGTTGGGCGCGCGCTCCGGGTTGGCGAGGTGCGGGCGCTTGGGATCGACGCGCACGCCGTAGTCGGTGGCGACGACCTCTTTCTTGTCGGCCACGCCGTCCCCGTCGGTGTCCCGCCAGAATGCGAGTTCGGGCGGGGCGCCCACGAGCACGCCGTCGCCCACCAGCGCGATCGCGCGCGGCAGCACCTGCCGGTCGAGAAACACCTGGCCCGTCTCGAAATGTCCGTCGCCGTCGTGATCGGTGAGCACCGAGATCCGCCCCGTGGGCAGGTCCTCGCCGTTGCCGTCGAGATCCGGCATGTAGCCGCGCATCTCGACGACCCACATGCGGCCGTCGGCACCGAACGTGATCGCGACCGGCTCCTGCACCTGCGGCTCGGAGGCCGCGAGCTCGATCCGGTATCCGGGCGCCACCTGGAACGACTGCAGCGCCTGCGGCGGCGCCAACACCGGCGCCGGGGGAATGAGGTGCGCTGGCACGATCGGCTTCTGCACCACCCCGGGTTTGTCGGCGCGATCGCCGATCTGGGCGAAGGCGGCGGAGGCGGCGGAAACGGCGAGCAGGGTGCGGGTGAGGAGCGAGGGCGACATGCGGCGGAGAAAGTGGATCGGGTGAGTGAGCCGCGCCCGGGACGCGCCCGCAAGCCCCGCGCGAGGGCGAACCGGCGTGACCCCCGCGCCGGCCGGGGCCATGAACGGACCACGAAACGCCTTGACTCGCACCCGCGTCAAGTAACTTTCCGGTTACGTCAGCCCGCCCCGCACCACCCCGCCTGGACCGTCAATAAATCCGTCCCGCCATGAAACGACCCGTCTCCCGCCGCACCTTCCTCGGCGGCGCCGCCACGGCCGGCGCCGCGCTGTCGCTCAGCCTCAAGCCCGCCACGGCTGCGGACAAGCCGGCCGCCCGTGCCGCTGCGGCCGCCGACGCCACCGCCTGGCCCAAGTGGGATGCCCGCGAGGAGCAGGCGCTGCTCGACGTGCTGCGCTCGGGCAAATGGGGGCGCGGCGGCGGCACGAAGGTGGCGGAGTTCGAGCGGGTGTTCGCGGCGCGCATGCGGGCGAAGTACTGCGTCGCGACCTCCTCGGGCACCACCGCCCTGCTCAGCTCGATCGGCGCCCTCAACGTCGGTCCCGGCGACGAGGTCGTGCTCCCGCCGTACACGTTCGTCGCGACCTTCAACGTCATCACGGCCAATTTCGCCCTGCCGGTCTTCGCGGACGTCGATCTCGCCTCGTTCCAGGTGGACCCGGCGAAGATGGAAGCGGCGATCACGCCCGCCACCCGGCTGCTGCTGCCGGTGCACATCGGCGGTTCGACCTGCGAGCTCGACGCGATCGCCGGGATCGCGAAGCGGCGCGGCGTCGCGATGCTGGAGGACGCCTGCCAGGCGCCGGGCGCCGAGTGGCGCGGCCAGCCGGTCGGCACGAAGGGCATCGGCGGCTGCTTCAGTTTCCAGGCCAGCAAGAACCTCACCTCCGGCGAAGGCGGCGCGGTCATCACCAACGACGAGGCGTTTGCGGACCAGGTTTACAACTTCCACACTCCCGGTGCGCCCAAGGGCGGCCGGAGCTGGGGCCGCGCCTCGAACTACCGCCTCACCGAGTTCCAGGCCGCGCTGCTGCTGGCCCAGTACAGCCGTTTCAACGCCCAGCAGGACCACCGCAACGCCAACGCGGAGCACCTCACCGCGATGCTGCAGCAGATCCCGGGCATCGCGCCCGCCCGGCTCGCGAGCGGCAACAACCGCAGCGCGTGGCACCTCTACATGTTCCGCTACGATGCGTCCCGGTTCTCCGGCCTGTCGCGCGCGCGCTTTCTGCAGGAGATGACCAAGGCGGGCGTGCCCGCGAGCAGCGGCTACTCGGCGCTGAACCTCTCGCCGCACGTCAAGGCGCTGGCGGAGAACCCCCACTACCAGCGACTCTACGGCAAGGATGCGATGGCCCGGTGGGTGGACCGCAACCGGTGCCCGGTCAACGACCGGCTGATCGAGGAGGCGGTGTGGTTCCCGCAGACCCGCCTGCTCGATTCGCGCGCGGGCATGGACCGGATCGCCGAGACGATCGCCGGCATCCAGAAGCGCTCCGGCGATCTCGCCCGCGTGTAAGCCGTGGGCGGGTTTCGCATCGCGCCCTTCCGTTTCGACGTCACCCCGCCGCTCGGCCACGCGCTGCTCGGAGGCTGGATTCCGCCTGCGCTCGCGGTCGACGATGCGCTCGAGGGCATCGGCTACGTCCTGCTCGGCGCCGGCGCGCCCCTCGTCGTGTGCGCGCTCGACTGGGCGGGCGTGATGAACGAAGCGCACCTCGCCTGGCGCGAAGGCCTGGCGCTCGCTGCCGGCACCACGGCGGACCGCGTCGCCGTGCAGTGCGTGCACCAGCACAACACCCCGTTCGTCTGCGCCACCGCGCTGGCCGCCGCGGGCCGGCATCCCGACCTCCCACCGATGTACGACGCCGCCTTCGTCGCGGAGTGTCTCGCCCGCGCCCAGGCGGCGGTGCGCGCTGCGGTTCCCGTTGCCCGCCGCGTCACCCACGTGGCCCACGGCGCGGCGCGGGTCGAGGCGGTCGCGTCCAACCGCCGCATCCATCGCGACACCGCCGGCCGGGTCATCGCGATGCGGCGCAGCTTCTGCACCGATCCCGCGATCGCCGCGCTGCCGGAGGGGATCATCGATCCGGAGCTGCAGGTCGCCTCGTTCTACGGCGGGGAGGGCCGGCGCCTGGTCGCATGTTACTACTACGCGACGCATCCCATGAGCTTCTACGAGGACGGGCGCGTCACGAGCGACTTCTGCGGCCTCGCCCGCAAGCGCCGCCAGGCCGCCGAGCCCGGCTGCACGCACCTCTACTTCACCGGCTGCGCCGGCGACGTCACGGCCGGCAAGTACAACGACGGCACCCCCGCGGCCCGCGTGGCGCTGACGGACCGGATGCACCGCGCGATGGTTGCCGCCGATGCCGCGCAGGCGCCGGTGCCGTTGCAGTCCGTCGACTGGGCGACGGTGGACGTGCGGCCGCCGCCCCAGCCTTCGCCCACGGCGGCCGAACTCGAGGCCGCGATCGCCGACCCCCGGGGCACGCTCGTGAGCCGGCTGCTGCCGGCCTACCGGCTCGGCTGGCTGCGACGCTGCGAACGCGGCCTCCCGCTCGTGCTCAGCCGGCTCCGGCTCAACGCGCTCTCGATCCTCCACCTGCCCGGAGAGATGTTCGTCGCCTACCAGCTGCGCGCCCGCGCGCAGCGCGCCGACGCCCCGGTGCTCGTCGCCGCCTACGGCGACGACGGGCTCTGGTACGTGCCCACGCGCGAAGAGTATCCGGCCGGAGGCTACGAAGTGACGGTGGCGTTCTGCACCGACGAGGTGGACGGACTCATGACGGATGCCATCCGGCGCCTGCTCGCGTGAACCCGATCGCGGGCCCACGCGTTCACGCCAGGGCCAGGAACCGCGCCGCGTTGCGCCAGGCCACCGCCTCGTAATCCGCCGGCCGCAGCCGGGAGAGGTTGGCCAGCTTGACCAGCGACGGTGCCACGTAATCGAACGGCGCATGCGTGCCGAAGGCCAGCGCCTCGCCGCCGAGTGTCTCCAGCAGCCGCAGCGCGTCCTTGCGATAGACCACCTGCAGCCGCGCCAGGTCCAGGAGGACGCGGCCCTTGAGGCCGGCCGCCGCCAGCCGGGCGCCGTCGAGCCCGAGCCAGTTCAGGAGCAGGAACCTCGCCGACGGCACCGCCTGCGCCGCTTCGAGGAAGGTCGCGGCAGTCAGGTCCTCGGCCTGGTCCCACGCATGCCGCTGCCGCCGGTCCTCGAAACGCTGCCGCAGGACCACCGGCACGCCCAGCTCCGCGACGCGAGCGAGCGCGGAGCGGCCGTACGCATCGTTCAGCGCGTAGCCGTGATGCCCGGGCACGAGCTGCACCGCCTTCATCCCCCAGGTTTCGACCGCCTCGGCGAGGTCGCGCTCCCAGCCGACGTAACGCGGGTTGATCGTCGCCACCGGCACGAGCCGGCCCCCGGAGGCGCGCGTGGCGGCGTGCAGCTCCTCGTTGCCGCGGTGCGCGTCCCGATAGAACACGGCGTGCAGCGACGACACCACCGCGCGATCGATCGCATGCCGGTCGAGCAACGCGACCAGCTCCGGCGCGGTCCGGTGCCGGAGGGCCCGGAACGGGTAGTGCCCGAGGCTGGTATTGACGTCGATGATCATGCCCGCCTCCGGTCGAGAATGCCCTGGAAGTTGCGCCAGAAGATCGCCTCGCGCTGGGCGGGCGTGATCTCCGCCGCGAGCATCTTGCCGACGCAGCCCTCCATCGTCGCGTCGGTGGCGAAGAGCACGCGTTCGTGGCCGAGCAGCCGCACGCAGCGCTCGATGGTGTCGTCCTCGAGCACGCTGCCGCTGGTGTCGAGATAGACATTCCTGCACTCGCGCAGCCCCTTGATGGCCCACTCCCAGTCGCCGCCGCCGTTCACGTGCCCGAGGATGAGCAGGAGCTCGGGATACCGCCGCGAGAGCGCGCAGAAATCGAGCGCATGCGACGTCTTCGGCTGGAGCGCCAGCGTCTTCGGATCCGTCAGGTAGGCGGAGTGCCCGAGGAACGGGATGCCGCGCTGGATGCATTTCTCGGCGACGGGAAAGACCACCGGGTCGGTGTACTTGAACTGGTTGTACAGCTTGATCCCGACCATCCCGGCCTCCAGGCAGCGGTCGATCTCGTCCAGCGCCGCCGGCCCGTTGCCGGGCTGCACGAAGCAGTAGCCGAAGATCCGCCCCGGGTGGCGGCGCATCGCGGCGAGGACGCTGTCGTTCGCGGCGCGCACCGCGTCGATGTTCGCGAGCACGCCGGCCGTGATCGGGCGCGAACAGAACAGGCGCTCGATGCCGAGGAACTCCGCCGCCTCGATCAAATGGTCGACGTCGGCCCAGTCGGCGTCGTCGCGGCGGCCCGAGAGGAACACGTGATTGTGCACGTCGAACTTCCGCTGCGCCCGCCAGTCGCGCGGCAGGCCCGGATCGTCCCCGGGTGACGGGGCGGGCGCCGTCGCCGCGCGCGCGCGGCCAGCGAGGCGGGCGGCGCCCAGGCCCGCGGCGGTCGTGCGGAGAAAGGAGCGGCGATCGAGGTTCATGACGGGAACAGCTCGGCGTGGATGCGGCGCAGGACGGCCGCGATGTAGTCGATGTCCGCCTCGGTGTGGTTGACCCCGACCGGGATGCAGATGAACCGGTGGATCAGGCTTTCCGTGCGCGGGAAATCCTGCGCGCGATAACCGGCGGCCGGCCAGTCCGGCCCGACCGCAAACGGCGTCGCGCCCGGGGCGTGCGCCAGGCCGGTTTCAACGTAGGCCCGGCGGTACTGCGCGTACGTGCCGGTCATCTGGTCGCAGGGCACGCCGGCGGCCTGCAGTCGGGTGCGCACGGCATCGCGCCGTTCCGGTGTATCCACCCAGTAGTACGTCTCGAACCCCGACTCGCCCGCCGGATCGGGAATCAGCCGCGGCTCGAAGTGGCGCAGCCCCGCCATCTGCGCCCGCAGCCGCAAACTGAGCTTCCGGCAGTGCGCGCGGATGCCGTCGAGCTTCCGGAACTGGGCGAGCGCCACCGCCCCGGTGAGCTCGGCCATGCGAAACTGGCTGCCGCAGAACGCCGGTTCGGAGGGCGGGAGCTGGCGCGCGTGAAAGTCGCGAAACTGGCCGAGGTCATGCATGCGCACCGCGCGCTCGAACAGCCGCGGGTCGTTCGTGACCACCATCCCGCCCTCGCCGCTCGTGATCGTCTTCTGCTGCTGGAAGCTGAAGATCGCGATGTCGCCAAACGATCCCACCCGCCGCCCGCGATAGCCGGCGCCCGGGCTTTCCGCGCAGTCCTCCAGCAGCGCGATGCCGGCGGCGCGCGCCTCGGCCGCGAGCGCGTCGAGGTCGGCCGCCACGCCCTGGAAATGGATCACCATCACCGCCTTCGTCCGCGGCGTGCGCAGCCGCGTGATCTCGCCGGGCGCGAGGCACAGCGAACGGTCGATTTCCGCGAGCACCGGCTTGCCGCCGACGCGGACGATCGCCGTGTAGCACGACACCCAGCTCCAGGCGGGCAGGATGACCTCGTCGCCGGGGCCGACGCCGAGCGCGCCGAGCGCCACCTCCAGCGCGGCCGTGCCGCTCGTGACCGCCAGCGCGTATTTCACCCCGACCATCGCCGCCACCTCGCGCTCCAGCGTGGCGACCATCTCGGGCGGCGCCTTCGGGTCGGGGCCGTAGTAGCGGAACAGGGCCCGGCGGCGGAGCACCTCGAGCACGAGTTGCTCCTCTTCCCGGCCGAGCGTGGCCCAGCCCAGCGCGGGCGCGGGCACGGTGCGCGGTGCGAGCGGAAACGTTTCCGGGGAGGCGGCGGTCGGGCTCATGGCGGGGAAGGCACGGGGGACGGAGTGAACAGTTCGACGAGCTGGATGAGGTTCCGGGCGATATGGTACGGGTCCTTGACCGGCAGCGCCACCACGCGTTCGAGGGGCGCTCCGGACCGGTCGCGAATCTGGATCCATTCGCCCACCGTCCGATCGGGATGAGGAAACACGCGGAACGCATACTCCCCCACCCGCTCGAACCACGCGTGCAGGTCCTCCGCCCCGGTGATGCTCCATGCCAGCGCCGAGGTGTAGAGCGCCTCGGAATGCACCCACCACAGCTTGGTGTCCCACGTGCCGGCGACATTGCGTTCGTAGGCCGAGTCGCCCGACTCCCCGGCCGGCGGGCCGCCGTCGCAATCGACGTAGTGCAGCAGCCCGCCACATTCGGCGTCCCAGCCGCGCTCCAGTTCGAACCGCACCGCTTCGACCGCCCGGGCCAGCCAGTCCGCGCGCCCCTCCGCCTGCGCCACCGTGAGCAGCATCCACAACCCCTCGAGCGCGTGGCCGGGATTGAGGTGCCGGCTGAGGCGCGTGCCGGCGCGAGCGGGATCGTGCGGCCGCAGTTCGAGCACGCGGCCCCCTGGCTGCAGGAAATGGTCGAAGATCCGTTCCGCCGCCGCGCGGCGCCGCGCCCGCGCCATCGCGGCCCGCGGGTCGCCGAGGCCGCTGCAGGCGTCGCAGAGCACGAGCGTGAGATTCAGCGTGATCATCGCGATCGCGTGCGAATCGTAGCCGTCCGGCACCGGCTCCGGGATCGTGGGGACGCCGCCGGCGGCGATCCGCGCCTGGACGTGCTCGAAGAGCTGCCACGCGGCATCAAGTGCATCGGTCCTTCCGCTGACGCGCGCAAACTCCGCGAATCCCATCACCACGAAGCAATCCGCATAGATGCTCGGCGCCGGACCTCCCCCGGGGATCGCCTCCTTGAGCCGTCCGTCCTCGCCGAGCAGGAACGCAACGCGGCCGTCGGGGAGAAAGGCGTGCCGGCGCAGGAACTCGAAGGTGCGCCCGGCCTGCGCCAGGGTTTCGGCCGCGTCGCCCGTGAGGTGCCCGCGCCGGACGAGGTCTGCGACCCGGGACCAGAGCCAGGTGAAACGTCCCTGCGACCAGGTGAACTTGTCCCGGCTCACGCGTTGCGTGCCGGCGTTGTTGAAGCAGTTGAACACGCCGCCGCGCTCGCGATCCAGGGTGCGGGACCAAAACGGGAGGATCGACGCCTCCAGTTCGTGGCGCGCGCGGCGGGCCCAGGCGACCCGGACGGAATCGTTGGTCGCGGTCGCGCTCACGCTTTCACCGGGGTGGCCTGGCCCGACACGGCCGCAAGCAGGTCGTCGACCTCCGCCGGCACCGGCCGGCGGGCGAAAAGGGCGCCGAACGAAAACACCGCGATGGACGTCGCCAGCGGAGCCAGCACGAGCACGCCGGCCGAAACGTCGACCCCGTACTTGCACGTGACGAAGGCGGCAAAGCCGGCGCCGATGGACGCGATCGCGGCCCCCTGTCCGGCGCGCCGGAACGCGGGAAGCAATCCGAGGATCATCGGCACGGACGTCGGGCCGATGAGCGCCGCGAACCACGAGATCACGAGTCCGAGCACGCCGCCGAACCGTTCCGCCTCGATGCCGACCAGAAGGGTGAGCACGGTGAACAGCAGCGTCGTCCCCCGCGCGAGCCGGAGCCCCTGCCGCGGGTCGAGCCGGCGAAACCGCGCCGACACCAGCGGCAGGATGTCACGGGTGATGACGGAGGAGACGGTGTTCGTATCCGAGGTGGTCATCGCCATCGTCGCCGCGAACATCGAGGCCAGCACGAGCCCGATGAGCCCCACGGGAAGAAACTGTTTCGTCATCATCACGTAGGACTGCGAAGGATCGGCCAGGCCGGGCAGGATGAGCGGCGCGGCCCACATCGGGAAGAAAAGGATCAGCGGCCACACCAGGTAGAGCCCCGCGGAGAGGAGCGCCGACTTGGTCGCGGCCTCGGGTGTCGGCGAGCCGATGTAACGCACCGCCAGGTTCCACGTGCCGCCGTTGTAGCTCAGGGTGGAGACGACCACATAGCCCGCGAGGAACACCGCGGTATAGGGACCGTTGAACGGCTGCCCGTGCCCGGCGGGCAGCCGGTCCCAGATGTGCAGCGCGGAATCGAGCCCGCCCAGGTGCTGGACCACGGCCACGAACAGGACCAGGCCCGCGACGACCTGGACCAGGAACTGGAGCAGGTCGGTGTAGAGATCGGCCCACAGCCCGCCGACGGTGATGTAGAAGACGGACACGCCGCCGGAGATCCAGATGCCGGTCGCGACCGGCAGGCCGGTGAAGCCGTGCAGCAGGATGCCGATGGAGGCCCACTTGGCCCCGACGTCGAAGAGCTTCAGCAGCACCCCGCTCCACGCCATCACCTGCTGCGTCGCGAGGCCGTAGCGCACCGCGAGGTACTCCGTCGGCGACTCGATCCGGCGTGCCGCCCGCAGCCGCGCCCAGCGGGGGGCGATCAGCCACGCTCCGACGACGCATGCCACCGTGATCGAACCCGCCCACCACACATAGAGCGTGAATCCGTGGGTGTAGGCGATCGCGGCGTACGCGACGAAGACCACGCCGCTGTGGCCCGAGACATGGTGGGAGATGCCGCCCAGCCACCAGGGAATCCGTCCGCCGGCGACGAAGTAGTCGTCCGAGCCCCGGATGCGCCGCACGGCGACCCACCCGATTGCCGCCACCAGCAGGAAAAACAGGGCGATGACGGCGTAGTCGAGCGGATGCATGCGCGGGAGCGTAACCATACAGTTACCGCCGGAAAGCGGCGCAAGCCGAAAGCTTTGGGCCGGCGCGCACCGTCCCCCGCGCCCCGGCCCGGCCGGGCGGCTTGACGCCGCCTGCCGGAGGCCTCTTCGTTTCAGGCTGGCCGGCTCGAATGCGCGCGGTCGCGGCGAAGTTTTCGCTTGTCTGCCAGCGACCTCCTACGTAACTAGCCGGTTACTCTTCTATGCGCGCCGCCTCCCAGCCGACCTCAGCCCCGCCGGGCCTGCCCTGCCCGCCCGGGGAGGTCGACGATTTCATCAGCCAGCCCACGGCCCGTGCCGTCGAGGTCGTGGCCCGCACCGCCGGTCCCTTCCTCATCCTGGGAGCCGGGGGCAAGATCGGCCTGCACCTGAGCGTCATGCTGCGCCGGGCGCTGGATCAGCTCGGGCGCAAGGACCGCGTGGTGGCGGTGTCCCGGTTCAGCACGTTGCGCGATCGCTCGGCCTTCGAGAGCCGAGGCGTGGAGACGGTGGCCTGCGATCTCGGCCAGCCCGACGACCTGGCGCGGCTGCCCGACGCGCCGACGGTGTTCTTCCTTGCCGGGGTGAAATTCGGCACCGCGGCCGCGCCCGACCTGCTGCACGCGATCAATGTCGAGATTCCCCGGCGGGTCGCTGCGCGGTTCGCCCGCTCCCGCATCGTGGCGTATTCGTCGGGGTGCGTCTATCCGTTCGTGACGGTCGCCTCGGGCGGCGCCCGCGAGGACACCCCGCCCTTCCCGGTCGGCGATTACGCCGCTTCCTGCATCGCGCGCGAGCAGGCCTTCACCGAGGTGGCCGCCGCCAGCGGCACGCCGGTCGTCCTCATCCGGCTGAACTACTCGATCGAGTTTCGCTACGGCGTGCTGGTCGACATCGCCCAGATGGTGCTCTCGAGCCGCCCGGTCGACGTCACCACCGGGCACATGAACGTGATCTGGCAGACGGACGCCGTCGCCCACAGCATCCAGGCCCTCGAGATCGCCGGCGCCCCGGCGGTTCCGATCAACGTCACGGGGAGCGAAATGCTGTCCGTCCGCGACGTCGCGCGCCGCTTCGGCGCCGCCCTCGGGCGCCCGGTGCAGATCACCGGCACCGAGGCCGAAACCGCCTGGCTCAACAACGCGAGCCACTCGCACCAGCTCTTCGGCCCGCCGCTGACATCCGTCGACCAGATGATCCAGTGGATCTCCGCGTGGCTCCTCCGTAACGGGGAAACCTGGGGCAAGCCGACCGGCTTCGAACGCCGCGACGGACGCTTCTGACCGCCTGCCGCGATGCCATTCGATCTTCGCCGCCACTTGCGCGCCGGGCAGGTCATTCCCGCCCTGCCGCTCGCGCTCGACCGCCGCCGTCGCTGGGACGAGCGCCATCAGCGTGCGCTCGTGCGCTACTACCTCGATGCCGGCGTCGGCGGGCTCGCCGTCGGCGTGCATTCGACCCAGTTCGCGATCCGCGATCCGAAGATCGGCCTTTACGCGCCGGTGCTCCAGCTGGCGGCCGAGACGACGTCGGCCTGGCTCGCGCCGAAATCACGGCCCCTCGTCCTGATTGCCGGCTTGTGCGGCCGCACCCCGCAGGCCTGCCGGGAGGCGGAAGTCGCCGGCGGCCTCGGTTATCACGCCGGCCTGCTCAGTCTCGGCGCGTGGGCGGGCGACGCGGAATCCAAGGTGCTGGCGCACTGCCGCGCGGTCGCCCGGGAAATCCCGCTCGTGGGCTTCTACCTGCAGAACGCCGTGGGCGGCCGCACGTTCACTTACCGTTTCTGGCGGCAGTTCGCGGAGATCCCGCAGCTGGTGGGGTTGAAGATCGCACCCTTCAATCGCTACCGCACGATCGACGTCGTGCGCGCGGTGCTCGAGTCGGAGCGCGACGACGTCGCCCTCTACACCGGCAACGACGACCACATCATCGGCGACCTGCTCACACCGTTCACGTTCGGCGGCCGCACGCGCTTCATCGACGGCGGCCTGCTGGGCCAGTGGGGCGTATGGACGCAGAACGCGGTGCGGCTGCTCGAGGACCTCAAGCGTGCCCGGCGGAAACCGCGTCTCGATCTCGCCTGGCTCGACCGCAATGCGGCGTTGACGGACATGAACGCAGCCGTGTTTGACGCCGCGCACAACTTCGCCGGCTGCCTGCCCGGCATCCACGAGGTGCTCCGGCGCCAGGGCCTGCTGGCGACCACCGCCTGCCTGGACCCGCACGAGGTGCTTTCGCCCGGCCAGGCGGCGGAGATCACGCGCGTGGCCCGGGCGTATCCGTGGCTGGTGGACGACGCCTTCGTCGCGGCCCACCGGGACCGCTGGCTCGCCTGAGCGCTTCCTTCATGTCCGCCCCTTCCCGCCCTGCCCTCCGCTGGTTCGACTTTCAGATCAACGGTTTCGGCGGCATCGATTTTCAGGCCGAGCACGTCTCTCCCGCGGAGATGGATCACGCGGTCGCCGTCATGCGGAAGCATGGCATGGCCGCGATCCTGCTCACGCTGATCACCGATCACATCGATGCGCACTGCCGCCGGCTCGAGGCGTTCGAACGGCTTTGTTCCCGCTCGCCCTCGATCGCCCGCATGATCGCCGGGTATCACATCGAGGGGCCCTGGCTGTCTCCCGAACCCGGCTACCGCGGTGCCCATCCGCCGGGCCCCATGCACGCGCCCTCGCTGGCGGAGTTCGAACGCATGCAGGCGGCGGCCGGCGGCCGCATCAAGCTGATCACGCTCGCGCCCGAGTGGCCCGGCAGCGCGGAATGCATCGCCGGCATCACGCGCGCCGGCGTGCAGGTTTCCATCGGGCACAGCAACGCGTCGGAATCGCAGCTCGACGACGCGATCCGCGCGGGCGCGCGGTTCTGCACCCACGTCGGGAACGGCACGCCCCTCGAAATGCACCGGCACGACAACATCATCCAGCGCATGCTCGCGCGTGACGAACTGGTCGCGTGCCTGATCCCCGATGGCGTCCACCTGCCGCACTTCGCCCTCAAGAATTTTTTCCGGGCCAAGCCGGCCGACAAGGTCCTCTTCACCACCGACGCCATGTCGGGAGCGGGGGCGGGACCGGGGCGGTACCGGATCGGCCGGCACGAGATCGAGGTCGGAACCGATGGCATCGCCCGCAACCCGGGCGGCGGCGGTTTCGCCGGATCCACGCTCACGCCCGACGAGGGCGTGAAGCGCTGCGCGCAATACCTCGGCATTTCCGAGGCCGAGTCCGCGGCCTACTGGTCGACCCGGGCCGCGGCGGCGTTCGGCGTGACGCTGCCGTCACCCTGACCCGTCCGCGGCGCTCCCCGCCGCGGTGCGCGACGGCCCCGCCATCCGGTCGTGGCGGCATAGCACGAAATTCCGCCTCCGCCCGTCATTCCGGGTTCGCCTTCCACGCGGTTCGCCGTTCGCTCTCGTTTTCCTCCCGCATGAAACGCCCCTTCGCCCGCCTCCTGCCCCTCGTCTGCGCCGCCCTGGTCCTCACCGCGGCGCGGGCCGCCGAGATCCGCATCGGCATGATCGGCCTGGATACTTCGCACGTCGTCCAATACCTCAACCTCGTCAACGATCCGAAGCACAAGGACCACGTCCCGGGCGGCAGGATCGTCGCGGCGTTCAAGGGTGGCAGCCCGGACGTCGAAGCCAGCCGCTCCCGGGTCGACGGCTTCACCAAGACCGCCGTCGAGCGCGGCGTGAAGATGTACGACTCGATCGAGGAGATGTCCCGCAACGTCGATGCGATCATCGTGCTGAGCGTCGACGGCCGCCCGCACCTCGACCAGTTCCGGCGCACGCTCGCGGCGAAGAAGCCCGTCTTCATCGACAAGCCGATCGCGGGATCGCTGCGCGACGCGCTCGAGATCGCGCGGCTCGCCCGGCAGCACAACGTACCCGTGTTCAGCACCTCGTCGCTGCGCTACTCCCCCGACTCGCCGCTCCCGCAGCTGGAGAAGATCGGGCCGGTCGCGGCCGCGTTTTCCTACGGGCCGGCCGAGACCGAGCCGCACCACCCCGACCTCTTCTGGTACGGGATCCACGCCGTCGAGGCGCTCTATGCGGTGATGGGACCGGGCTGCGTCCGCGTGGTCCGCACCCACACGGAGAAGACCGACGTGGTCACCGGCGTCTGGTCCGACGGCCGCGTCGGCACCATGCAGGGCAACCGCGCCGGCCGCGCCGGCTACGGCGTCACGGTGATCGGTGCGAAGGGCGTCGCCAAGGGTGGCGAAAAGACCAGCTACAAGCCGCTCGTCGAAGCCTACATGAATTTCTTCCAGACCGGCGTTTCCCCGGTGCCGCTCGAGACCACGATCGAGCTGCACGCGTTCATGGAAGCCGCCGACGAAAGCAAGCGCCGCGGCGGCGCCCCGGTCACGATCGCCGAGGTGATGAAGCTCGCCGGTGCCAAACCCTGAACCGATTCCATTCCTTTTCTCTGCCATCATGACGTTCCCGAATTCGTTCACGTTCATCGCCGACGAAGTTTCCCAGGACCTGCCGGTCCTCCGCACGTTCGTGCGTGAGTTCAAGCTGCCCGGCATCGAGCTGCGCAGCTTCTCCGGCCGGGCCTTCAAGGACCTCACGCGCGAGGATGTTTCCGCCATCGCCGCCGCCGCCCGGGAGGACGGATGGAAGATCTTCGGCTGCTCCACGCCCGTCTTCAAATGCGAGATCGACGATCCGGCCGGGATCCAGGCGCACCGGGAGATCTTCAAGCGCAGCCTCGACGTCGCCCGCGAGCTCAAGTGCGACCTGCTGCGCGTCTTCACCTTCCTGCGCCACCCGAATCCCCTCGAGCCGAAGCGGCTCGATCGCGTCGCCGAGCAGCTCATGGGCCTCGTCGATCTCGCCAAGGGCTCGGGCGTGCGCATCGGCATCGAGAACGAGCACTCCTGCTTTGTCGCCACCATCGAGGAGATGGAGGCGGTGCTCTCCCGCATCCCGGCCCCCAACGTCGGCGCAATCTGGGACCCCTGCAATGTGCTCTACGTGCCGGGAGCGGCGGTGCCCCACGCGAGCGACCTCGTGCGCCTCGGCGCCCGGCTCTTCCATCTCCACGTCAAGGATGCCGTCCGCCGCTCGCCGGCGAACTCGAGCGCGCTGATCGCCGTCGGCATGCCGATCGGCACGGGCGAGGTCGACTGGCGCTCGCACCTGCGCGTCCTGCAGGCCATGGGCTACCAGGGGATGCTGTCGCTCGAGACGCACTGGCGCCTGGAGAAGATCGACGAGTCGCTCCTGCACCTGCCGGCGGGCTACGGTTTCTCGCACGGAGGCGAGACCGCCACCCGTATCTGCTTTCACACCACGAAAGCGGTGGTGGAATCGGTCTGAGCCGGACGCATGCGGTTGAGGCGGAGCCGCCTGTCCCCAGGCGGGTAACGTGCGACGGACCGGTTCCCAGCGGCTTGAGGACAAGCCGCTCCCCCTTTCAAGGTGGCCTTGGTCACGCGGCCGGAAGCGGCCGCGTTCCCCGGGCCTCAGACTCCCGCCTCGGCCAGCGCCGGGACCGTCACCGGGGCGGCGGCGGGGTTCGTGATGCCTTCGAAAACCAGGCGCAGGACCTGGTTCAATCCGCGCTCCTTCACCTTCGTGTCGCCGAGGTCGAGTTCCAGGCTCTGCGACAGCGAGAAGCGGTTGGAATGATAGATGAAGCACAGCCCGATGAAGTGAATCATCAGGTGGGTGACATCCAGGTCGCCGCGGAATTCGCCGGTCGCCACTCCGTCCTGCACGATCGCGCGGAAGCGCGCGAGAAACGGATTCTTCGTGAGGAGGTGGTTCTCCTTCGTGAGATGCCGGCCCTTCTCGAGGTTCTCCCATTGGAGCAGCCGCGTGAACTCGGGCTCGTTGTCGAGAAACTCGAAATAACTCTCGAGCAGCCGCGACAGCTTCTCCCGCGGACTGCGCCCGCGTTCGATCGCGTGAAATTCGATTTCCTCGATCCGCTTGTAGACCTCTGACAGCGCGGCCTCGAACAGGGCATCCTTGCTGCCGAAATAGTGGTAAACCATCCGCTTGTTGACTCGGGCCTGGCCGACGATCTGGTCGACGGACACGGCGTGAAACCCGTGCTTCGCGAAGAGACGGATGGCGGCCTGGAGAATGCGGCGGCGGGTGCGGTCGGGGTTGCGGGGTACCGGTTGGGTTGAAGCCATGGGGGTGCGCGCAAGCTGGCACCGCCGCGCCGGCGAGAGAAGCACAAAACCTCCGGACAGTTACTTAGCCGGTTACTTACCCGGTTACTTCGGCCGCCCCCGGTTACTTCGACGGTTGCCCGGTCGCGCCGCCCTGTTCGAGGAAACGGCGGAACGCCGCCGTCCCCGCCTCGAGTTCGTGGCCCAGGATATACTCGTCGCGGGTGTGCGCCTGCCGGATGCTGCCCGGTCCGAACGCCACGGCGGGAATGCCGGCGCCCGCGAAGATGTTGGCGTCGCAAAACCAGTCCGCCGTCGCCCACCCCCGCCCCATCGCACGCAGGCTCCGGGCCCATGGATTCGTGCGCGGGGTCACGAAGGACGGTGCCTCCCGATGCGGTACCAGCCTGGCCCGGGGTGCGAGCCGCCGGACGGTTGCGCCGAGCAGCGTGCGAATTTCCGCGGCGGGAACCCCGGGATGCCACCGCACGTCGAGGCCGAGGCGGCAGAGGGCGGGTACGAGGTTCATTTCCCCTCCGCCCTGGACGACGCCGAGATTGAGGCTGCAGCCGCCCAGCACGGGATGGCGCCGCGCGGCCAGCTCCGGCCCCACGTCGTCGCGAAGCGCCTGCAGCAGCGGCAGCGAACGGTACACCGCGTTGTCGCCTCGTTCGGGCGTCGCGCCGTGCGCCGCGCGGCCCGGCACCTCGATCCATACCCGGAGAATGCCCTTGGCCGCATGCACCACCCGCAGGTCGGTCGGTTCGAGGGCGACGGCGAAATCCGCCCTGAAGCCGTCCCGTACCAGCGCCTGAGCCCCGAGGCTCCCCTGCTCCTCGCCCGCGGTGGCGGCGACGACCCAGCGCACGTCACCGCGGCGCGACGCCGCACTCCGCGTCCAGCGGCCCAGCGCGGCGAGCAGCGCCGCCGTCGGTCCCTTCGTGTCGCACGCGCCGCGGCCGTGCAGCCGCCCGCCTCGCGCGGTCAGCGCAAACGGCGGCACCGTCATCCCGCGCACGCCCACCGTGTCGAGGTGCGGAGCGAACGCCACCGTCGCCCGCGCCCGGCGCGCGGGCTCGAATACCCCCACCACCGTGGGTCGGCCCGGTGCGAGCGTGTGTACCGTGACGTCGGCGCCGAGGCCGCGCAGGTGCTGTTCCATGTGCGCCGCCATTGCCGCCTCCCCGGGCACGGTGCCGCCCGGATCGGCCTCGGGGTGCACGCTGGGAACGGCGACCAGTTCGCGCAGAATCTTGCGGGCGTCATGACGCGGGATTGCCATGACCGGAACGTTGGCTTGCGATGCGCCGCCTGGAAAGACGTAACCACCCGGCCGCGTTCTCGCGCCGCCCTCAACCTCACGCACTCCCCCGCTTCGCCACCCACTCATGTCCTCCAAGATTCGCATCCTCGTCGCCGGCTGCGGCCACATGGGCACCTCGCACGCCCGCGCCTATCACAAGATGTCGGACGCATTCGAGATCGTCGGCCTCGTGTCCCGCTCGCCGGGCTCCCGCCAGAAGCTGAACGCGGAATTCGGCGGCCGTTACGCGGAGTTCTCCGACTACCAGGAGGCGCTCGCGAAGACGCGCCCGGATGCGGTGTGCATCAGCACGTATCCGGATACCCACGCCGCCTACGCGCTGGCGGCGTTCGAGGCCGGCGCGCATGTCTTCCTCGAGAAGCCGGTGGCCGAGACCGTCGAGGAATGCGAGCGCGTCATCGCCGCCGCGAAGCGCCTCAATCGCAAGCTTGTCATCGGCTACATCCTCCACGTGCACCCGTCGTGGAAGCGCTTCGTCGAGCTCACCCGCACGCTGGGCAAGCCGCTCGTGATGCGCATGAACCTCAACCAGCAGAGCTACGGGCCGAACTGGGAAACGCACAAGAACCTGCTCCGCTCGATGTCGCCGATCGTGGACTGCGGCGTGCATTACGTGGACGTGATGTGCCGCATGACCGGCTCGCGCCCGATTCGCGTGAGCGGCATCGGCGCCCGCCTCGCCAGCGACATCGTGCCCAATCAGGTCAATTACGGCCAGTTGCAGGTGACCTTCGCCGACGGTTCCGTCGGCTGGTACGAAGCCGGCTGGGGCCCGATGATGAGCGAGACCGCCTTCTTCGTTAAGGACGTCATCGGCCCGAAAGGCTGCGTCAGCATCGTGGCCAAGAGCGCGGGCGGCGCCGGCAAGTCGGCCGACGTCGATTCCCACTCCAAGACCGAGTCGCTGCTCCTGCACCACGCGCAGCTCGGCGCGGATGGCAGGTTCACGCGCCCGGACGAGATCGTCGACGTCACCGACGAGCCCGACCACGACGAACTCTGTCGTCGGGAGCAGGAGGTCTTCCTCCGCGCCATCCGCGAGAACACGGATCTCACCGAGCATCTCCAGAGCGCCATCGACAGCCTGCGCATCGTCCTCGCGGCCGACCGGTCGTTTCGCGAAGGCCGGACGGTGGACCTCTGATCACCGCTGAGAAACGGCCGCACTGAAAGGTGGAGCGGCTTGTCCTCAAGCCGCTGGCGAAAGGTCCGTCACCCGTCAGCCGCCTGGGGACAGGCGGCTTCAGGGCGCAGGCACCGCGATCATGTCGAGCGACGCCGAGCGCCCGGGGCGCCCGAACGAGCCGACCGCGAGCGCCGACGCCGCGGGCGGGCGCGTGGGATCGTAATACACGGCGCGGATGTCGTTGAGCAGCGTCCGGGACGTCGCGTCCTTCACGTAGTAGGTCGCCTTGGCCAAGTGACGGAAGCTGCTCCCGGCTTCGAAGAGGATCGAGCCCAGCCGCTCGAAGATCGACTTCATCTGCGCGCGCGGTTCGCCACCGTCGCCGCCACTCACCTCCCCGATGAAGATCAGGGGCGTGCCGGGAAAGACATGGGCAACGTTGCAATACCGCGGCGATGCGGTCAGCCAGGGCAGCCACGAATGCGCGATCGTCTCGCCCGCCTTGGCGGGCAGCGTCCGGGCCGACGCCACCAGCTCGATCTCCACCCAGGTGTCGCTGATCCATTCCTGCAGGATGATGGGCGGCACCGGCCCGCCGCCGAAGCTGGCCGCCACGGCCTGGAGCACAGGCGCGGGATCGGCGGAGGGTCGGAAAAACACCTTCACCTGCACCACGTCGGACTTCGCCAGGCCAACATACCCGAGCGAGCGGTACAGGCCCGCCATGGTGGCGGTGGACCCGGTGGCGAGGTCGGTGCCCCGTTCCACCTGGCCGGAGATGAAGATCTTGCCCCCCGCCGGGAGCACCGCGGCCTGGGCGGAGACCTCTGGCGACGTCGGGGCCCGCGCCGTCGTCGCGACCGCCTCGAACATGACGCGGGCGCCGCGCACCGTCAGCGGCGAGCGGCTGAGCGTGAATGCCACCGGTGATGTGGCGAAACGTGCCGCCACCGCGGCATCGACGGCCGCCACCGCGTCGTCGTCGGCGACGTACGCATTGAGGCGCACCACGCGGGTCAGATCGCTGCCCACGCCGCCCAGCACGCCGGCGAGCGCCTGGAGCGCGCCGTCAGCCTGCGCGCGCGCATCACCCTGCAGTTCCTTCGCCGCGACCTGGGCGGTGAAGACGAGGGGCCCGTCGGGCACGCGGACGAACCACGCGGTGCCACTCTGGTCGTTCCTGGCGAGTCGTTCGAGGTGGGACATGTTCTTCTTGGCCGGCGCGGCGGCGAAACCGGAGGCCGCCACGAAAAGAAGGCAGGCAAGGCGCAGGTAAGGCATGGAAAGACGAAGGACACCGCGCGGGACGCGCTCCGAGAGGAGAAGCGGCGCGCCGCCAGCGCGACCAAAAAAACGCGGGTCGCCGTGCGTCCAGTGTCGGCGACCCGCGTCGAGATTCACGGCTGGGAACCAGCCATGACCAAGGTTCAAAACCGGGCCCGCACGCCGGCGGTGAAGCCGACGCCCTGGTTGGTCTTGAAGAAGTGCAGCCCGTTCAGGGTGACATTCGTGCGCGGCGGCTCGTCCGTCACGTTGTTCACGTCGAGGAACACGTCGTAGCGGCGGTTGATCGAGTACTGCAGCTTGATGTCGTACATGGCGCGCTCCTTGAAGTAGATGTCGGCCACGTTGGTGCTGGTGTACTTCATGTCGGTCCAGTTCGCGAGCAGCCGGACGTCGAAGCCGCGGTAGCGGTACGTGATACCGGCGTTGCCGCTGCGCGGCGCCATGTTCGGCAGGCGGTTCGTCGTCGTCAGCCCGCCGAAGTTGCCGTACGCCTCGAGGTAGGTGAAGTTGGCGAAGGCTCCCAGCCCGCGGAGAACGCCCGGCAGGAAGCTGAACTGCTGCTGGTAACTCGCCTCGATGCCGCGGATGCGGGCGGCGCCGAAATTACGCGTGGTCGTGAGCGTGTAATTGGCGTACGTACCGCTGCCGTCGATGCCGCCGGCGCCCAGGACTTCGGCGATGGAGCGGCTGTAATTAGAGATCTCCTTCAGGAAGACGCCGAGGGAGAAGAGGCCGACCGGTTCGAAGTACTTCTCGACGCTCACCTCGAAGTTGTCGGTGAAGTAGGGCTTCAGGGCGGGATTGCCCATGCTGATCGTGTTGTTCTCGGAGTTCTCGGTGACGGTCGGGATCAGGCTCGGGATCGGCGGACGCGAGATCGCGCGGTTGTAGCTGGCGCGCACGAGCAGCGACTGCAGCGGCTCGTACACGAAATGAAGCCCGGGGAAGAAGTTCGTGTACTTGCCCTCGGCCGTGTTGCGCCGGACGAACGAGCGCTCCGCGCGCGCAAGATTGGCCGCCACGTCGGCCGGGTTGAGGCTCGCGGCGTTGACGCTGTTGCCGCCCCACGAGGCGGTCGCATTGCGCACCCAGGCCGTGCCCTCGGTCTGCGTCTCCTCCATGCGCACGCCGCCGAGGATGCGCAGCTTGCCGAGCTTCACGGAGCCCTGGAGGTACGCGGCCGAAATCTGCTCCGTGTATTCGGTCCGGCTGTTCTTGCTCGTGACATAGCTGTTGTACGCATCGCCCGCGGACTGGCGCCAGTAGTTCTCCGGCGCGCTGTCGGGGTTGCTCATGAAGGGGAACGGGCCGTAGCGGCCATCGCCCTGCTTGTAGAGCAGGTCGGCGAGCGGCGTCATCGCGTCGTCGCCCGAGTTGGGCGTGCCGTCCGCGCCCACCCAGGTCTTCTGGCCGAGGTCGGTGCGCGGCTTGCGCTTGTCGTCCGCGTACTTGAGGCCGGTCTTCAGCACCACGGGCACGCCGAGGTCGAAGTTCTTGGTGAAATCGACGCGGGCGCCGTAGAGGTCGTTCTTCGCCTTGTACGACTGCTTTTGATACGACGTGATGTTGTAGCTCGCCGGATCGTAGATCGAGGGCCCGGCCGTCTGGCGGAAGATCGGGTACCACGCGTCCTGGCCGCGGCGGTCGATCTCGAAGCCGATGCCGCCGCCCGGGGTGCGGGCCTGCGCGCGGATCCAGCCGGGATAGGAGATGTTGGCGTAGGAGTAACTGCCGCGGATGCTCAGCGTCGCGGTGCGGTCGAGCAGCTTGATCTCGGTGCCGCCGCTGAACGCCAGCACGCGCGAATTCTTCGAGAAGGCCGGCGTGGATTCGGAAATGCCGATGGAGCCCGCGTGCGGCAGCAGGGTCGAGTGCTCATAGGTGCTGCCCGGGGCGAAGTTGGCGGCGGTCGCCGCGGGGTTGCCGAACGCCGGCCGGTAATAGATCTGGTACTGGTCGTTGGTGTTGAAGCTGAACTTGGAGAAGAAGACGACGTCCGGGTTCAGCTTGTAGTCGACGTTGAGCCCGGCGTTGTGCGCCCGCGCCTTGTAGCCGAAATCGCCCGTGCCGAAGATGCGCGTCAGGGGATTGGCCGAGGTGGGATTCAGGTACACCTGGCTGAGGGCCGTGTAGAGCACGCCCGCCGGCCCGATCTCGTCCTGGGTCGTGTAGGACGAGCGCCGGTTGAAGTTGAACGCGATGCCCAGGTTCTTGTTGCCGCCGAAAACATTGAAGACGTCGGAGTACGCCAGGCTGAAGAGATCGAGGCCGTCCGGCCGGTCGCGGAACGGACCTTCGTCGAAACCGCGCTTCCGCCACAGCACGCCGCCCGTGACGGTCACGCGCCGGCCCGGAAGATCGAAGGCGCGCCGCGAGACGAGGTTCACGAAGCCGGCCACGGCGTTGGCGTCCTGGTCGGGCTGCGGGGCCTTGATCAGCTCCACCGACTCGAGGTTGCCCGTGCCCATCTGCTCGATCTGGTAATCGCGGCTGGCCGACGTGCCGGTCGAGGACGCGACCCGGTCGCCGTCCACCATGAGCGAGGAGAATCCGGGGCCCATGCCGCGCACGTAGAGCGTGCGCACCTCGCTGCCGACGATATCCGTCGAGATGCCCGGCAGCCGCTGGATCAGTTCGCCCGGGTTGGCGGCGGGATTGCCGAAGGTGTCGGTCGCCGCGACCCACTTGGGATTGTCGGAAAGCCGCTGCGCCTGGATCGCCAGCGCACTGCCCTCGCGCACGCCCGCGACGGAGAACGCCTCCATCCGGTAGATGCCGCTCGTCAGCTGGATGTCGCGCGTGACCGTCTGGCCGGGCAGGACCGTCACCGGCACCCGCTGCGTGTCGAGACCGGCGAAGCTCACCACCAGCGTCTGGCTGCCCTCCGGCGCCGTCAGGTTGAACGTGCCGCCGCGCTCGGCGGTGGTGGCGGCGCTCGCGCCCTCCACCGTGATGACCGCGCCCGGCAGGAGGTCGCCGGTGGCCTGGTTGGAGATCGTGCCGCTCACCGTGCCGGTGCGGGCGGTCTGGGCGGACGACGGGAGGAACAACAACGACGCGAGCGCCGGCAGCGCGAGCAGGAGGCGCGACCACGAGACGCCACGGTGGGGGCGAAGACGTTGAGAATTCATAGGCGGAGGCTTGGCGGTGGGTGAACGCAGACGGAGCGCGCCACGGTCGCGACGCGGGCCCGGCGGCCGGGCTCGTAACCGATAGGTTACTTTAACGGGGCGATGGCAAGCAGATTCGAACGCCGGGCCTCAGCCAAATTCCTTGCCTGCCGGGGTAACCCGGCGGTTACTCGGGCATGCCCCGCTCCCTTCCTTCCCTGCTGGCACTCTGGGCCCTGCTCCTCGTCGTCCCGCTGGGGGCCGCGCCGTCCCCCTCCGGCTGGCGGGTCGGCACCGCCCGCGTGGAGATCACGCCGCCGGCGGGCCTGTGGATGACCGGCTACGCCACGCGCGACCGGCCCGCGGACGGCACGGCCCAGGCGCTCTGGGCGAAGGCGCTCGCGTTCGCCGATCCCGCCGGCCGGCGCGGCGTGCTGCTCACCCTCGATCTCTGCGGCATCACGCGCGAGATCACCGACCGCGTCGCCGCCGAGATCGGCCGGCGCCACGGCCTCGAGCGCAGCGCGGTGCTGGTGAACGTCTCCCACACCCACTGCTCGCCCTTCCTCAACGGCTATCTCAGCGGGCTGCGCCTGCTGCCGCCGGAAGGCGTGGCCCGCGCCGACGCCTACGCGACCGACCTCCGCTCGAAGATGATCGCCGCCGCCGAGGGCGCGTTGCGCTCGCTCGCCCCCGCCAGCGTGAGCTGGGGCGAGGACGAGGCGCACTTCGGCTTCAACCGCCGCGAGAACAGCGAAAAGCAGGCCCCCGAACTGCGCGCCGCAGGAAAACTCAAGGGCCCGTTCGAACCGCGCGTGCCGGTGCTCGCCGTGCATGCCCCGGACGGTGCGCTGCGCGCCCTGCTCGTGTCCTACGCCTGCCACAACACCACCCTCGGGCTGTTCCAGTGGCATGGCGATTACGCCGGCTCGGCGCAGCTCGAGCTCGAACGGCGCCACCCGGGCGCCACGGTGCTCTTCGCCATCGGCTGCGGCGCGGATATCAACCCGGCCCCGCGCCGCGAACCCGAGCACGCGGACCAGCACGGCCGCGCCCTCGCCGATGCGGCCGACCGCGCCCTCGCCCGCTCGCTCCAGCCGGTCGGCGCCCGCTTCGCCTCGGCGTTCGACGATATCACGCTCCGGCATGCGCGCCTGCCCACGGCGGAGGAACTGCGCACCGCGCGCGAGAAGGACCAGCCCAACCGCGAAATGCACCAGGCCTGGGCGGCGACCGTGGCCGCCGACATCGCGGCGCGCGGCGATCGCGTCCTCGAGCAGGCCTATCCGATCCAGGCCTGGACGCTCGGCAACCTCTCCTGGGTCGCCCTCGGCGGCGAAGTGGTCATCGACTACTCGATCCGTCTCCGCCGTGAGCTCGGCACCGACCTCTGGGTGCTCGGCTACTGCAACGACGTCATGGCCTACATCCCCAGCGAGCGCGTGCTGCACGAAGGCCGCTATGAAGGCGACACCTCCATGATTCCCTACGGCAAGCCCTCCAAATGGGCGCCGGGCCTGGAGGATCAGATCGTCGCCAAGGCCGCCGCCCTCGTGGAGGCGACCCGGGCCCCCCGGTAGCTTCACGGCAACCCACTCCTCCCCGCCGGGCCGCGCCCGCTCGCCACAATCCCGGTCCGCACCGCCGATCCCGCAGGGCCGCGCTCCTGCTGCCGCCGTCAAACCACCGATGCGAGCGGCCTCGGTGAGAGGTGGAGCGGCTTGTCCTCACGCCGCCGCGGACCGGTCCGTCACACGCGAGCCGCCTGGGGACAGGCGGCTCCACCGCGAGTGCCTCATTCCGGTGATGCCGCCCCGCCTCAGGTCGTGTAATGCTGCGCGACCTTTCGCACCGCCGCGCCGATCTCGCGGATGAGCGCCTCGTTCATGCTCTCGTTCAGCGGGCACTGCACGCCGGTCGCCAGGATCGCCTCCGCCTCCGGACACTTCACGCGGGTGTAGTCCATCGCCGTCAGCCCGAGCTCCTTCACCGGCCAGCGGCCGGCGAAGAACGCGTGCTGCTGGAAGTACGGCATCCGGTACAGCGGCACCGGGATGTATCCGGCGTTGCACGACACTCCCTCCGCCCGCAGCGCCGCGACGAACTCGGCCCGGTCGCACTTCAGCCGCTCGGGGCGGATCCGGAAGTAGAAAAACCAGAAGGTGCTGCGGTCCCCGGCGTCGACCGCCGGCGGCACCACCGCCGGCAGGCCTGAGATGCCCTCGATGAGCAGGCGCCCGAGCGCCGCCCGCTTCGCCGCGATCGCCTCGAGGCGCTGCAACTGCACCGCGCCAAACCCGGCCTGCAGCTCGCTCATCCGGTAGTTCGTCGCCAGCACGCTCGTGGTCGCGTAGGAATTCTTCGGATCGAGCCGGTCGCTGCCCTTGTCGGAGAACTTCTGCAGCAGGGGCCCGATGCGGGGATCGCTCGACGCCACGACGCCGCCGTCGCCCGTCCCGATGTGCTTCGAGTCCATCAGCGAGTAACAGGCGACGTGGCCGAGCGAGCCGACCGGCTGCCCGCGGTACTTCGCGCCCCACGCCTGGGCGCAGTCCTCGATCAACACCAGCTTGTGCCGGTCGGCGAGGGTCCGCAGCGCCGACAGGTCGCACGGATTTCCCGTCAGGTGCACCGCAATGATCGCCTTCGTGCGCGGCGTGATCGCCCGCTCGACGGCCCTGGGATCGAGGTTGTAGGTCGCGGCCCCGAGGTCGGCGAACACCGGCACGCCCTGCTGGAAGAGGATGCCCGCGATCGTGCCGATGTCGGAGATCGGCGTGGTGATCACCTCGTCGCCGGGTCCGATGCCCGCCGCCGCGACGGCCACGTGGAGTGCGGCGGTGCCCGAAGAACACGTGACGACGTGCTCGCGCGGACAGTACTGCTTGCAGCGCTCGATGAAGAGCGCCGTCTGCCGGTTCGGCTGCCGGCCGGCCCAGCAGAAGATCGAAGGCTGGTCGACCGCCGCGCTGAGCTGCTGTTTCTCCGCCTCGCCCCAGCGCACGCGCGGCCCGGCCTTGGCCTGCACGGCGCGCGGGCCCCCGTCCTTCGCGAGCCGCGTGGCGTCCGCGGCCGCCGCCCGGGCCTGGCCGGGGAGCTGGGTCGCGGCCAGCGCGACCGTGCCCGATTGCAGAAACTTCCGGCGGGAGGAGGACATGGCGGTGCGAGGGGTGGACGGTGAACGAGGGGCGGGAGCCGGCCCGGCCATCGCGTGTTAACTGACTGGTTACTTACGCCGGCCCTCCGGCGGCGCAAGGAAAAACCAGGCCGGACACCCGGCCCTCAGGCGGGCACGCCCGCGGCGCCGGCCGGATCCACCTGCCGCAATTTCTTCGCCGCCAGCTCCCGGTAGCAGTCGGGCAGGTCGAAGTGCCGAAGCACTCCGGGCAGCAGCACTGGCAGCGGCCACGCGTAGGCCTCGGTCTCGGCCACCTCCGCGTACGTGGTCAGCGCGTGCTTGAGCGTCACCTGCGTGATGCCGCGATGCAGCACGGCGGCGAACACCGCGGGGAACGCACCCCACCCGCGGGCGATGACGTGCACGTCGTCGTGTCCCACGGCGCCGAGCCAGTCGACCAGGCGCAGCAGGTCGTGCGTGCGCTGCCCCAGGGTCGGATAGTCGAACATGATGCCGTTGGCCGCGTGGAAGTAATTTCCGCCGTAGGGCGTGAACGCGTCGCGCGCGCCCACGACCGGCTGGGACTCGCCGACGCCCCGAAGATCGCAGGCAAAGACCGCGGCCTCCGGCTCGGCGGAGATCGCTTCCCTGATCAACGACTCGGTCCGGATCTCCTCGTCCGCGGAGCGATGCGACACGTAGACAAGCGCGCGCCGGCCGGCGCGCGGCGGCCGCGACGTGAGCGGCGTGTCGCTCAGCCGGTACACGACGGTGTGGATCTCCGGCTCGGTCTCCAGCACGTAGGTCACCGCATTCCGCTTCGGATAGGCCCGGCCGGGAAGCGGGCGGAGAATGCGATAATCCGGCGGCGCGTCAGGGCGGGCCGGCAGCCGCAGCGCGGCCGTCAGCAGTTCCCGCAACCGCGCGCCGCCCGGGGCGCCGCGCTCCCGCGCGAGCTGACGCGACCGTTCGCGCGTCAACGTGAACGCCGTTGCCGGCGCGGCCTCCGCGACCTGGCCCTTCGCCGTCGCGAGCAGGTCGGCTTCCTTCTCCAGTTTCAGCGCCGGTTCCTTCTGCCCCGTCGTGACACCGGTCTGGCGGTTGAACCAGCCGTACATCGCCTCGCGGTTGGCCTGCGAGTAGCCGTGGTAGTCGGGGCCCACGAACAGCGCCACCTTGTCCTCCGCGCCCAGCATCCGGTAAAGGGTGCGCGCCCGCTCGTAGGCTTCCTCCAGGCCCCGCGCATCGAAGAAATCCTTCTCCTGGCCGAGCACCATGAGCGGCTTCGGCGCGAAGGCCGCGAGGAAGTCGGAATGGTCGAGGCCGAGCGCGAGCACCTGCGGGGGACACTGCTCGGTGTCGGCCGCCTCCTCGTTCTCGAAATTGCGCCGCCACGTCGTGATGAAGCAGCTCGGCGCGGCCATCGTGAAGCGCGGTTCCAGGGCGAGCAGCCAGGCGGCCTGCGTGCCGCCGCCGGAGTTGCCGGTCAGGCCGACCTGCCTCGGATCCACCTCTGGACGCGTGAGCAGGTAATCGAGCGCCCGGATGCCGTCCCACGCGAACCACGTCCCGATGAACTCGCCCGTGAGCGTGAGCCTCGCTCCCACGTGCAGATGCTCGGCAGTGCCGATGCCGAAGCGCGGCTTGAGGGCCGCATCGACGTGCTGCATCCGCTCGCCCTGGCCCATCGGATCGAAGATCAGGACCACGTAACCCTGCCGCGCGAGACCCTGCGCGAACGATTGGTAGGCATCGGCCGCCTTGCCGTTGCTCGAGTGGCCGCAGGTGCCGATCACGCCCGGCAGCCGTCCGCCGCGGCCGGTGGGTACGTACAGGTTGGCCGTGACCGGAAACCCGGGACGGCTGTCGAAGATCACGTTCTCGATCCGATAGCCGTCGCGGTCCAGCACGCGGGTCACGCGCGCGTTGAGCGGCGTCTTTTCCGGCAGCGGACCGAAGCAGCGCTGGAGCTTCTCGCGCACGTCGCGGCAGTAGGCCTCGGCGTCCGCCTTCGTCCGGAGCGCCGCCCGCCGCACCGCGGCCGTGCGCTCCACTTCGCGCACGCGCCGGATGTAGTATTCCTGCACGGTCCGCGGAAACCGCTGCAGCATGGGCAGCCCGGCCGCAGGCGCGGCCTTCGGCGCCTTCTGCTCCTCCGCCCCCAGCGCGGAACCCGCTCCGCCGAACTCCAGCGCAGAGAGACCGGCCAGGCCGGCGGCGCCGCGCCGCAGGAGCGAGCGGCGGGTGAAGGCAATCGAGGCGGAGGTGGCGGGAGGTTCGTTCATGGCGAAAAGGGATCGATCAAACGGAAAACCGGGCGCCGGGTGGTTCTGCGGCGGGCGCCATGCCCGGCCGGGCCACGTCGCACCGGAGAGTCAATTACGGCGCTTTCGCGGCGCCTTGCCGCACGACCTGCCAGGCCACGCGGCGCAGGTGCGCCGCAAACTCCGGCGCCACGCCGGGCGGAACGTAGGCGAGTCGCTCCGGCGATTCCTCGAACAGGAACGCGTACCAAACGAGCGCCCCGAGGTATTCGCCGGCCACGTTGGCATGATTGGCGTCCATCGAAAGCTTCTTCTCCGCATTCCAGCGATAGCCGACGTGCAGCGAATGACGCTGGATCGGGAGGGCCGGAGGCACCGCCGTCTTCGGATCGAAATGCGGGTCGACCTGATAACCCCAGACGGGATCCGCATCCACGCGCCAGAACGCGTCACCGACGGGAATGATTCGCGCCCCCAGGTCCTGCGCGAGCTGCCGGTACGCGGCACGCGAGCGCTCCCACATCTCCTGCTGATTCGCCGCGTTCTTCCCCGCGGCCGTCTGCCCGAACCGCGGCGCATCGCGCCGATAGGCCCAGGTCTGGTGGATCACGATCTCCGCCTGCGGCTGGAGCTTCTTCAGGTGCGCGTGCAGCCGGCGGGCGAACGGCTGGTAGGTGCCATAATCGGTGGAGTGCAGCGAGTATTGCTGCACCGTGATCACGTCCCACCGGTCCGCCCGGAGGTTTTCCCAGAGGGACTTTCCGCTATAGATCATGCCTTTCGGATCGGCGGGATCGGCGAGGAACGCCTCCACCGCATTCCAGTGGCGCTCGAAGGAGCAGCCTCCCGTCACGGCGCGACCGATGATCAACTCGTGACCGCCCGACTTCGCCAGCTCGGGAAGGAGCCGTGTCGCGTTGTTCGAAAAACTGTTGCCGACATGGAAGAGCCGCAGGGTGCGGGCTTCGGCCAGCGCGACGACGACCGTGCAGACAATCATCAGCGCGGCTGCGCGCGTTCGATGGGAGCGGGGCATGCCGGAGGTAAGGACGGGCAGCCGCTCGGCGCAAGCGCGGGTGCGGGCAATTCCGTCCCGGACGCACCTCGGGCCGTCCGCCGATTCGAATGGGCGGGCGTCGATGCCCGCGCTCGCGTGCTACCGTGCCGCCGGTCCGGCTTCGCGCTCGAGCACCGCCAGTTCTTCGCGGAGCCGCTGCAGCACAGGCGCGTGGCCCGGCGAAGCAATCAGGTTGCGCATCTCGTAGGGATCGCGGTTCAGGTCGTAGAGTTCGTCGGAGCCGGGCAGATCGACGTAGTGGATGTATTTCCAATCCTCGGTGCGGATGGCCCGGTAGCCCATCTGGCGCGTGCGGGGGAAGACCGTCTCGGAATAGTGCTCGATCATGAACGCGGGGCGGAGCGCGGGACCGCTGGCCCCGAACAGGGGCGCGAACGATTTCCCATGGAGGCCTGCCGGCGCCGGCGCGCCCGCGAGTTCGAGCAGCGTGGGCGCGAAATCCAGCGTGAGCACCATCTGGTTCCGCCGCGTGCCGGGCTTGATCAGCGCGGGGTACCGCACGAAGAGCGGGATCCGGATGCCTTCCTCGTACGCCAGGCGGCGCTCCACGCTCAGGCCGTGTTCGCCGTAAAAATAACCATGATCGCTGGTGAACACGACCACCGTCCGTTCGAGCTGCCCGCTCGCCTCGAGCTGCTGCAGGAGCTGCCCCACGCCTTCGTCGACCGCCGCGAGCATGCGCAGCCGGTTGAGGATCACGTCGTCGCTCGAACCCGTCTTCGGACCGAGCGGCTCGAGACCGGCGACGGGGCGCAGCAGGGCCGGCTTGCCCGTCGGGGCGGCGAGCGCGTTGGGACGGCGCGGCACCTTGACGCCGGCGTAGAGCGCCTTGTGCCGCTCCGCCGGGATGAAGTTCGAGAGCGTCGGATCCGAGAGCGAACCGTCGGCGCGCTGCACCGTCTCCGGGTGCACCGCCTTGTGCGCGAAATAGAGCAGGAACGGCTTCGCGTGCGGCGCGCGCAGGAACTCGAGCGCGCGCGCGTTCAGGACGTCGGTCACGTAGCCCGGCGCCTTCACCGGCGTGCCATTGACGTTCAGGTCGGGATCGAACGTCGAGCCCTGCCCTTTCAGGCACACCCAGTGATCGAAGCCCGGGCGGCGCGAGTCGTCGTTGCCCATGTGCCATTTCCCGACAAACGCCGTCTCGTAGCCCGCCCGCTGCAGCGCCTGCGGAAAGGTCGCGAGCCGGTGGCTCTGCGCGCTGCGGTCGGTGTTGTCGACGATCCCGTGCGCGCGGGTGTGCAGGCCCGTGAGGATGTTGGCGCGGCTCGGGGAACAGATCACCGTCGTCGCAAACGCATTCCGAAACATCGCGCCCTCCTTCGCGATGCGGTCGATGTGGGGCGTCCGCACGAACGTGTTGCCCGTCGCGCCCAGGTCGTCCCAGCGCACGTCGTCGGCGAGAATGAAGACGATGTTCGGCCGGTCGGCGGCGGCGGCCGTCGCCGCGAGGAGCAAGGGCAGCAGCCAGGGGGCGAGGCGGAGTCGGAGGCGGGTATCCATGGTCAGGAGACGATGCTCAGCGGAGTTCCTTGAGGCGGATGTGCCGGAAGCGGACGACCGCGCCGGGTTTCCACACCGGGCCGGTCGGGATGTCGGGATGGACCTGCAGCGCGATGCCGCCCTCGGGCGGCACGCCGCGCGTGGTCTCCTCGGTGTGCTGGAAATCGGTGAGAAAATGGCCGTTGAGCCACACGCGGATCCGCGCGGGTTCGCCCTCGATGCGCACCTCGACGTCGTTCCATGCGTCCTCGCGGATCAGCCGCGCGCCCTCGGGATTCCGCTGCACGTAGCCGTGGCGGACAAACGGGATGAAGATCGCTCCGACGTCGGAACCGGGCCGGTGGTCGAGCGTGATCTGATGGCTGCGGCCATCGGGGCCGACGCGGACGAAAATCCCCGTGTCCATCGGGTAGGTGAGTTTCACCTGCAACCGCAGGATGAAGTCCTTGAACGGCCGCTCCACCCAGAGCAGGCCGCCCTTGCCGGGCGGATCCTGGGCGCCGACCAGCATGCCGTCCTCCACCGTCCACTTGCCGTGCAGGTGCAGCGGCGGCATCCCGTCATGCGGCGCCCACCCCGCGAGCGACCTGCCGTCGAAGAGCGGCACGAAGCCCTCCTCGTCCGGCACCTCGAGCCCGGCGCCGCGGAGCGCTTCGCGGATAAACGGGGTCGCACCGCGCGCCATGCGCAGGAAGCCGAGGTCGGTGGGATGCACCCCGTCGACCGTGTCCTCGCCGTCGCCGCCGAGGAGCTGCGTCGCCGGGATGTAGTGGAGCCGGGAGTCGCCGGCCTTCCTCAATCGATCGTAGAACTGGCGCAGCCAGGCGTTGGCCTCGGCGACCTTGGCGCGCTTTGCGGCGATGAGACCGGTGTCAGCGTAGGTGACGTTCTCGACCAGCACAATGGGGGTGTCCGGCCGGGCGGCACGCAGCGTGCGCACGAACGGCTCGACGCGCTCCTTCACCTGCGCGACATCGAGGTTGGGCAGGCTGTCGAGAACGTAGGCGGCGGGATCGAGTTCCGCGAGCAGCCGGGCCATTTCCGGCTCCGTCTTGCCGTTGCCGCTGAAGCCGAGGTTGATCGTCGGCCAGTCGAGGGCGCGGCCGATGATCGCGGGATACGCCATGCCCGGGCGCGAGGCGCAGCCGCCCTGCAGGATCGACGTGCCGTAGAACACGAGCGGCTTCCTTCCCGCGTACCGATCGGGCGCGGGCTCGAACACGGCGCCCGGGGGCAAGCCCAGCTCGATCGCCTCGGTGCCGTTATACAGCGGCAGATAGAGCGCGAATTCCCGTTTCGCGCCCGGCGCGAGCCCTCGCACCAGTGCGCCCGTGGTGGTGCCCTGGGTGGGACGCCCCTGCCCGATCCACTTCCATTCGCCCGCGTCGCGGACGTAGAGATCCAGGCCGCTCACACCCGTCGCCGGCATGTGCGGGAGCGCGAGCCGGTCCGGCTTGCGCACGGTCCAGCGCGCGTGGATCTCGTCCGCATCGGTGACGAACCGGAACCGCATGCCCGCCGAATCCTTCGCCAGGCTCCACACCGGAGGGCGCACGATCGATTCGGCCCGCGCGGGCAGGCGGTCATAGCGGTGCCGGGTGTCCGCCCACCCCCGCCCTTCCAGCGCCCAGGCGGCGAGCGAATGCCATGCGAGTTCCCGCGCCGGCGCGGCGGCGGCCCGCGCAACCGGCAGTGCCAGCACCAGCAGGCAGGGCGCGAGCCGGAGCCAGGCGGCGACGCGGACAACGCGCCGCAGCGAGGGCACGGCGACAGGACACAAGGACTGGCGGACGGGCGGGCGTCTCATGGCGTGGGCTTCATGTCACGGAGGGCGATGAGCTGGCGGAGCGCGGAGTCGACGAGTGCCTCGCCCGAGCCCGGCTGGGAGCGGGTCGTGGCGACGGACGCGCCGTAGCTGCCTTCCCGATACGCCTTGCGGTTGGCCACGTAGCCGATCGCCCCGTTGGCCAGCGTGTCGATGAAGGTGTACTGGTAGGGCGAACCCTGTTTCACCATCAACCCGAGCTCGACGAACATCTCGCCCGGAAAGCCCACGAAGGCGACCTCTTCGCCGAGCGCGATCACCATCACCTCGGCCTCGAAGCGGTACTGGCCGTCGATAAGGCGGTAGCCGACTTCGCCGTCGTGAAACGCCGCTCCACCCCCGAACTGGGCGGCGACGGCGGCGGCCTTCGCCTCGTGCAGGACCAGGGAGACCGTTTCATGCGACACCTTGAGCCCGTCCACGGCCACCGGTCGCAACTGCGCGTAGCCGCGCACCACCTCGGCCGCGATCAGCGTGCCGATCCGGGCGGATTCGTCGTAGCCTTTCACGCGATGAGGCCGGTGCGGGTCGAGCAGGTAATAATGGTTGACGTTGCCGGCCGCCCCCATCGTGAAGTGCATCAGCATCTCCGGTCCCTTCACGTCACGGAGGATCTTCGCGATCTGGTGCGGGAAGTCCGCCGAGTAACGCTGCCCGCCGGTGGTATCGAGGTGCATCGCGAAATTCAGCAGCGTCGCGATCGGCCTCCCGTCCGTGCCGGCGAAATAGAGCATCGGCAGCGAGGGATCGGTGGGGCCCGCGGCGCGCACGACGTCCACCAGGCCCTCGTCGCGGCCCTTCGCCGGATTGGAAACCACGGTCCCATCCTTCATGAGAAACCGGCGGTTGAAAGCGACTCCCCTCACCTCCCCGATCGTGGCCTGGAGCGTGGCTGGCGACAGCCGCGCCTCCGCCGCCTGCACGCTCTCCGCCATGAGCTGCGGCAGCCGCGCCAGGTAGGCGTCCATCACCTGGCGCTGCTCCGGCGTCGCGTTGCGGGCAAAGCGCGGACGGATGTTGGGCGTCGTATGCGTGTGCGTGGCCGAGAACATCACGTGGGCCGGCGGCACGCGGCTGATGCGGCTCACGTGCGCCCGCGCCTCCTCATGGAGATGACGCGGGATGCTGGTCAGATCGCACGCGACGACGGCGGCCTTGACGCCGCCGACCTCGAACACCACCGCGCGCGCCAGCAGCGGATCGTGCACGCCCTCAGCCGGGCCGGCTGGGAACGGCGGCCGCTGCGGCGCGTGGAACGGCATCAGGGGGGGCGGCGTGAGATCGACCACCGCCTGCCCCACCCGCAGGCCTGCGCCGCGCGCCGCCGGGAGAAGGGCCGCCGCCAGTGCGAACATTCCCAGGCACCGGGCGGCGCCCAGGGCGCGGGCAGCGATCCGGGATCCTGCCGGAAACACCCTCACGGGGCAGAAGTCCAAAGGGCGGCGGGGCGGCGGGATCACGGGCGGAAAAGCCGGACGGGGTTCAGGGGGAACGGCGCAGCACGACGGTGTCCTCCGAACGCTCGGCGTACACTCCAAATCGCGAATCGAGCAGCCGGACCAGGCCGTCGACATCGTCCGCCCGCAGGCCTCCGGTGAGAACAACCTCCTGCACCGCGGGATCGCCCAGCGTGAGGAAGACGCCGGAGCGCTCGGCGCCATGGCGGTTCATGACGTCGACCACCTCCGGAAGCGGAGTCCGGTCGAACTCGAGGTTCGGCACCCGCCACGCCAGGCGTGCGGCGATCTCCGCGCCGTCGAGTGTCTCCACGCGCAGGGCACCGTCCGCCGCCTGCCAGACTGCCCGGTGGCCCGTTCGCAGCTCGGTCTCGCCGGTGCCGCCGCCGTCGGCCTCGGGAGCACCGCGGCCGGTCGTCACCTGCACGCGTCCATCGGTCACGATCACCTCGGCGGCATCGGTGGACAAGGCGACGGCGAACGCGGTGCCGACCGCGCGGATCTGCAACCCTCCCGCCGTCACCACAAAGGCGCGGCCATCGGGCCGGACCTGAAAATGGGCGTCGCCGCGGCGCAGGGCCACCTGCCGCTCGGCGGGCCGCTCCCGGTACGTGATATCGGCGCCGGACCGAAGTTCGACGCGCGAACCATCCAACAGCGTGCGCCACTCCGGGCCGCGCACCGTGGTGGTGGCGGCCTGGGGCGCGGCGAGGTCCTCGCGCCAGGTCGCGACGCCCAGCGCCAGGATCGCCCCCAGCCCCACCGGCAAGGCCACGCGGGCCAGCCACCGCCAGCGCACCTGACGTCGCAGCTCGCCCAGCAGCTCCTCCTCGGCCCGGCTGCGCCGCACCCATTCGAGGGCCGACCGTCCCGGATCGTCCGCCGCCGCGAGACCGCCGGTGCTGGAATCAGTCCGAGCCATCTTCCAGCAGTTCGCCGGCGCCCCGTCGCCGGAGCAGTTTCGCCCAGCATTTCATCGCGGCTTCGGCGTGCACCTCGATGCTCTCCTCGGGCAGGCCGAGCCGCTGGGCCGTCTCGCGGCGGGAAAGACCGCGGATGCGACGCAGCACCAACACCTCGCGGTGGCGCGCCGGAAGGCGTGCCAGCGTCGACGCCAGCAAGCGGACCCGATCGCGGCGCGCGTTGCTCTCGAACGTATCAGCTTCGATTTCCCCGGCGAAGGACTTTTCCCACCGCTGCGGGGCAGATTTGGCAGGGTTCATGGCAGGAGGGAGGCGGGGGCCGCCCGCCGGCGCGTTCGCGCCGCGGCGCCAGCTGCGGGAGCCGGCGGGGAACACGGCGAAACGGGCAGAGGCGGCGGCATGGGAGGCGTTCAGCGGACGGGATGGTCGTTGTATCCGAAGCGATCGGCCAGGGCGAGGCAGTCGGCCCGCGAGCCGACGCCTTCAGAGCAGGTGGGATGCCCGAGGGAGGCGGCCGCGGCACAAACGCCCAGCCGCAGCGAGTCCGGGATGGGCCACCCCTCGTGCAGGCCGTGGAGCACGCCGCTGGCAAACGCATCGCCGGCGCCGGCCGCGCCCTGGATGAAGTCCGGAGGCACCCGCAGCGAAGGCTGCCAGACCTCTTCCCCCCGCGCGCCGCAGGCCAGCACCGCCGCGGGGAAATGCACGAACACCCAGTCCCGCACGCCGCCGCGCACCATCTCGGCGGCGGCCCGGGCCACGGCGGCGACGTCGACCACGCCGTCGCGCACGGTTGCGATGCCCGTGACCTGGGCGAGCTCGAACTCGTTGAGGAAAAGGTAATCGAGCTCCGGCAGGGCCGGCCGCACGACGCGGCCGAAGCGATCGCTCGCCTCGCTGACGACGTCGGCCACGGTCTTCAGGCCCGCGCCGCGCGCGGCGCGCAGGACTTCGACCGCGGCCGTGCCCGTGGAGGCGCCGGGCTGGTCGAGCCGGTCGAGCAGCAACAGGTAACCGAGGTGGAAGATGCGCGCGCGGGTCCGGGAGAAATCGAAGTGCTCCGGCGCGAGCTCGGCGTTGGCGCCGCGGCAGTGAAAGAACGTCCGCCGGCCGGTGCCCTGCTCGGTCATCACGTCGGTGTAGGAGGTGGGCGTGGCGCGCGAGGTCCCCAGCCGCGCGCAATCGATGCGATGCCGGGCGCAATCGTCGCGGATGAAGCGACCGGCCTCGTCGTCACCCACGAGTCCCACCGCCTCGAGGGGAAACGGCGCGCCGAGGCGGGCGAGGTTCTTCAGCACGTTGTACGGCGAGCCGCCGTTGCTGGAGAACTGGCTCGTGATGTTGGCCAGCGCGTCCTGCGGCGGCCAGCGGTCGATCAGCTTCACGTGATCGACGATCCAGTTGCCGCCGGCGATGATGCCGCTGCGTTCGTTCATCGGGAAGGGAGGGCGCGCGCGATCATGACACCGCGACGGCCGTGTTGGACCGCTGCGACTCGAGCGCGGCCGCCCAGATCTCGTGCGACGCGACGGCCTCGGCCACCGTGGCGCAGCCGAACCGTTCGCCGAGCTGCCCCGCCCGCTCGGCGAGGAATGCGGCCCACATCTGCTGCAGGATGTCGGGAAACCCCGGCTCGAAGATGGCGCCGGTGATCCCGGGAAACACCATCTGGAAGCCGAGGTCGGTCGAATCCCAGATCTGCTCCTTGTCGCGGCGGAAGGTCCACAGCGTCTTGGGCGTCTTGGTCGAATAACGCACGCCCCCGTCGGTTCCCAGCACCTCGATGTACCACGAGTTGGTCTCGCCCGGGCCGAAGCGTTTCAGCTCGATGCGCATCGGTGTCCGGGTGCCCTGGTGGTCGAAGTACGTCGCCAGCGTCGCGTTGTCCCAGGTGTCGATCGGGGCCATGCCGCCCTTGCCGTCGGGCCGCTCCGTGTAGACGCGCTGGAGCTGCGCGTAGACCGAAGTGGGCTTCCAGCCCAGCCGGAGCGGGACGTGCACCGCGTGCATGCCGAGGTCGCCGAGCACGCCGACTTCGCCGCAGAACGCGACCTGGCGCTTCCAGTTCACCGGTTTCTTCGGGTCGAGATCGCTCGAGTGGAGGTAGCCGACGCGCACCTCGATCAGGCGGCCGAGGGCGCCGGAACGCGCGACCGCAAACGCGCGCTGCGCACCCGGCAGGAAGGGAAACTCCGAGCTCACGCGCACGAAGCGCCCGCTGCGCTCGACGGCGGCGGCGATGCGCCGCGCCGACCCGAGATCGATGCCGAACGGCTTCTCCGCGAACAGGTCCTTCCCCGCGGCCAGGACGTCGAGGTACACCTTCTCGTGCAACTGGTGCGGCACGGCGACGTAGACGACGTCGACCTCCGGATTGCGCAGGAGCTCATGGTAGTCGGTCGTCAACTGGCGCACGGTCGGCACCTGCTTGAACCACTCCAGCAGCTTCGGCTGGACGTCGCACACCGCGGCGAGCTCGGCCCGCACCGGGAAGTTGTCCAGGACGAACCAGCGCGCGAGCGCGTTCGCCACTTCACGGCCCATGAGCCCGCCCCCGATCACCCCGACTCGCACCACTGGTTTCATACGTGAGAAAGGTATCGCGCCGTCACGCCCGCACGGCGCAGGTGCGCCTTCTCGGCGGCGTTGAGCCGCGCGTCGGTGACGAAAACGTTGAAGCGTTCCCAGCCCGCGAACGCCACCGCGGCCGGCTTGTTCCACTTCGCGGCGTGGGACACGAGCACGCGCTTGGTCGCGCGATCGGCGGCGAGCTGCTTCACCGCGGCCTCGGAAAGCTCGGTCGTGGAGGCGCCCTCGGTGGCATCGAGCCCGGAGGCGGCCAGCACCGCGACGTCGAAGCGCAGGCCGCGCAGCCAGTCGAGCGCCAGCGCGCCCACGAGCGCGAGGCTCAGCGCCCGCACCTCGCCGCCGACGCCGACGACGCGGGCCTTCGCCTGCGTGCCGAGCTGGAGCAGCGGGATGGAGTTGGTGACGACCGTCAGTTCGCGCCGGTCGAGGAGCAGCCGGGCGACTTCGAGGCACGTCGTGCCGGCGTCGACGAACACCTGTCCCCGCTCGGGAATCTCCGCCGCCACCGCCTTCGCCAGTGCAACCTTGGCCTCGACGGCGTCGACCGCCTTGTGCTCGAAGCCCGGCTCCGCGGCGAGGAACTCCGGATGCAGCACGCCGCCGTGCGCCCGCACGACCTTGCCCGCCGCCTCGAGCACGCGCAGGTCGCGCCGGATCGTGATGCCCGAAGCGCCGAGCTGGCGCGCGAGCTCGCTGACCGTCAGCCGGCCCTTCTGCCGCACGATGGTCTCGATCGCGCGATGTCGTTCGGGCGCGAACATGAGGGTCGGAGGCCGCGGGGAAGTCTCAGTGATCACTCTTCAAAAACGCCACGATGTTGCCGACGTCCTGTTTCTCCATCGTCTGTTCCAGTCCGTCCGGCATGAGCGAGAGCCCCGAGGCGGAAAGCGTGGCGATCTCCCGCCGCGCCACGGTCTCCTCCGTGCCGGCCGCCGTGCGCAGGGTGAGGCTCGCCTCGGATTCGGCCGCGAGCCACCCCGAGACCGAGCGGCCGTCCTGCGTCGTGACCGTGACCGTCTGGTAGCTGGGATAGACCTCGTAGTTGGGCACGAGGATGTGGAGCAGGATCGCGTCCGCCGGCTGGTGGCGGATGCCCGTGAGATCGGGGCCCACCTTGCCGCCGGCGCCCTGGTAGGTGTGGCAGGCCGAGCACGCCTTCTGGAAGGCCTCCCGGCCGCGGGCGACGTCGGTGCTGGTGGCGAGCAGCTCGCGGTAGGTGCGGTACACCTGCATGCGATCGCCGCCCTCGAGGTCCTTGAAGATCGTCTCCGCGGCCGCGCGCACCTTGGCATCATTGTGTTTCATCAACGCGGTGCGCCGCACCGAGGAGATCTCCGGCGCCGCAATCACCCCGCCCTTGATCGCCTCGAAGAGCACCAGGATCAGCGCCGGCCGCGCGGTGAGCGTCGTCAGCACCGCCTCGCGGACCCGCGGGGTGTAGCGGCCCCAGTTTTCCTTCGCGATGAGCAGCGCCCCGCCCCGGGCGTCGCCGATGCGCTCGATGGCCCGGATGGCCTGCACCTGCAGTTCGGGGGGCTGCCGCGCGTCAAGCAGCTGGGAGAGCGTGCCGCTCGCCTTGTCGAAGTCCGCGTAGCCGAGCAGCGACACCGCGCTCGTACGTTCGCGCGTCGAAGCCTGGCCATCGAGCGCCCGTTCCGCCACCGCCTGGAGGAAGGCCTGCACCGAGGCCTCCTTGCGGCCGGCGCCGCCGAGCAGCGCGCCGAACGGATCGGAGCCCGCGCCCTTGGCGCCGCCGCGACCGCGATAGCCCTCGACGAGCCCGAGCACCGACGCCATGCGCCAGCCCATGTCGCCCTCTCCTCCGAGCATCTGCAGCAGGAAGCCGCGGCAGGCCTCCGGGGAGGCGCCCGCGCCAAAGACCCGGCCCAGGTGCTCCATCACGACGGCGAACGCCTTCGGGTTGCGCGCCCGCCCGGCCTGCACGGCCGCCAGGAATGCGTCCATCCGTCCCGCGATGCCGCTCAGAACCGCCGCGCGCGTCCATTTCTCCTCGCCGTCGGAAATCGCAATCGCCGCCAGCGCCGGCACGACCGCCGCGTCGCCGACGCCGGCAAGGGCGAGCGCGCTGCAGAACCGCACGCGCGCATCGGCGTCGCGGGCGGTCGCCAGCACGGCCGGCAGGAGACCGCCGGTCCGGCCCTCGCCGAAACGTTCGGCGGCGAACTGCAGGCCCTGCTCGCGCACCCCGGGATGGGCGTCGCGCAGCGCGGCCAGGATCATCGGCTCGGTGAGCGCCTGCCGGGCGTGGAGCAGCCAGAGCGCGCGGACCCTCGACTCCGGACGCGCGGAGGCCGACGCCACCTTAGCCAGCAGCGGCGTCGCCGCCGCATCGGCCCGCTCGAGCAGCAGCCGGTGCGCCCGCGCGCGCCACCACTCGTCCGGCGACTCCAGGCTGGCCACCAGGCCCGCGACGCTGTCATCCGCCGCCGCCGGACGCGCCGCCCGCGGCCCGTCTTTCACGATGCGGTAGATGCGGCCCATGCCCTTGCCGCTCTCGAAATCGAGCATCCCGCGCGACTCCTCCGGCACGTAGCGGGGATGATCGATCTCGCGCCGGTACATGTCCGCGACGTAAAGCGCACCGTCGGGCCCGGACCCCAGGTACACCGGGCGGAACCAGACGTCGGCCGTGGAAAGGAACTCGCGGTCGCGATAGACCGGATCCGAGCGCAGAGACGCGCCCTCCATCCGCATCGCCTGCCGCTGCACGAGATTCTGCGCGGACTCGGCGATGAACACGTTGCCCAGGTGCCCCGGGGTGAGGCCCGTGCCATTGAAGATGAAAACGCCGCTCGCCGACGTGAACGTGCCCGTGTGCGGCGTGCCCATCAGCCGCGGGATGTAGTCGGCGGAAACCGCGGAGCGGCTGATCGGCCACACCTTCGCCTCCGCCTCGACCTTCGAGACTTCCTGCGCGAAATCGGTGAACGAGAGGTGCGGATTGCGGCCGAGGTGCCAGGGCTCCAGCATCACCTGCATCACCGGGTGGCGGTTCGAGCAGTAGAAGCGGCGGCCGAACGGATCGAACGCGAGGCCGAACTGGGCGCGCCCGCTCACGTTCTCATAGATGAGACTGTCCGGATCGAAACGCCCGTCGCGCACGGGAAACGAAACGGCCGGACGGTCGGGGTGCAGCGGCGAGGAGACCTTGCCGCCGTTGAGCCCGCTCGTGACATAGACGCGGCCGTCCAGGCCGAGCGTCGGATGGCTCACGCGGATCTGCGCCGTCTTCGTGTCCTCGAAGCCGGTCAGCACGACCTTCTTCTCCTCGGCGACGCCGTCGCCGTCATGATCCTTCAGATACAGGATGTCGGGCGCCGCGGTGACGAACAATCCGCCGCGCCAGAGCATGAGGCCGTTGACCAGGCCCAGGCCGGTGGCGAATTCCTGGCGGCGTTCGAAACGGCCGTCGCCATCGGCATCCTCGAGCAGCGCGATGCGCCCCAGCGTGGTGCGCACGCCGCCCTCGACCGGATCGGGATAGCCGCGGTTCTCCGCGACGAACAGCCGGCGCGGGCCGTCGAAGACGAACGCCACGGGATCGACGACCAGCGGCTCGGCCGCCACGAGCTCGATGCGCAGGCCCGGCTCGAGCTGGAATGTCCGCAGCGCCTCCTCGGGCGAGCGGGCCGGATGACGGGTGGACTCCGCCGCTCCCGCGACCCCTGAACCCAACGCGACCAGCGCCATGAAGGCGGGGCGGCGAAAAATGCTCCAACCTGGGGAATGGTCACAAATGAACATTAACAATCATACTTGAACACGCCCCGCCCGGGATGCAACCTCGGGTTCTTCCCTACGATGAAAAAAATGCTTCGCCCCGCCCGCCGCCGTTTCGGCCTCGCCGCCCTCGCCCTGTTCACCGGCCTTGCGATCGCCGCGCCGGAACTCGCGGCGCAGGGCGCGCCCATCACCCCCAAGGAGAAGATCGTGCTCTTCGACGGGAAGACGAAGAAGGATCTCGGCGAGTTCTACACCTGGCTCGCGAAGTTCGGCCGGCACGACCCGGACAAGGTGTTCACCGTGGTCGACCAGATCGACGGCGCGCCCGCCATCCGCTCGAGCGGCCAGCACTGGGGCGGGATCGTGACGAAGAACAACTATACGAACTACCGTCTGGTGGTGGAATTTCGCTGGGGTCTCGTGACGTGGGAGCCGCGGGCCAACCGCACGCGTGACAGCGGCATCCTGCTCCACTGCCAGGGTGAGGACGGCAACCCCTCGAAGTTCTTCAACTCGCCCTGGATCAGCTCCGTCGAGTATCAGATCATCGAGGGCGGCACGGGCGACATCATCCTCGTCAACGGCGTCGAGCGCGGTTCGGAAAAGCCGCTCGTCCCGCGCCTGTTCGCGAAGGTCGCCGCCAACGGCAAGAACTGGGACCCCAACGGCACCGAGAAGGAATTCACCCGCGGGCGCATCGACTGGCAGTACCGCGATCTCGGCTGGAAGGACGTGCTGGGCTTCCGCGGCGCCAAGGACGTGGAGAAGGCGGTGGGCGAGTGGAACCGGATCGAGGCCGTCTGCAGGAATGGCGACGTCGACTACTTCCTCAATGGCGTGAAGGTCATGGAAGGTCGCCGCGGCAGCTACACCTGGGGACGGCTGATGTTTCAGTCGGAAGGCGCGGAGATTTTCTTCCGTCTGATCGAACTGCACCCGCTGACGAAGTAAGTCGTCCCCGGGGCGAACGAAACGGAGCGGCGCGAAGGCGCCGCTTTTTTCGTGCCCGGAAAGGGAGCCGTCGGTGTCGCGCGTCGCCCTTCACCGGAAAGATGCAATTGACCCACACGTCACCGCTGAAGTCGGCTGCCTCGAGCGGTGGAGCGGCTTGTCCTCAAGCCGCGGCGGACCGGTCCGTCGCACGTCAGCCGCCTGGGGACAGGCGGCTCCACCTTAACGGCATGAGGTGGTGGCTCAGGGGCGCAGTTCGGCGGCCATTTCGAGCAACGCATCTATCATCTTCACGGACGCCTGCGGCTCCAGATAGTTGGTGCCGGGCCAGGTCTCGTAACCGCCGAGCTCGAAATGCCGGGGCGTCGGCAGGTACCCCATGTAGGCATGGTTCAACTCGACCATGAACGAATGCTTGAACGGGCTGCGCTTCTTGAACTCGAGGCCGGTCTCGGCGAACGTCTCGGTCGGGAAGCTGCCGATGCAGATGTCCCCGATCCGGACGACCTGCACGGGCGTGACGGCGGGATTCTTCGCCTCCGCCAGGATCTGCACCCGGCCCGCGTAGCTCAGCTTCTGCACATACTCCGGCGTCGTCGGCCAGCGGGCGCCCACGGGGATGTCTCCCTTGGACAGCTTGGGCGCCTTCGCCTCGGTGTCCTTGGCCCATGCGATCATTTCGGGACCGATCTTCCGCCACGAGAGCGCCAGCTCCCGGTAGCGCGCGCCGAGCGGGGCGGCATCGAGCCACGTGACCCGCGCGAGCGCGCCGTGCACCTTTTCCGCCACGTCCTGCGCGACGTGGCGCATCTGCTCGAGGCCGGAACGGCCGCGTTCCGTACGCCGGAAATCGATGTTGTTGATGTCACCGCTCGTGCCGTTGGCCATCATCGCGACGAACGGCCGCGCGGCCGGCGGCGTCGGGAGCATGCCCTTCAGCGCCTCGCAGAACATCCCGTAGTAGTCCGCGGAAATCGAGCGCCCGCCCACCCCGCCGACGTAGTGCAGCGAGTACGCCGCATAGAGCCCGATCGGGACGCCGGCGAGGTCGCGCAGCGCGAAGAACGAGACGGTGGGATCGATCGGTCCGGCGGGCTCGAGCAGATCCTTGCTGCCGCGCGGCGGGTTCATCTTCACCTTCTCCACCTTGCCAAACGGGCTCGGCGGCGCGGTGCCCTCGCGCATGTGCCAGCGGCGGTTGTGGACGTGCTCCGGCACGTCGACGGAACCGAACGCGATCTGCGCGGGGCGCAGCTCGTTGGCGGCGCGCTGCACGCCGTCGGCGATCCGCCGGGCGACGAAGCGCTGATACTCGTCCAGCGGCTGGTCCTGCACGAACCGGCTCTCGCCCAGCGCCGTGCCGGCGGAGTGGGTGTGCGTGCCCGAGATCATCACGTTGGCCGCCGGGATGCCGGTCGCCTCCTGGATAAGCCGGCGGGCCTCGAGGCTCACGCTGCGGTGCAACCCGAGCAGGTCGCACACCACGAGCGCGAGCCGGGTGCGGCCGTCATCGAGCACGAGGCAGCGCGCGTGCAGTTCATCGTGGACGTGCTGCGCCGGGTACGGCGCGAAGCCGCCGACGATGCGCGTGCCGAGCGGCGGCGTGATGTTGCTCGTGGCGGCGCCGGCGCGCAGCGGCGCCGCGGATTTCTCCGCGGCAAACGTCGCGCTTCCGAAGGCCAGGACCAGCAGGAAGCAGAGCGATTTCATCGGGGTGAGGGGAGACGGAAACGAGGGTGAAAGGCCGCCATGACGGCCCGCGGCCCTGGCGCATGCGGAGCGACAGGTCCGGGGCGGCGGGCCGCTGCTCCGCTACTTGAGCTCCTTCAGCTTCACCTCGCGGCCGAGCTCGGCCGAGAGATCGGCGGCCAGGGCGGCGCGGTGCGACTTGAGGCTCTCGCCGAAGCTCGTCAGCGGCATGTCGTCCCCCCGCTCGAGGGCATCGAAGAACGCCTGGAATTGGGTCTGGAACGGGTGATCCGAGACGTCGCCCGAATCGAGCAGCTTCATCGAGAGCGTGCTCCAGGCGTGCTTGTTGAGCCCGGGAAGCTTGTTCGAGTGGAACTTGTTGTCGAGGAGCGAGCCTTCGCTGCCCACCAGGTGGGTGTGGAAGTAGTAGGGCTGGATGCAGTCGATCACCGACGCGACCTTGCCGATCCGACCGTCCTTGAAACGCAGGATCGTGACGGACGTGGTGTCGTACTCGTATTGCGCGAACACCTTGTTCTGCGAGCGCGTGGCGTAGGAGGTGACGGCCTCGACTTCGCCGCCCATGCACAGCAGGAGCGCGTCCATGGCGTGGCAGCCGGCGGAGAGCAGGCTGCTGCCGCCGTTCGTCTTGCCGGTGTTCCAGCGGAACTGGCCGTACCACGGGCCGATGCCATGGTAGTAGTCGATCTCGCCGTAGTGGATGGTGCCGAGCATGCCCGCGTCGATCGTCGACTTGATCACCTGGAACTGGCTCGACCAGCGGCACTCGAAACAGACGCAGGTCTTCACGCCGGCCTTCGCGATCGCCGCGGCGACCGCCTTGGCGTCCTTCCAGTTCAGCGTGATCGGCTTCTCCAGGATGATGTGCTTCCCGGCCTTGGCCGCGGCGATGATGTGCTGCGCGTGCTGCGACGGATAGCTGCAAACGGAGACCGCGTGGATGTCCGGGCGCTTGAGGAGCGCGGACAGGTCGGTGAACGCCTCGATCGGGCTCCCGTGCCGGGCGCTGAGCGCGGCATTGTCCTGCGGACGGGAGGAGTAGATCGCGGTGACCTGGGCGTTGGAGGTGGCGTTGATGGCCTGGATGTGGGCTCCCGCCACCCAGCCGTAACCGATGACGGCGACGTTGTATTTTTTCATGGAGTTTGAAGGTGAACGGCGCCGCGGCCGCCATCGCCGGGCCGGCCCCCGAGGGCCGACGCGGCGACGCGGCCCGCTGCCGCAACGGGTCAGAACGATCCCTTGATGCCGAGCGCGAGCGCAATGCCGAACTCCGAAGTCCGGTTCTGCCGCGCGTACCAGGGCGTCTCGTCACCGTAGCGCAGGATCGTCTGCGGTTCGTTGAACACGTTGTTCGCGCTGGCCACCACCGAAAGGTTCTTCGTGAGCTGGTAGGAGCCGTTGAGGTCGACCGAGGTGCGCGCCCCGATGTACTGGAACGCGTTCGTGCCCACGGCCGGCTGGGCGGTGCGCTTGTCGAGGCCGCGGTAATTCCACCGGGCGACGAACGTCAGGCGGCGCCAGTTGACGGAGAAGCCCATGTTGCCGGTCTTCGGGATGAAGCTCGTGAAATCGGCCTGGCGGTCGCCCTCGAGCTTCAGCTTGGTCGCGTTGGCGAAGACCGTGAACATGCTGCCCCAGCGGCCGAGGCGGCGCAGCGACTGGCGGAAGTTGAACTCGCCGCCGGTGATGCGGGCGTCGCCGGAGTTGAACTTGGTGTTCACGTTCCAGCCGACGTAGCCGGGATCGAGGCCGAGTTCATCGAGGATCTCGGGCGTGGCGAGCCGCACCTGCGTGCCGAAGAAGTTCTTGATGTCCTTCATGAACACGCCGGCGCTGAAGATGCCGCCGTCGTTGGTGTAGTATTCGAACGAGAGGTCGAAGTTGTCCGCGGTCCAGGGCCGGAGGGCCGTGTTGCGCACGGTGATGGTGCCCTTGACGATCGCGGGGTTGTTCTGGTCCTGCTCGTTGAGGTCGTTCTCCGAGAACTGGGCGTTCGGGATGACATCGACGAGGTCGGGGCGGCCGTAGGTCTTCGCGTACGCCGCGCGGGCGAGGAAGTTTTCCGACGCCTCGAAGTTGAAGTGGAGGCTCGGATACGCCCCATCGTACGAACGGGCTGCCCGATAGCCGCGCTCCTGGCGGACGAGCCGGAGCTCCTCCATCGAGCCGGCGGCGCCGGCCTCGGGCTTGCGGATCCGCTGGCCGGCGGCATTGCGGGCGAACGTCCCGTTGGGATTGCGCACGAACACGGCGGCGAGGTCCACGAGCGGCCCCTGGCCCTCGTCCTCGGTCTTCTCGAAGCGGAGGCCGGTGACGATGTTGAGCCGGTTGCGGAACACGCGCGCCTCGGCCTGCACGTAGGCGGCGGAGACCGTCTCCTTGATGTACTCCGAGCCGGTGATGCGCGACTGCTCGGAGGCGACGAGGTTGGCCGGGGTCTGCGTGAACAGGTTCAGCGCGTCGAATGCCCGGTTGACCGACACCCAGGGCACGTTGCGGAAGCCGTAGTGAGAATCCTGATTCCGGTAGGACTGCATTTGATACGGCGCCGCGGAATCGGGCGTCGTCGTGTTGCCGTCGGGACCCGCGTAGGACCAGGTCTTCGTCTGCACCCGCGCGTCGACCTTCATCACGCTCTGGAAGCCGCCCACCTGCAGCGCGGTCGGGAACGGCAGGAAGTTGAACCGCCGCCGCACGTTGGCGTGGGCCGAGCGCAGGTCCGACTTGTTGTCGTAGGGCTGCTGCGTGGCCGTCGTCAGCGTGTAGTTGTTGATGTCGTAATAGTCGATCGGCCGGTTGTTGTTGTCGAAGGCCTCGATGATCCACGGGCGGTCGAGCACGATGTCGCGCAGCGACACGCGCACCGGCCCGTTGAGCGTCGTCGTCATGCCGCCGAAGTGCCCCGGATTCGGCCGGGAGCGGTTCGAAAGCGAAAGGCTGGCGCCGCCGTCGATCCGCCACTGGCCGTCGTCGTAGCGGTACTTGAGCGTGTACTGGTCCGTCGCGCCCTCGAAGGTCTGCGAGCCGCCGGACAGCGTCACGGCGCCGCGGCCGGTCGCGCCGATGGTTTCCTTCTCCGTGAAGCTGAACGGCACGCCGGTCGCGGGCGTCGGGGCGGCGACGGTGCCGGCGTTGAACGCCCAGCTCTGCGTCCCGATGTACGTCTTGTAGGAATTGTGCTGGACGTTGAGCGAGAGCACGGAGTTGGGCAGCGGGCGCCAGTCGGCCTTGATCCCGTAGTTGCGGCGCGACTGGCTGCGCGGGCCGTCCTGCAGCGTGAACTGCTGGAGGTACGGCCGGTTGAAAGAGGCACCGGTGCCCGTGCCGGCGGCGTTGAAGAGCGTGGTCGCGAGGTGCTGCTCGTTGTACTTGTTGCTCTGCATGCCCGTGACGACGACGCCGAAATCCTTGTTCACGGGCAGCGTGTAATCGAACTCCCAGCCGAGGTGAACCTTCCGGGTGGGATGGTCGCCGTTGCTGTGCGGCGTCTTGTCGAAGGTGAGGTTCTCGCTGTTGGCGATGAGCGTGAAGCCGTAGTTGAGCCGCGCCTTGCTGCGCTCGAACGCGCTCTTCGTCACGAGGTTCACCGAGCCCGCGAGCGAATCGGCGGGCGTGGACGGCGTGGGCACCTTCGTGACCTCGATGCGCGAGATATTGTTCAGCGCCAGCGTGTTCATGTTGAAGTTGCGGCCGGGGGACGCGTTGGCGCTGACGAGTGCCGCGCCGTCGGAGGTGAAGGAGGTCATCGCTCCGCCGATGCCGCGCACCGAGATGCCGACGATCTCCACCTCGGAATACTCGGCGGTAAGACCGGGGATGAACTTCAGGAACTCGCCCACATTGCTGCCCAGCACGTCGCCGAGCTCGTCGGTCGCCATCACGTTCTTGATGTTCGGCGCGAACCGCTGCTCGTTGGTCGCAATCGCGCGGGCGTCGGTCTCCTTGTCCGAGGTGACGCGGAAACTGTCCAGGCGAACCACGCTGCCGGCCGCGCCGTAGCGCGCCTGGCTGGTGAGCTCCACGTTGCGCTCGACGGTCGCGCCCGGGACGAGGTTCAGCGCGATCTGCTGCGTATCGAGGTCGGTGTAGAACACCTCGAGCGTCACGTCGCCGCCCGGCACGCCGACGAGGCGGTAGGTGCCGGACTGGTCGGTGTAGGCGACCAGGTCCGTGCCCTTCACCACCACGCGGGCATTGTTGAGGAAGTTGCCCGTCACCACGTTTTGCACGCGGCCGGTAATGGTACCGGTCGCCTGCGCCGGGGCCGTGGAGGCCGCGGCGGCAGGTTGCGCCTGGAGGGGCGGCACAGTCAGGGCGCCGAGCACCAGGGCGAGGATCACCAATCGTTCAGTTTGCTTCATGGATTTGCGTTGAGACCAACCAGCAGTTCCGGGGCTAGGGTGCAGGGAAAAGGCGGAGAAGGGCCACGGCCCTTCCACTCTCGGCAACGACGCCCGGGGAAGACGAAGTTCGCGCATCGGCACGGCCCGACCACGCGCCAAAACGCCGCGGAGGTCCAGACACGAATGCTCACTTCGTGCACCCCGTGCACATTCGCTCATCCCGCGCCTCGCGGTGGCCCCGCCATCCCGTCGCGGCGATCCCCGGCGCACCGCCGGCCAGACCGGAAAAAATGACTTTCGCTTCCGCCGCGAACGGCAATGTTGGGTTCCGATGCTTTCGTGGAAATCTGCCGTTGCCGCCGCCCTGGCCGCCGCGGGCCCCGCCCTCCGGGCCGCCGACGTCGACTACCTGCGCGACGTGAAGCCGATCTTCCAGCAGCACTGCTACCGCTGCCACGGTCCCTCCCAGCAGAAAGGCGGCCTGCGCGCCGACACCGTGGCGTCCCTCAAGGAAGGCGGCGATATCGGACCCGGGCTCAAGCCGGGAGACGGCGCGGCGAGCCTGGTCGTCCTCGCGATGCTCGGGAAGCACGAGGACATCTCGCAGATGCCCTACAAGAAACCGCCGCTGGCAGAGGCCGAGGTGGCGAAGATCCGCGCCTGGATCGACGCGGGCGCGCCGGCCCCGGCCGTCGACGAGCCGGCCCGCGACCTGCACTGGGCGTTTGTGGCTCCGGTCCGACCGGACGAGCCCGCGACGAGCCGGGCGGACTGGGCGCGCAATCCCATCGACCGCTTCATCCTGGCCCGGCTCGACACGGACCGGATCGCGCCCGCGCCGGAGGCCGACCGTCCCACGTTGCTGCGGCGCGTCAGCCTCGACCTCACCGGCCTGCCCCCCACTCCGGCCGAGGCGGCCGCGTTCGCCGCCGATCCGGCGCCGGACGCGTACGAACGCGCCGTGGAACGGCTGCTCGGGTCGCCCCACTACGGGGAACGCTGGGCCCGGCCATGGCTCGACGTCGCGCGTTACGCCGATTCCAACGGTTATTCCATCGATGCGCCGCGGCAGATCTGGAAGTATCGCGACTGGGTGGTGGACGCGCTGAACCGCGACCTGCCCTACGACCGGTTCGTGATCGAGCAGCTGGCCGGCGACCTCCTCCCCCAGCCCACCGTCGAGCAGCGCGTCGCCACCGGCTTCAATCGCAATACCCAGATCAACAAGGAAGGCGGCATCGATCCCGAGCAGTTCCGCGTGGAAGGCGTGCTCGATCGCGTGAACACCTTCGGCACGGCGTTCCTCGGCCTCACGGTCGCGTGCGCCCAGTGTCACGATCACAAGTTCGATCCGATTTCACAGAAGGAATACTATTCCCTCTACGCCTTCTTCAACAGCACGGTCGATGACGGCCATGGCGACCTGCGGGTCGGCGGCATGCTGCTCTTCAACGACGACGGCACTCCCGATCTGGCGCACGACGCCAACATCGCCGCGCGGCGCGAGGCGCTGCGCATCTTCCTCAATGCCCAGGGCGAGATCGTCGAAGCCTGGCGCGCGGCGCTCACTCCCGACCAGCGCGCCAAGCTCCGACCCAACAGCCTTCGCGCCGCGGCGGACGTGCCGTGGGACAAACAGACCTTTGCGCAGCGCCGCGCGACTTACGGCGCGTCCCGCCCGGCGGACACGGAGTTCCGCACGCGAAACTCGGAGCTGGCCCGGCTGGAGCGCCGCGATAGCGGCGCCGTCTCGACGCTCGTGATGCAGGAACTGGCGGAGCCCCGCGCCACGCACCTCTTCATCAAGGGCGATTTCACGCGTCCGGGCGAACGGATGGCGCCCGCCACGCCGGCGATCCTGCCGCCCCTCGCCACCCGGGGCACGCCCACCCGGCTCGACCTCGCGCGCTGGCTCTTCGATCCCGCGCATCCGCTGACCGCCCGCGTGATGG
>CALFZM010000308.1 GCA_937952235.1 uncultured Opitutia bacterium | reverse complement strand
ACGGCCGCGGCGTGGTCGCCCACCAGGTCCAGCCCGGAGGCTGCGAGGGCCTGGCCGGGCCCGAGCGTGAACGCGACGCCGGCAGGCGTGAGGTGCCAGCCGACCTCGAGGCCGCGGACGATTCCCGCCGTCACCGCCCGGCCGCGCAGCGCGAGGCGTTCGAGCCGCACGGCCTGCTCGCGGCCGAGCGCGGTGTCGGTCAGGTGGCGGCCGGGAAAGTAGTGCAGGCGGCCGAGCCGCGGCGTCTGCTCCACGAAGGGCGCCAGCCGCGGATAGATCTCCGCGATCTTCTCGCCCGCCAGCGGGTCGGGGATGGAGCCTCGTTTCATGCGTTCACCTTCCGGAGGAAGCGATCGATGGCGTCGGCGGCCGCCTGCGCCCGGCCGGAGCCGGCATTGCGTTCGACGGTCGCGAGCAGTCGGCCGAACCCGGCATGGTCGGCGTGTTTCAGCCCGATCTGCGCGAGGGCCCCGATGCGGTCGGTGCGGCCGAGCGTGCGGCGATGCCGCGCGCCGGAGGCGAGCCTGGGCTTCGCCTTCACCACCGCCTGCAGGCCGCGCACCGTGTCCTCGCTGACCAGAGCCTGCGCGACCGCGGCGACGTGGCTCCCGGTCAGCTCCTTGAGGTGCGCGTCCTTCTGGATCTGCTCGAAATTTTCCTCCGGGCTCTCGGAGACCGCCGGCAGGGCCTTTTCCAGTGCGGTGAACACGGCGTGCTGCAGCAGCGCGTGCTCCGCGACCAGCGGATCGGCGAGCAGCTCGACCAGCGCCGCGTGCGTCGGTGCGTCGGAGATGGCGCGCAGGAACGCGAACCGGCCCCACAGTCCTTCCGCTGCGAGGGCGGTGCCGAGCTTGCGCTCGGCGGAGCCGGGCGCGGCCGCGCGCCGCACCGGCGTGACGATCACCGGCGAGGTGGGGCGTACCGGCGTCAGGGGAGTGCCGGGGTTGAGCGGCCGGTCCGGCGTGACCGGGGTCGCGGGTGTGACGGGCGCGTCGATCGGACGCACCACGACCGGCGGCGGGTTCACGGGCAGCGAGGGCGTCTCGGGCCGCGCCGGATCGGCGGGCGCGCCGGGCCGCACGACGTCGTGCGCGACCGCCAGCGGCGTCCCGGCGAGGTCGCGCCCGTCCGGCAGGTTCCGGCGCCGCAGGTACCAGAGCGGGCCCGCCGACTTGAGCGCCTCGCGCCACGCCGGATCGACGAAGTCCGCGACGGGCGCATCGGCCGGGGCGGGCGTTTCGCCGCGGCGAAGCAGGAAATGCTGGTTCAGTTTCAGCAGGGCCTGGATCGGCTTCTGCTGGGCCAGCAGCGGGCCAAACGGATTGCGCAGCGCCGGCGTGGGCGTGCGGGCGAGGGTCTGCAGCACATTGCCGTAGGCGGCGCGCGGGACCGGGGCGAGCACGAGGAGCGCCAGGGCATCCTGGTCTTCGGGCCGGAGGTTCAGGTCGATCGGCGGCAGGTCGAGGCTGTCCTCCATCAACGCCGCCAGCTCGTCCTCGGGCACGAGCGCCAGCTCGACCCGCGCCTCGGCGGGGAAGAACGCCTGGGTGAAATCGGCCGGGTTGAGCGCGTCGGCCGGCAGCGGGCCGGCGGGCGGCACGAGCTCGAGGAAGGTCCGCGCCGCGAGCTGTCCCGGTGCCGCCGCGGGCGCCTCGCGCACGCGCTCCTGATAGTGGAAGAAATGCGCCTCGGCCAGCGCGCGCGGCGCGAAACCGAAGCCGAAGCGGTCGTCGTCGCCGGCTTCGCGCCGGACCAGCCATTCGTCGACCCACTCGAGCGCGCCGTGGCGCAGGTAGAGGAGCGCGAGCGGCAGCACGCCGGCGGGGAGCGGCGCGATCTTCTGTTCGAGGAAGATCTCGCGCGCGGCCCGGCTGCGGGCCGATTCCGCGTCCTGCCGGGAGGCGTCGGATTCGTAAGGCACCAGCGTGAGCGCCGTCGCCTCGATCACCTCGCCGTCGCGCAGCGCCGTGTCGCCGTCCACGCCGGGCGGATACGCCGGGGTGGGGTTGGCGGTGAACTCCACCGCGCGCAGCCCGAGCACGTACAGGCCGCGCAGGCTCAGGAACGGGGCCTGTGGCGCCCGCGTGAGCCCGAACGCGGCGCTCAGCCGCTGCATCTGCGGGACGTTGGTGAGGTCGACGGTCAGCTCGTGGGGGAGAAAGACGATCTCGCCGGCCGGCGTGAGCCCGTGGCCGCGCCCGACGGTGACCGACGCGGCGGGGCGGGGCAGTCCGCCGGCCGCGCGTTCCGCGCGGCTGACGCGCAGGCCGGTGACGACGCCGAAACCCAGGGTGCGGCCGAGGTCCGCCTGCCGCGCGAGCAGGTAGGCCTGCTCCTGCGCGAGGTCGGCCGCAGTGAGGAATTTGCCGTCGAAGAAACGCGGCCGGGTGCGGCGCGTGTCGGGCAGGATGCTGGGCGAGGACTTCTCGGCGGTGAGGTTGAGCAGGGCGGCGGGCATGGCGGCAACGGGGTGGTCAGGCGGACAGGAGCAGGCGCAGGAGGTCTCCGGCCACGACCAGCGGCCGGTCGAGGTCGTCGACGGTGACGGCGCCGCCGGCATGGCGCTCGAGGGAGCCGGCGGGCGTGTTCACGAGCCGGATGCGCACGCGGCAGAGGAAGACAGCCGCCGGATCGGGGAAGCCGGGCGGGTACTCGGCCCCGGGCGGCGCGTCGGGCATGGGATAGGCGCCGTACACCGCCGCGAGCAGCGCGGCCCGGTTCGCGGGCGCCGTCGGAAACCGGCGCGCGGGCACGGGCGGAAGGCTGGACTCCGGGTCGCAGTCGCGCGGCACGAGCTGCAGTTCGAAACTGTCGTTGGTCCGCGCGGGCACCACGGCGTCGGTGGCGTCGGCCGCCGGCTCGGGAAACCCCGGCCGCAGTCCCTGCGGGCACTCCCGGAAGCGGAGGAAAAGGTCGGCGATCAACGCGCGCTGCCCGGCTGCCACGTGCGGTTTCAGCGCCGCGCCCGGCTGGGCCGCCTGGTGCGCAAACCACCGCCCGAGCCGCAGGCACTGCCGCTCCCGGATCTCGACCAGCCGGCCCGCGCGGTCCAGGGCGACGCCGGGGTGCACGACGAGCTGCTCGGGCGGCTCGGGTTCGCCCGTGGCCGGGTCGACGGCACCGGCCGGTCGATGCTCGACGCGCAGGCCCGCGAGCGTGCCATGGCCGTGCAGCAGGCTGAGCGCGAGGCCGAGCCGGCTGCGGTGATACGACTGCTCCTGCTGGAAGTCGGAGGCGTCGAGCAGGATGCCGTTGCGATAGGAAACGCGCTGGCTCGGAGGTGCGGACGTGGGCGTCATGGGCGGAAAGCGGGCGGGCGGCGATCCGGCGCCGGCGGGCAGGCCGCGGTCGCCCGGGCGCCGAC
>CALFZM010000307.1 GCA_937952235.1 uncultured Opitutia bacterium | reverse complement strand
TACGAGATTTCTGCCTGTCTCGTGGGCTCGGAGATGTGTATAAGAGACAGGTTCGTCGAGAATGGCGCCGCGGATACGCATCGCCGCGTAGCTCGCGAAGGTGTTGCCCTGGTTCGGATCGAACTTGCGCACCGCCGCGATCAGGCCGGTCACGCCCACGCTGTAGAGGTCGTCGGCGTCGACGTGCGCGGGCACGTTCAGCTTGATCCGGTCCACGACGTTGCGGACGAGGGGCAGGAACCGTTCGATCAGTTCCTTCTCGTCGACTGCGGCAGGCGTGACGCCCTGGTATGCCCGCCAGGCGGCAGCGGCGGCGGGGGTGGCATCCATGCCAGGGGTGATAACGGTGGCGGTATTCATGAGGGAGCGGTGACAGGCATTACTTGGAACGGGTGGCCGCCGGCGCGGGCGCTGGGGAGCGCCGGGCGGAGAGGGAGTCGCGTACGCCCCGGAGCAATACGCCCCAGAACCAGCGGAACAGAACGGCGCCGGCGAGGCACCCGACCGCGCCATCGAAGAAGATGCGGTCGGGTTCGTGGCCGGCCCACAGGGAGCCGGCCCCGGCGATGACGAATCCGGCGAAGCCGCCGGTGAGAAAGACAAACTTCATGCGGGGTCGGAGTCGTCGTCAGGCAGCGTGCGGCGCACGATCGCGCCGGGCACGTCCTCCTCGCAGTCGGCCGTCAGCGACGGTCCCGTCGCGAGGAAGAGCGGCTCGAGGTCGACGTCGAAAAGGTAGTCCCAGAGCTTCCCCCACTGCGGCACCTCGTCGAGGTGCGTGAACACCAGGTGGGTCGCGCCCAGGTCGCGGCCGGCCGCATAGGCATCGCGCAGCGACGGCCGGTCATAGGCGGCATTGAGCACCAGCACGCGTTCCTGGATCGCCTCGCGATCGAGGAATTCGGCGAGCGGCGCGTTGTCCTTCGGTCGGCGGACCGACAGCGCCGGCAGGTCGAGGTACGCGAATCCTCCCGGCACGGCGGGCCGCGTCTCGCAGGGGAAATGCGCCAGCGGCACGCCCAGCGCCTCGCTGAAAACCGGCAGCGGACCGAGCGGATTGGGCCGGTCGAACTCCACGCTCACGACGTGTCCGATGCGCGCCCGGCGAAACACTTCCTGCGCGAGCCACTTGCAGAGCGCCGTCGTGCGCCCCACCCCGGCGGCGCCGATGAAGGCGGCGCGCGACAGCGGCGGACGCGTCGGTCGGGACTCCGCCTGCGTGCGCAACAGCCGCGAGGTTTCCGCCAGCGCGCGATGGAGCGGGAGCGCGGTCAGTTCGCGCCAGTTCGCTCCGGTCTGGAGTCGTTGCAAGGCAGCCTCCGTGATGCCGGACCGGCGCAGCAGGCCCTCCAGCCCCAGCGTCGACGGCAACGGCGCCAGCCGCGCCCGCATCCGCGCCGCGACCGCCTCCCCGGCCGCCGGCTCCGGCGTCGCCGGCTCGGCCGAAACCGCCGCCAGCGAGCGCAGCGGGGCGGGGTCCGCCCCGGCCTCCACCGCGGGCGGGTCGATTTGAGCGATGACCTCCAGCCGCGGTCCCCGAAACAGGCGGCCGAGGCCCGCCGGGGCGACGGTGCGGACCGACAGCACGCGGGCCTGCGGACCGAGCCGCTCGCGGATCAGCGTGACCGCCTCGGCGGCGGAGCCGACGGTGAACTTGTACGCGCCGGGAGGATAGGATGGACCGGGAGCAGGCATGTCAGGCGGCGGCTTTCAGCGGTGCTTCCGGACGCGCCAGGTGGGCGGGCAGCGTGATGATGCCGGCGTTCTCGATCTCGGTCGCGGCCGGCAGTTCCTGGAACGACAGCACCGTCATGCGGGGGAAAGAGGATTCGAAGAAGCGCTTCACCGGCAGCCGGATCTCCGTGGAAACGACCACGATCGCGGGCTGCCCCTGCTGGACCATGTCCTGCGTGTGCCGCGTGATCTGCTCGAGCAGGTGCCGGCCGGTGCCCGGATCCAGGGCGAGCCCCACCTCGGTCGGCGAGCGGTGCACCTTGCCCGCCAGCCACTGCTCGAGCCGCGGATCGAGCGTCACGGCGCGGACGACGCCCGGCCGCGTTTCGTATTCGGGGACAAAGTACAGGCCAAGCCGGCGCCGCACCAGCTCGCTCAGGTCGTCGGGATTCTTGGACAGGGCGGCGAAGTCGGCGATGCCCTCGAGGATCAGCGGCTGGTTGAGGATCGGCACGTTCTCGCGCAGCAGATTCTGCAGCACGCGCTGGATGATGCCGAGGTTCACGAGGTCGGGCAGCAGCTCGGCCACGAGCGCGGGCTGCGTCTGCTTCACGTGGTCGACGATCGCCTGCACTTCCTGCCGGCCCAGCAGGTGATGGGCGTTGGCCTTCAGCGTCTCGGAAAGATGGGTGATGAGGACCGAAGCGGGATCGACGACGGTGAAACCGTTGAGTTCGGCCGTCTTCTTTTCCGACTCGTCGATCCAGGTCGCCTCGAGGTTGAACACCGGCTCGCGCGTCGGCACGCCCTTGAGCCGCACCTTGCTGCCCGCGACGTTCATCGCCAGCCAGCGGCCGGGCAGCAACTGGCCGCGGGCCACGGGCCGGCCGCGCAGCAGGAAGCGATAATCGTTGGCCTCGAGCTCGAGGTTGTCGCGCACCGAAACCGGCGGCACCACGATGCCCTTCTCCCGCGCGAGTGCCTTGCGCACGCCCGTCACGCGGGCCAGGAGCTCGCCGCCGGACTTCGCGTCCGCGAGCCCGAGCAGGCCGAAGCCGATCTCGATCGCGAAGACGTCCACCTCGACGAGCTTGCGCACGTCCTCCGGTCCCCCGCCCGTACCGCCGCCCGCCGCGGGCGTGGATTCGCCGGGTTTGCCGGGCCGGACCGGCGCGGCGCCCTTGGCTGAGGCCGCGACGTCGGATCCGGCGGGCAGGCCATCGCGCGCCTCCTGCTCGCGGAGGAGCCGGCCGACGAAGGCCACCACGGCGCCGAGCCCCAGGAACGGCAGGGTCGGCATGCCCGGCATCAGGCCGAACAGCACCAGCATGCCGCCGGTGATCTTCATCGCGCGCGGATAACGGAAGAGCTGGCCGGCGACCTGCGCGCCGACGTTGGTGCTGTCCGACGCCCGCGTCACCAGGATGCCCGCGCCCACCGAGAGGATCAGCGCGGGAATCTGCGAAACGAGGCCGTCACCGATGGAAAGCAGCGTGAATTTCTGGAGCGATTCGCCCAGCGAAAGTCCCATCTGCATCACGCCGATCGCGAAGCCGCCGACGACGTTCACGAGCGTGATGATGATGCCGGCGATCGCATCGCCGCGCACGAACTTGGAGGCACCGTCCATCGCGCCGTAGAAATCCGCCTCCTTCTGCACCTTGAGGCGACGGCTGGTCGCGGTGACCTCGTCGATGATGCCGGCGTTCAGCTCGGCATCGATCGCCATCTGCTTGCCGGGCAGCGCATCGAGGGTGAACCGCGCGCTCACCTCGGCGATGCGCCCCGCGCCCTTGGTGATCACGACGAAGTTGATCACCACCAGGATCAGGAACACCACGGCGCCCACGACGTAGTTGCCCTGGATGACGAAATGGCCGAACGCCTCGATCAGCTCGCCCGCGTAGCCGTGCACGAGCACCTGCCGCGTCGTGCTGATGTTCAGCGCCAGCCGGAACAGCGTGAGCGCGAGCAGCAGGGTCGGGAAACTGGAGAACTCCGGCGGCTCCTTCACGTACACGATCGCGAGCAGCACCAGCAGCGAGAGCCCGATGTTCAACGCCAGCAGCGCGTCGAGCATCAGCGCCGGGATCGGCATGATCAGCAGCAGGACCGTGAGGAACAGTCCGCCGGTGAAGATGAGGTCGGCCCGCTTCAGCAGCGTGGCGACCGCAGTTGGGTTCGCAGCGCTCATGGGCTCAGGCGGCTCCCTCCAGACGGCGCGACCTCAGGCGGTGAAAGTAGTAGCGGTGCGTGCGATACACCACGGCGAGGATCTCCGCGACGGCCTGGTAAAGCTCCGTCGGGATGGTCTCCCCGACCTTGCCCATCGCGAACAGCAGCCGCGCGACGGGCTTGTTCTCGACCGTCGGCACGCCGTGCTCGGCGGCGAGCGCCTTGATGCGCTGCGCGAAACGATTCTCTCCCTTCGCCAGGATCACCGGCGCCTGGTCGACGCCGCGCTCGTACTTGAGCGCGACCGCGAAGTGCGTCGGGTTGGTGACGATCACGTCGGCCGTCGGCACCGCGGACAGCATCTGTTTCTGCATCAGCCGGCGCGCCATGCGGCGCATCGCCGCCTTGGTCTGCATGTCGCCTTCCGCCTGCTTGCGCTCGTCCTTGACCTCGTCGCGCGTCATCATCAGCTCGCGCGACAGCTTGAACTTCTCGTAGGCGTAGCTGATGGCCGCCACCACTCCCAGCGCGAGCAGCAGCCGCGTGAGGAACAAGATCGTGGAGGAACTCAGGAACTGCCCGAGGTACGCCGCCTCGACCGGCGCACTGAACAGGGGATCGTGGATCAGGCTGCGCGCGCCCAGCCACAGCGCCAGGCCGATGCCGACGAGCTTCAACAGGTCGATCCCGCTGCGCACGAAGACGGATTTCGAGAACACCCGCCCGAAGCCCGCGATGGGGTCGAGGTTCTCGAGCTTGAAACCGACCGCCTTGGGCGAAAGCCGGAAGCCGCTCTGCACGCCGCTCGCGAGCAGCACCGCGATCACGATGCCCACCAGCAGCGGCGCAATCACGCGGCCGAACGTCTGCAGCGCCTCGCCGATCTGCGCCGGCACGGTGTCGATCGCCAGCGTGATGTGCGTGAAACCCGTGAAGATGCCGACCGAGTAGTCCGCCAGGTCCCGCGACGCCGCGTGCACCGTCAGCGTCAGGCCCCCGAGCAGCGCCGCGAGCGGAAACAGGACCGTGAGCTCGTGCGACTTGGCGAACTGCCCGCGGTCCATCGCCTCGGAAAGCTTCTTCTCCGTCGCCTGCTCGGTTTTTTGGTCCTGGTCGGTTTCTGCCATGCGTTCTTGCCGGTGCAGAGCAACGCCGGTGCCAAGGCTTTGACGGCGGACGCTACGGAATGCGCGGCAGCGATTTAAACATTCCGCTCCGCGGGAAATCACCCTCGTTCCCCGTCGCCGAAAACCGGCCGGACAAACCGGCAATATTTGCCCGGCGGGACGTGCCTCGCCGCGGCGCCCGGCGCGCCCGCGGCGGGATTTCCGACCCCGCCGAACTTACGTAGTTCGGCCCAACCGCACGCTACTTGAGCGGAAGCAGTTCCAACATCCGGAGCGGCAGGTCGCCGAACTCCTGGAAAACGTACCGCGCCACGAGGGCGCCGGCCGCGCCCAGCAGGGCGATGCCCGCCAGCGCGCGCGCGGAGAAACTCACGATGAAGACGTTCATGCGCGGCACCGCGCGTCCGAGCGCGGAGAACGCCAGCGTCACGAGGAAATTCAGCGCGATGAAGGGCGCGGCGATGCGCAGTCCGAGTTCGAGCAGGTGGCCCGTGCCCCGGATCAGCGCGAGCCCCGCCCCGGCATCAAAGCCTCCCTGCCCCGCCCCGGCGATGAAGAAGGTGCGGGCAAAGGCGGTGAGCACGGACTGGTGCGCCCCGAAAAGGAAGAACAGCACCACCGCGAACGACGTGAGCAGGGCCGCGAGCGGCTCGTTCGCCGGCTCCGGCGCGCCCAGTCCCGGGCCCGCCATCAGGCCGATCTCCGTCGAGATGATGCGACCCGCCATCTCCACCGCCCCAAACGCGAGGCGCACGACGAAGCCCAGCGCGAGCCCGAGCATCACTTCGATCAGGATCGCCCGGAGAAACGCCCAGAGGTCAAGCGGCAGCGGCCCCGCCGGCACGAGCCCCGCCAGCAACGTGGCCAGGCACGCGCCCAGTGCGACCCGCACCGGGATGGGAATCGGCCGCCCGGCCATCACGGGCAATTGCAGGATGAGTCCGATCGAGCGGAGCAGCACCATCATCCACGCGAACGCGAAATCGAGGCTCATGACGTGCCGGCGCCGGCCGCTCGCGGGCAAGCTTCAATGCCCGAGGCCACCCATCCGCGCGATGGTCGTGATGGTGAATTCCGACAGCGACCGCAGCAGCCAGGGCGTCAGCAGCAGCATCAGGCCCGCCAGCGCGAGCAGCTTGGGCACGAAGGTCAGGGTCTGCTCCTGCATGCTCGTGACGGACTGGATCAGGCTCGCGACGAGCCCGACGACCAGCGTCGCGATCAGGAACGGCGCGACGACATAGAGCGCGAACGTCACCGTGGATTTGAAGATGTCGATGGCGAGGTCCGGATTCATGCGGCGGAAGGGAAAGGCGGAGGGAGGCGGCGGCTCAGGCCGCGAAGCTCTGCACGAGCGACCGCACCACCAGGTGCCAGCCGTCGACGAGCACGAACAGCAGGAGCTTCAACGGCAGCGCCACCGTGACGGGGGGCATCATCATCATGCCCAGCGCCATCAGCACCGAGGAGACCAGAAAGTCGATGACGAGAAAGGGCAGGAACAGGAGGAAACCCATCTGGAACGCCGTCTGCAGTTCGCTGATCACGTAGGCAGGAATCACCACCCGCATCGGCAGGTCCCGGACCGCCGTGGGGCCGTAGCCGCCGAGCTGCAGGAAATACTCGATGTCGCGCGAGCGGGTCTGCTTCAGCATGAACTGCTTCAACGGCACCACCGCCCGGTCGAGGGCGTCCACCGACGTGATCTGCCCGGCCAGGTACGGCCGCAGCGCCTCCTCGTTCACCCGATCGAAGATCGGCCCCATCAGGAAGAAGGTGAGGAAGAGCGAAAGCCCGATGACGATCTGGTTCGAGGGCGCGCTGGGGGTGCCGAGCGCGGTGCGGACGAAGCCGAGCACGATCACGATCCGGGTGAAGCTCGTCATCAGCAGCACGATCGACGGCGCCACCGACAGCAGCGTCATCACGATCAGGATCTGCAGCGCGACACTGACCTCGCCCTTCTCCCCCGCCCCCTCGAGCCCGATGTTGAGCCGGAACGGTCCGGTGCTCGCCGGGCGTGTTCCCGCGCTGGCACCCGCTCCGGCAGGCGGCGCCGCGGCGCTCGCATCGGCCGGCGCGCCCGCATCCGGGACCACCGTCGCCGCCGCGGCCGGAGCAGTCGCGCCCCCCGGAGGTGGCGTCTGCGCCGGCAGGGCGGACGCCAGCAGGAGGGCGACGAGGACGAAAATCGACCGCTTCATTCCCGCGCCTTCTCCTTCGGCCCCGGGCCGTCGAGCGGCGACAGCAGGTCGATCCGTCCCGGGCACACGCCGAGCAGGAACTTGCGGCCCTCGTACGAAGCGACGACGAGGAACTGCCGGTTGCCCAGCGAGCGCGTCTCGTCGATCGCCAGCGCGCGCGCGTCGCGCCCGACCGGCGTGCCGCGCCGCTGCCGCCAGAGCAGCCAGCCACCGGCCGCCGCCAGCATGACGCCGAGCACGAGCGACACGGAACCGACGCCGCCACCGCTCGCACCGGGAGCCTCGCGCCGCGAGGAACCGGGCGTGTAGACGGTATCCTCGTCGGCGGCCGCCCAGCTGACGGGCGCCGCCACGATCAGCAGCACGATGACGGCCACGGCGAGCGCGATGCGTCGCGCCCGGCGGGTGGGAAGGAGGGAGAGAAGGGCCGGGTCCATGGCACAGGGGGCAGGGCCCCGTCAGGTCTGCTTGGCGCTGCCCACGAGTTCGGTGATCTTGATCCCGAAGTTGTCCTCCACGACGACGACCTCGCCATAGGCGACGAGCTTGTCGTTGACGAACAACCCCACGGGGTCGCTGGCCTGCTGCGTGAGCTGCACGATCGAGCCGGGCGTCAGTTCGAGCACTTCGCGCATCGGGAGGAGGACCGAGCCGAGCTGCACGGTCACCTTCACCTTCACGTCGAGTACGATATCAAGAGACTTTTCGTCCATCGGATTGGCCATGGAAAATTTCCTCCGGGGGGAGCTTGCGGGTGAGTTGCACCGCCACGCGGTCCGCATCGAGACCGACGGTGCCGACGAACTTGGCGCTGCCGTTCAGCAGGATTCGGGTTTCCGCGCAGACCGTCGGCTGCACCTCGAGCACGTCGCCCACCCGCAGGCGGGTGACCTCGCGCAGGGACACCTCGAACGCATCCCACTCCGCGCGCACGGGAATCGAAATCCGGTCGTAGGACGCCTGCCATTCCGCGCGGGGCGCCTTGCTCGCGACGTTGGTGTCCTTCTGGTGCCGCGCCTGCATCCGTTTCACGATCGGTTCGATCATGAAGTACGGCACGCCGAGCCGGATCTGCTCCGCGCAGTCGCCGAAACTGCACTCCAGCGTCAGGGCCACCATGATGGCGTCGCGCGGGGAGGTCTGGAGAAACTGGCCGCTGTTCTCGTGGCCGATGATGAGGGGACGCAGCTCCTCCTCGCCCTTCCACTGCGCACACCATTCCTCGAGCAGGATGTTCGCGATCTCCTCGACCAGCGCGACCTCGATCTCGGTGAGCGGACGGTCCGCCTTGACCGAGTGGCCGCGACCGCCGAGCAGGCGGTCCGAGATCGTGAGCGCGAGCCGCGGGCTCAGGTCGAGGATGCCCACGCCGACCAGCGGCTCGACCTTGAAGAGGCTGAGATGCGTCGGATTCGGCAGGCCTTCGGTGAAGCGCGCGAAGGTGATCGTGGAGAGATCCGCCAGCTTCAGGCCGAAATCCATGCGCAGGTACAACGACAGCCGCGCGCTGAGATAGCGGATGAACTCCTCGTGCAGCAGCCGCAGGCGCCGCAGTTCCGTCTCCGAGAGATATGCCGGATGGCGGAAGTCGTACGGCGTCACGCGCCGGTTCTGCCCGGGCGCCTCGCGCATCACGCCGCCGGCCGGGGCCGGAGCGGGCGCCTGCTGCGCGAGCAGCCGGTCGATCTCGGATTGATCGAGGAACTCGGCCGGTGGTTTTTCCGCTTCTTCAGCCATGGGGTCGGGCGGTGTCGCCGGGGAGCCGGCCGGGGCGGCCGCAATCCCGCGCGGACGCCGCGGGGATCATTGGATCACGAAATCGGAAAAGTAGACCTGCTCCGCGACCTTGCGGCCCAGCGCCTGGTTGTACGCGGCGACGAGTTTTTCCCGCAGAAGGTTCTTCGCTCCGGGCTCCTCGAGATCCGCGAGCGTCAGCGACGACAGCACGTTGAGCGTGACGTCCGTCAGCTTGGGCTTCGCGCCCTCGAACACCGCCTTGATGTTGGGATCGGCGCCCGTGATCATGAAACTCGTCTTCAGGTACCGGGTGCCCATCGTGCCGGCGAGGTTCACCACCACGTTCTGGAACTCGAAGTTCGCCCCGCCGCCGGCGCCTTCCTTGCCGCCTTTGCCGCCGTGCTTCGGCGCCGGCGCCGCTTCCGGCTCGTGCGCGCCGGCCGCGGCGGGATTGGTCGCGGCCAGCTTCTTCTGCAGCCGCGGCAGCAGCAGGAACTCGACCGTACCCCAGGTCGCCGCCGGCGCGAGCACGAGGGCCGCGATGACGGGCAGCCAGGCCTTGGCGCCGCCGCCGGCCGGAGCCGCGGCCGCCTCGCCGCCTTCGGGGGCGCCGTCGGACTTGCCGGCGGGCTTGGCCGCGGCGGGATCTTTGGTGGGTGTGGCCATGTCGGTGGGAAGGGAAGGCGGCGCGGCCGGAGTATCCGGATGACGGATTCAGCGGACGCGGCCGGGATCAGCGCTGCTTCAGGTTGACGATGTCCTCGAGGACGCTGTCGGACACGGTCACCAGCCGCGACGCGGCCTGGAAGCTGCGCTGCGTGGTGATCAGGTTCGCGAACTGGTCGGTGAGATCGACGTTGGAGAGTTCCAGCGTGCCGGCCTGGATCGAGCCGAGGCCGTTCGAGCCCGGCTTGTTCACGCCGACCTGGAGGTCGCTGGTGTTGGGCGCGGCGCCCACGGGGCCCGCGGCCATCAGGCCCGAGTAGAGATTGTTGCCCTCGCGGACGAGCGCCGCCGGGTCGGTGTACATCTGGATCAGCACCTGGTTGGTCGTGGCCGAAGTGCCGTCGGAGTAGAACTCGACCACGTTGCCGCTCTTGTCGATGGTGACCGACTGCCGCTGGGCGCCGGCGGGCGGCGTGCCGAGCTGGATGTCGCCGACGGTGGTGAGGCCGGCGCCGGTCGCACCCTGGACGCGGAAGCCCTGGTGATTCACGAGATATCCCTGATCGTCCCAGCGGAAGTCGCCCGCGCGGGACGCGTATTCGCTGCCGTCGAAGACGTTCTTCACGCGGAAGAAGCCGTTGCCGGAAATGCCGAGGTCGGTGACCTTGCCGGTCGACGCGAGCGAGCCCTGGCCGAAATCCGTGTTCACGCCCGCGAGGCCGACGCCCGTGCCGATGCCGATCGACGGGCTGTTGCCGGCGGTCGCATTGGATGGCGCCGACCGTTGGAGGATGTTGCTGAAGTTCTCGACGTAGGACGCCTGCGAGGCCTTGTAGCCGCTGGTGTTCACGTTGGCGATGTTGGCGCCGATGACTTCGAGGCCCTTCATGAAGGTCCGCAGGGCGCTGACGCCGCTGCCCAGTGTGCCGATGAGTGACATGATGCTTGGGAGTTGGGTTGGTGATTAGGCGGCCGCGTTGGCGGGAGCCGCGGCGTTGGCGGGAAGAGTGGCGGGCGCGACGCGGAGCACCGCGGAGACCGGATAGCGGACGTCGTTGATCACGAGTTCCGGCCCGTCGGCGGTGTTCTCCACCGCCTGCACGAGCCCGGTGACCAGGCCGCCATCGGCATCCTCGACGGTGAGATTGTGGCCCAGGTAGGAGTTGGCCAGGACCCGCTGCTGCTCGGAGCGCAGCCGGGTGAGCTCGGCCGTCATGGCGGTCGAATTCTCCAGAGCGGTGAACTGCGCGGTCTGCGCGATGAACGCGGTGTCCTCCATCGGCTTCATCGGGTCCTGCATCTGGAACTGCACCGCGAGCAGCTGGAGAAAATCGTTTTGACCGAGCACTTTTTGCGGGAGCCGCGCGGCCGTCTCGGCCTGGGCGGCGGCGGCGTTGCCGCCGCCGGTGACGGATGAAATGGTCGACATGGCGGTCAGGCGAGGGTGTGCAGCCGGTGGGAGCCGCCCGAGCGGGCGGAGGAAGGGATGGCGATCGCCGCGGCGTGCGGCAGCGAGGCGATCGTCGGAGCCGGGCGGCTCCGCCAGCCGGTCACGATCTGCTCGTCGTCGCTGCGCCGGCGACCGGCGTGGCGCTCGCGGGAGGAGGTGTCGCCGGCGGAGGCGTTGAGGGCGGACTGCTCCGCGGCGGCAACGAAGCTCGCCGGCGCCACCCGCACCGGACGCTCGACGGGCACGGTCCCGGAGGCGACCTGCTGCCATTCGTGCGCGAGCGCGGCGCGCAGCTCGGAGGAGTCGGTGCGGAAAGTGGTTCGCACCTCGTCGGCGCGCAACTCAACGCGCACCGCGAGTTCCTCGCCCGCGACGGAAAGCTTGAGCTGCACCGAACTCTGCTCGCGGGAGGCCACGTGCTCCACGGCATGAAGCACCACTTCGACCGCCTCGTGCGCCGTGCGAAACACGTCGGGCGTCTCCGTCGTCGCCGCCACCTCCGGTGACGCCGGCAACGCGGCTCCCAGGCGGACAGAGAGGTCGGCGACCAGGTGCGGCGAAGGGGGCGGGAAGGCGGTTGAAGGCATGGCGAACTCAGGTTTAGCACCGTCGGTGCCAAGAGCTCGCGACGTTGTCACAACCTCCTGCTTTTCAATGCCTAGTATGGCATTAAATCGGTCCCTACCTCCGCTGGCCGGCACCGCTGCGAAATCGTTCCGAGCGGGCTCGGCAAATTTTTCCCGGAGCGGATTGCCCCCGTCATGTAGGGGCACCTGGCCGTGTGCCCGCGCTGACCGCCGGTCCTTCAGGCTGGTCGTCGCGACATCAGGCGTCGATGCGACCGGCAGCAGCGAAACGTCGCCCTCCCCGACCGCATTCTCGTCCGCCGCACTGTCCTCGGACGCTTCGCTGCCGCGCGGTTCGCCGGCCACGCGTGCACCGGGAATCGCGGGTGAAAGGGTCGGCGGGGTCAGGCCCGCGCCGGTCGTGGCCTGGAGGGTCGCCGGATCGGTGGCGCCTTCCACGGGCATCGTCTGCATCTGCTCCCAGGTGCCGGGACGAGGCGACACCGGCGCGGCGGACGACCACGGCAACGGGGCCGTCGGCCCGGCGCTGTCCGCAGTCCGCGACGAGCTACCGACCGAAGTGCTGGACGCCGCACTTGCCGGCGGCGTCTCGGCCGCGGCGGCACGACCGTGGCTGCTGCCCAGCCAGGAGTGGCCGGATCCCACCGCGAGTGGCGTCGAGGTATCCGCCCCCTCGCCTTCGGTGTCGTCCCCGCTGGCTTCACGCGGCGTCGCGGGCGCCGCGCTCGAAAGCAGGGCGGGGTCCGGTGTCGGAACAGCCACTACCGGGGGCGGCTCCACGGGCAGCGTGAGGATCGAAGTCAGCAGCGCGCCCGGATCGGCGGCCGGCGTGCCTTCCTCCGGGGAGGGCGCGGGACTCAGGTCCGCGAACAGGGCGTCGAAGTCGGCGTCGGCGTCGGCATCGCCCGGGCCGCGGGCGCCCGCGGAGGGTCCGCCGCTGCCGGAGAACGGCAGCAGGCTGGTGTCGGTCGAAAGGGAGGATTGGGATGGTAGCATGTCATGGCACCGTCCTTGGCTGGTACCGCGTCGATCCGTGACGCGGGGTCTGGAGTGAATTGCGTTTCAGGCGCCCGGCTTGGTTGCCTTCATCAGGCGCAGCCGCTCCGAGAGCGAGGCCGCACGTTTGGCCAGAGGCGAATCCGCCGCGGTGTCGCGGCTCATCTCCTCGAAAATCGGACCGACCACGTCGGGCTTCATCACCGCGAGGATCTTGACCGCCGTGGTCTCGTCCATTTCCCGCAGGATCGCCGCCGCGCCCTTGGGCGTGAGCGTCGTGTAGGTCTGCGCGAGGGTTTTGATGTTCTTCACCTCGTCGGCCTTGATCTCGACCATCCGGTCGGCGATCTGCTGGCGCATCGTCTCGAGCTCGGCGCGCAGTTTGGAAAACTCCTTTTCCTCCGAGGTGATGCGCGCCGCCCGCTGGTCGAGCTTCTCGGCCTGCAGCTTGAGCCGCTCCTTCTCCTCCTTCAGCTCGTGGGAGAGGTTCTCGATCTCGATCGTCCAGAAATCCCATCCCTTGGCCCGCAGCTCCGTCGCCTGCGCGGGCGAATGCTTCGGGGGCGGGACTTGCGCCGCCTTGATGAGCAGCGGCTCCATGACCCGCCAGCTGAGCGCGGCGCCGAGTCCGATGCTCAGGACGACGCTGCCGGCGATGACGGTGGTGGGATTGATCAGCTTGGCGCTCATGGCGAAGGATGCAGGGTGCGGGCGTGATGCTGGCGGCCGGCGAATTCGTCGAAGGCCGCCTGCTCCTCGCGGGCGACCTCGTGGCGGTGGGCGGTGCGGGCCTTGTCCTCGAGCCGGTGCAGCACGTCGAGCTGCCGGTGCGCCTCGAGGTATTCCGCCCGCCTGCGCTCCATCCGCGTGCGGGCGCCGGCCAGCTCGCGTTCAGCCGCGGTCTCGGCGGCGCGTTCCTGGCGGTAGGCGGCGAGCGCCTCGGCTTCGCGACCCGGGGAGAACCGCTCGCGCCGACCCGCCTGCAGCGCGGATTCGAACAGCGCCACGCGGGACCGCTGCAGCTCGAGCGCCTCCTCCGCCTTGCTGAAGGCCTGGATCGACGCGGCGAAGGCCTCCCGCGCCAGCGCCTGCCGGTGGGCACGGAGCACGGAGACGGGACGGAGGCTGAAATGAAAGCGTTTCATCCGACGAGGCGGCGGAGGTGGGCGAACGTGTCGCCGCGGGCCACCATTTCCTGGGTGCCCTGGCGCAGGAAGGCGCGCAGCGGGTCATGCAGCGCGATCGCCTGGTCGAGCGCCGCGTTGGAACCGCGCGTGTAGGCGCCGATGGAGACGAGATCCTCGTTCCGGCGGTACAGCGCGAGGTGTTCCCGCGCGCGCGCCGCGAGCGCGACTTCGTCGGGCGCGCAGACGTCCCGGGTGAGCCGGCTCACGCTCTCGAGGACATCGATCGCCGGATAGTGGTTGAAGTGCGCAAGCTGGCGGGAAAGCACGATGTGGCCGTCGAGGATGCCGCGCACCGCGTCCGCCACGGGCTCGTTCATGTCGTCGCCTTCCACCAGCACGGTGTACAGCGCCGTGATCGCGCCGCGCTCCCCTGCCCCGGCCCGTTCGAGCAGGCGGGGCAGCAACGCAAAGACGGAGGGCGTGTAACCGCGCGTCGCCGGCGGCTCGCCGATGGCCAGGCCGATCTCGCGCTGCGCCATCGCAAAGCGGGTGACCGAGTCCATCATGAAGAGCACGTTCTTGCCGGCGTCGCGCCAGGCCTCCGCGATCGACGTCGCCGTGTAGGCCGCGCGCAGCCGCAGCGGGGCCGGCGTGTCGGAGGTCGCCACCACCACCACCGCCCGCTTCATCCCCTCGGGCCCAAGGTCCTTCTCGACGAACTCGCGCACCTCGCGACCGCGCTCGCCGACGAGCGCGATGACGACGACGTCGGCCTCCGAGGCGCGGGCGATCATGCCCATCAGCGTCGACTTGCCGACGCCGGAGCCGGCGAACAGCCCGAGACGCTGGCCACGGCCGCAAGGAATGAAGGCGTCAATCGCGCGCACGCCGGTCACGAACGGCGCCTTGATCCGCTGGCGCCGCAGCGGATGGGGCGGCGTCGCGCTGCGGGCCGCGCCACGCTCGATCGGCAGCAGGGAGAGTCCGTCGAAGGGGCGCCCCAGCGCATCGAGCACGCGGCCCAGCATCTCGGGTCCCGTGCGCGGCAGCGGAGGCCGGTCGCTCGCCGCCACTTCGCAGCCGACGTGCAGGCCGGTCGTGTCGCCGAGCGGCATGAGCAGCACGCGGTGCTCGCGGAAGCCGACGACCTCCGCCCGCACGTTGAAATCGTCGCGCGACGAACGCACCTCGCACAGGTCGCCGAGCCCGACGTTCGGGCCGTCCGACTCGATGATCAGGCCCTGCACGCCCGTGACCGTGCCCACGCGCTGCACCGCCGGCACGTGCCGGACCTGCGAACGCAGGACGTCGATCAACGGGGCGACGGGAGACGAGGTCATGAGGCGAGCGAGTGTTCCAGGGCGCCGAGCTTGGTCGCGAGGCGCGCGTCGGTGAGTCCGAACCGGCTCCGGACCTGGCAGTCTCCCGGCGCCAGCCCCGGTTCCGGGCGGATGCGCAGCCCCGGGTAGCGCTGCAGCCAGGCGGGGCTGAGTTTCTCGATCAGGGCGGCGTCGCGCACGGACAGGGCAAGCTCCAGGTTTTCGCGCTCGGGAAAAATTTCGTTCAACGCCTCTTCGCAGATGCGCGCCACGACTTCGGCGGGCGGCTCGTAGCCGGCCAGGAGCCGCCGCGCGATTTCGACCGCCAGCCCCGGCAGCGTGTCGCGCAACTGGGAGAGCAGCGCCGGCTCCATCGCCCCAAGCCGCTGGAAGAGTCCGCCAGCCAGGTCCTCGAGGTCGGCGCGAACCTCGACCATCTGCTGGTCGGCCAGCGCTCGCGCGCCGTCCACGCCGCGCTGATAGGCCGCGTCTTCGCGGGCGGCGATTTCGGCGTCGGAATAACTCCGGCGCAGCATGCCCGGGGCGGAGACACCGGTGAGCGGACGGTCGAAGGCGATGAGTTTGGCGAAGGCCACGGGTGAAGCGGAAATTTAGCTGACGGTGCTGGCCGCGCCCTCGACCTCCAGGGAGATCTGGCCTTCCTCCTCGAGGCGGCGGACGACGGCGATGATCGCCTCCTGGGCGACGTCGACGTCCTTGAGCCGCACGGGGCCGAGCATTTCGATCTCCTCCTTCAGGCCTTCGGCGGCCCGCTTGGAGATCGATCCGTAGATGCGGTCGCGGAGGGTCTCGCTGGCCGACTTCATCGCGACGGCGAGATTCGAGGAATCGACCTCGCGCAGCACGCGCTGGAGGTCCGCCGGCTGCAGGCGGATGAGATCCTCGAAGCTGAACAGCTTCTTCCGCACCGCCGCCGTCAGGGTGGCGTTGCGCTCCTCCATCCGGGCGAGCAGGTTCTTGCTCATCTCCTTGTCGAGGCGGTTCATCAGGTCGGCGACGGCACGCACGCCACCGGAATGGTGGAAAGCCGGCCGCACCTTGCTGTCGAAATGCTTGCCAAGGCTGCGCACGATCTTGCCGACAAGATCGAGCGAGGTGCTCTCGATCGTGCCGAGCCGCTCGATCACGTCCTCGCGCAGTTCCGGCTCGAGCAGCGCGAACACGCCGGCGGACTTCTGGGTGTCGATGTACGAGAGCAGGAACGCGATCGTCTGCGGCTGCTCGAGCTTGATCAGGTTGAAGATCTGCCGCGGCTCCATCTCGGAGATCTCCTTGATCACGTCGACCGAGTTGCCGACGGCCCCGCCGATGCGGCCGACGATGGTCGAGGCCTTGTGGTCGCCCTTGGCGATCTCGAGCGTCTTCTGCGCGTAGCCGAGGCCGCCCAGCGCGGAACCCACGCTGCGCATGACGAGCGGGGCGAATTCATCGAGCGCGAGCCGCTGCACCTCCGACGGCACGACGGAAAACGCCGACATTTCCCGGCAGATGAGCTCGATCTCGGTGTCTTCGAACTGCCGCAGCATCTCGGCCGCGGCATCGGGGCCGATGATGATCAGGAAGAGCGCCAGCTTCTGCTGGCGCGTCAGCTTCCCGTAGTCGAGTTCGGTCATCGCCATGGTGCCGGCCCTCAATTCTTGCCCGCGGGCTGCTGGCTGCCGGCGGCGACCCACTCACGGAGCGCGACGCCGATGTTGGCCGGCTTCTGCCGGATGAGTTCGTTCAGGATCTCCGGGGTGACCGCGCCGGCCGCGGGCAGGTTGCGCGAGGCGGTATCCGCCGCGACCGTGATCGCCTCGATGGGCACCACCTCGGGCTTCTCCCGCTGCAGCATCCGCCAGAAGACGAAGAGCACCAGCGCGGCGCCGGCCACCGCCACCCAGCGGCTCGCGAGTTCGACGTATGCGGGCCACGACGGCTGGGCCGCCTGGGCGACCTCGAGGTCGCGGACCTGCTGCGTGGACGCGGAGAATTCCGTCTCCTGCAGCGAGACCAGGCTCTCCAGCGACTGGCCGGGCGCGGCCTTGAGGCCGAGGGCGTTGACCACGATCTGCCGGAGCGCATCGAGTTCCTGCGGGGTGCGCTTCTGCACCTGGGGCGCCGCGGGCGGCGCGCCCGCGGCGGGCGCCGGGGCCGGCACGGACCGCGCGGCGACGAAGACCGCGGCGGTGACCTGCTTCACCGCCCCGGGGTTGCGGGTGACATTGGTCGTGGTGCGATTGATCTCGTAGGTGGTCGAGCGATTCTTGCGCTGCTGCTCGGAAGTCGAAACCGGACGGGCTGCGTCGGCGGTGGCGCCGGCGGACTTCTCCGGCACGTTGGCGCTGACGCCCGTGGCGCCGCCGCCGGAGCGCGTCTCCGTCGAATTCGTCACGTCATCGGTCTGCGTCTGCGTGCGCACGACCTGCCCTTCCGGATCGTATTTCTCGGAAACCTGCGTGGTCGCTTCGGTCTCGATCTCCGCCGAGACGCGGACGATGGCGTTGCCCGGGCCGATGACGGCCGCGAGCATGGATTCGACCTTCCGGGAGAGATAGTCCTCCACCTGCTGCCGGTAACGGATCTGCGACGACGCGGTGCCGAGGGCCGGATCCTGCTTCAGTTCCTCGGACAGCGTGCGGCCGCGATTGTCGATGACGGCGACCTGGTCGGCGCTGAGTCCCTGCACGGCGTTGGCGACGAGGTGGCGGATGGCGTTCACCTGGTCGAGCTCGAGCCGGCCCCCGCCGACGTCGACGAACACCGACGCGGTGGACTTGACGCCCTGCTCGGTGAGGAGCAGCCGGTTTTCCGGCTGCACGACCATGACCCGGGCGCCGCGGACCCCGTGCAGTTGTGCGATCGTGCGGGCGAGTTCGCCCTGGATGGCCCGGAGGTAATTGGTGCGCTGCACGAAGTCGGACAGGCCGAACTGTCCCTTGTCGAAGATCTCGAAGCCGACGCCGTCGCCGCTGGGGATGCCCTTCCCGGCGAGATCCATGCGGATCTTGTGCACGAGCTTGCCGGGCACCTGGACCGCGCTGCCGCCCGCCGTGACCTGGTGCGGGATGTTCTGCGACTGCAGATGGCTGATGACGGCCGCCGCGTCCTTCTCTCCCATGCGGCCGTAGAGCAACTGGTAGTCGGGGCGCTGCGACCAGAGCACGACGCCGACCAGACCGCCGGCGACCGCGAGGGCCGCCACGATGAGCGACACGCGCTGGTTGAGTCCGAGCTGCTTCCAGAGGTCGACGAGCGACTGCGAAAAGTTCTTCATCTAAAAAAGTGAGCGGTGGGATCGGCGCGGCGAGGATTGGGCTTACACCTGCATGCGCATCAGTTCCTGGTACGATTCCACGAGCTTGTTTCGCACCTCGACCATCAACGTGAAGGCCACCGAGGCCTCCTGCATCGCGATGACGCTCTGGTGCAACTGGTCGGAATCGCCGAGCAGGACCTTGCGGGTCTCGGCCTGGGCGGCGGAGCGCTTTGCCTCCACGCTGGAGACGAGGCCGTCGAGCAGGTTGCCGAACCCTTCCTGGGGCGCCGCGATGTTCCCCGGCAGCGGCGGCAGGCTGATCTTCGGCGGCAGCGCGTCCGGGCGGGCGAGCGCGGCGGGATTGAAAGGAGTGACGGCACCGAGGGGCGACATGGCGATGGTTCAGCTCAACGGCCGATCTGGAGGGTCTTCAGCGCCATCTGCCGGGCGTTTTTCACCACGGAGAGGTTCGCCTCGTAAGCCCGGGAGGCGGTGATCAGGTCGACCATTTCGAAGGCCAGATTGACATTGGGCATCGTGACGATGCCGTCCGGTCCCGCGTCCGGGTGCTGCGGGTTGTACACCTGCTGGCCGGGGCTGCGATCGGCGGCGATGCCGCCGCCCTTCACGGATTGGAGGTTCGAGCCGCCGGCGCGACGCACGAGCTCGGACTCGAACGAGACGACCTGCCGCTGGTACGGCGCGCCGTCGGGTCCGCGGGTGGTCTGCGCGTTGGCGATGTTCTGCGCCACCACATCGAGGCGGGTCTTCTGGGCGTTGAGCGCTCCCGCGGTGATATCGATGCCGGAGATGAGGTTCATGGCGGAAATCGGGTATCCAGGTGCCGGCTACGCGTCAGCCCACGGCGCGGCCGGTGATCGCCAGACGCAGCTGCTTGAGGTTGTTGGAGACCATCTCGGTCAGGAACTCGTGCTCGACCGCGTTGCGGTTCATGATCATCAGCTCGCGTTCGAGCTCGACCGAGTTGCCGTCGGGCCGGACCGTGCGCGCGCTCGCGTCCTCGATCAGCTTCGGCTGGAACGATGCCGCATCGCGGCCGAAATTCCCGGCCACCACCCGCGCCTTGAGCTCCGCCCCGAAATCGGGCGCCAGGTCCAGCCTGCGGAAACCCGGCGTTTCCGCGTTCGCGATGTTGGTCGCCACCGCCTCGTGCCGGAGCACGGCGGCATCGAGAAGCTTCCGCGCCAACTGATAGTTGTCGGTTTGGAAGATGGGATCGATCATGCCCCAGCCCTTAGCAAAGCCGGTGCCACGGGTTTCCGCCGCAACCTAACTCGCTGCCCCAAAGCCGACTATAGTCGCGCGGCCCGCGACCAACGCACGTTCGTCGGGGCGAGCGGCGAGGCCGCGGCAGAATTTGCCGGGCCGCCCCCGGCCGCGCCGGACCGCGGCGCGGCGCGGCGACGAAAAAGCCCGGCCCCACCTTCATTTAATCCCGCCGGCGCCGATGTTTTTGCAGGAGACGACTGCACGCATGACGGCCACAACGTTCGCCGCATCCCGGCCACCCGGCACGGCGCGCATGGCGCGCCGGAGAGGCGCGGCATGATCGCGACGGAAGCCCTCGCACCCGAACCCACGGTTCAGGGAGCGGCGCCGCGCCCGCCGCCGACGATCCTCGTGGTGGACGACGAGCCCGTCGTGCTGAACGCGCTCAGCTTCACCCTCGAGCGGGAGGGCTTCCACGTCGTCGCCTGCACCAGCCCGCTGAAGGCGCTCGCGATTCTCGCCGAGCGCGACTTCGCCGTCGTCATCTCGGACCAGCGCATGCCCGAGATGATGGGGCTCGACTTCCTGATCGAGAGCCGGCGCCTGCGGCCTTACGCGTCGCGCATCCTCATCACCGCCGTCCTGGCGCTGCCGACGATCGTCGACGCGATCAACAAGGGCGAAATCTTCCGCTTTGTCGCCAAGCCCTGGCTGCGCGAGGAGCTGATTGCCACGGTCCGCAACGCCGTGCAGCGGCACGACCTGGTGGCGCACAACGACGCGCTGCGCGCGGAGACGGGCCGGCTCAACGACGAACTGCGCGCAGCCAACGCCCAGCTCGAGGCCAAGGTGCGCGATCTCGAGGCGCAGACGCGCCGCTTCGATGCCGCCAACCGGGAGCTCGCGACCAGTTTCGAACATTCGCTCGAGCTGTGCCGGCGGATCCTCACGACCTACGATCCCGTGCTCGGCGGCCAGACGCGCGCGATCGTCGACTTTGCCGGCCGCATGGCGGCGACCGAGCATTTCTCGGAGGGCGAGCGGCACGCGCTGCGCACGGCCGCGGGCCTTTGCGACCTCGGGCTGATCGGGGTGCCCCGCGACATGATGCGCGCGTTCCGCTCGAAGGCCGACCAGCTTACCGACCAGGAGCGTGGTCTCCTGCACAGTCACCCGCTCTACGGCCAGACGCTCGCCGCGCTGGTTGATCCGCGTCCGGAAGTGGGCGAGGTCATCCGCGCGCACCACGAACGCTTCGACGGGCTCGGTTATCCCGATGGCCTGGCCGGCAAGTCCATCCCCTGGCCCGCCCGCTGCCTCGCCGTCGCGGTCGGTTACGTCGAATCGGGCCTCACCCGCGCCGCCGCGATCGAGGCGTTGCTGGCCGAGTCGGGCAAGGCCTACGACCCCGAGGCGGTGCGGCTCTTCCTCAAGGTCAGCAGCCTGACGCAACTGCCCAGGCAGGTCCGCGAGATCACCCTGAGCGAACTCGAGCCCGGCATGATCCTGGCGAACGGCATCTACAGCCCGCACGGGCTGCTGCTGATCGGGGAAGGCCAGCCGCTCAGCACCGCCACGATCACGAAGATCAGGAGCCACAACCAGATCGCGCCGATCAGCCAGCGGCTGCTCGTCTACCTTTGACGCCCCATGCCTCCTTCCGGCACCACCCTTCATTTTCCCCAGCGCGTCGTCGTCGGCGTGGGCGAGATGTGCGTCTCGGACAATCCCGCGATCACCCTGAGCACCTATGCCCTCGGCTCCTGCGTGGCGGTCGTGGTCTACGATGCCGTGGCGAAGGCGGGAGGCATGCTGCACATGATGCTGCCGGATTCGAAGCTCGCGCCCGAGAAGGCGGCGTCGCAGCCGGCGATGTTCGTGGACACCGGCCTTCCCCTGCTCTTCCGCTCGATCGCATCGCTCAAGACGGATCCCCAGCGGCTGCGCATCTTCGTCGCCGGCGGCGCGTGCGTCCGCTGTGTCGACGACACGTTCCGCATCGGCGAACGCAATGTCCGCGTGACGGCCGATTATCTTTCGCGCGAGGGCTATGTCGTGCGCCAGACCGCCGTCGGCGGCACCATCAACCGCACGGTGCACCTCAACATCGGCACCGGCGAGATCACGCTCAAGACGCCGACCGCGAGCGACTCCTTCCTGCTCGCCGCCTGATCCCGGCGTCCGGCACCGCGGGCCGCGCGGCTGAGCTCCGTCGCAGACGCGCCCGCCGGGCCATCCGCCGCGCGTCGACGACCTTTCCCTAGATCACCAGCGCGCCGTGGGTGAGTTTGTCCTGCAGGCGCATCCGGGCGCGATCGTGCACGACCGCCATTGTCTCCTGCAGCAACTCGGCCGTGAAGCCCCACTCGGCGAGGAAGGCGACGTCGAGCTCGAACAGGAATCCTTCCTCCGCGACGCCCGGGCCGAAGGACGTGGCGACGTATTTCGCCGCATGGAGGTGCGCCAGCATCGGCACCGCGGAAGCCGGCGCCTCGGCCCGGCGTTCGCAGAACTGCAGGACGGTGGCCAGCGGCTCGGGAAACGACCAGGCGGTGAGCAGCCGCGCGCCCACCTCGGCGTTATGGTAGCCGAGCACCGCGCGCTCCGCCTCCGCCCACGTCGCGCCCTGCGCGGCACAATGACGGCGGATGGCCGGGAAAAACGCGGCGCAGGCATGCGCGACAGCGAGCTTGCCGAGATCGGAAACGAGCCCGGCGGTGTAGGCGATCTGGGGATCCACGCGTTCGCTCGTCTCGGCCAGCGCCTCCGCCGCCAGGGCGGTGCACAGCGCGTGGCGGCAGAAGTCACCGGGTTCGCCCCGGGTGGATGAACCCGCCTCCCAGCGGCTCACGAGCGCGAGGGCGGCGAGCCGGTAGAGTTCACGGGCACCGAGGCGCACCACGGCATCGGCGACGGTCTCCGCCGGGCCGCCCGCGGAAAAGTAGGCGGAATTCGCCAGGCGCAGCGTCGAGGCCGCCAGCGCCGAGTCGAGCTTGATGATGTCCGCAATGTCGTCGCACGAGCTGTCCCCGTCGGAGAGCACGGCGGTGAGCCGCGGCAGGATCGCCGGCGAACAGGGCAGCCGCAGCGCCCGTTCGCAGACTTCTGCGAGTGTGGGCGGGCGGACGGCAGCAGAGGCGGGCTTGGAGGACATGGATCAACGAGCTGAGCTCCGGTCGTTCCGGAGGGGGAAAGGATGGGCGGAGGTGGCGCGCGGACAGGGTGCGCGCGAATCGCGGCGCACGTGTCCCATCGGACGTTCGCAGGGAAAATTCACTGGAATCTGACGTTCGGGTCGCACCGGGAAAGGCTCTATTCGTTGAACTCGTCCCGCCGCCGCTCGACCGCGGCCTCCGATTTGAGCGCGGCCGCGACGACCGGGTCGAACTTGGCCTCGAGTTCCCTCACCAGCCGGAGCCGCATGCGCACGTCCTCCTCGCGCTGCTCCAGTTCGTTCTCCTTCTCCTGCTGCGCCTGCACCTTCTCGAAAAGACGCGCCTCGGATTCGTCGAGGAACGCCTGCCGTTCCCGCACCGCCTGCTTTTCGTCCTGCAGGCTCGCCTCCTGCCGGGCGAGCTCGGCCTTGAGCAGGTCGAAGGCGGCCCGTTCCTCCGGCGCCACGGTGCCTTCCCCGACGGGGGAACGGGTGGCGGACGCCAGGTGTTCGCGCGCAACCAGCAGCGCCTCCGCCTCCGCGATCTCGCGGGACTTTTCGGCGAGCCGGGTCTCGGTCTCTACGATCGCCCGCTCGCGTTCGAGCAGGGTGCGCTCGAGCTGACGCAGGGTCTGCTCGAGCACCGCGAGCTGTTCGACCGTGAGTCCTTCGGCCGAGCCGAACGGGGCCTGGGAGGCGGAGACGACCGCGTAGATGGACTCGCGGGCGGCGATCGACGCATCGATCAGTCCCAAAGCATCGGCGGCGACCGGCGTGCGCCGGCGCAGGACGAGAGGCGGCGTGGTGTCGCGCGGCCGCGGCTTGGGAAACTTGATCGGCGCGGGTTGCGACATGGCCGCTATTTGCGACCGAACAGGCTGCTGAACCACCCGGACTTCTTCTTGGGCGGTTCAGGCAGGCGAAGGTACGGCCGCAGCAGTTCGACGGCGCGCGCTTCGAGCGCCGGGTTGTCGAGGGCCACGAAGTAGCGATCGATCGACTTGCCGGCGCGCACGTCGGCCTCCATGGCCGCGAGATCCTGGCGGAACCAGGTCGTCGCGCGCTCGGTCCGGCCGGGGCCGTCGTTGGAGCGCGCCGCCTGGCCGATCGCCTCCACGAGATGGAGGCCCTTGTGGCCGGGACGGAACGGCAGCACTTCGGAAAGCGACTGTTCGTCCACGTGCGAAAGCGCGTTGAGCAGCTTCCGGAAATCGCCGCCGACGATCACGTTTTGCGACATGCTCTGCGAGAACACCGCGAACTCGGCCAGCGTGGTGAGCTTCTCGAGCGCGCAGAATTCGAGCGTGTTGCGCTCCAGCGTCGTGAGGGCGATGGGGAAATTTTCCGGGATGCCGAGCTTGGCGAGATTGCGCAGGATCGGATTCTCGCGCTCGGAGGTCGCCTCCGCCTGGGCCATCATGTCGCCGTACGGCGTGTCGAACGCCAGGGTCTCGCGCAGGATGTCGATGAGCCGGTCGATCAGCTCCTCCTTCTGCCCCTTGAGCAGCATCATCTCCACGACCTCCTCGTAGCTGAGATCGATGTACTTCGCCGGGGTCTCCTCCTTGCCCTTGATCGGCCAGTCCGGGTGATCGAGATTCTGGGCCAGGCTGTTGATCGACGTGTCGACCATGATCGAGGCCGCAAAGGCGCTCCTCACTTCATCCCAATCCTTCGCCGTCGCTTTGGTGGAGTTCATGAATTCGGGTGGGTTGTCGGGTTCTACAACGGTCAGGAACGGACGTGCTGAATGAGTTCGTGGGCCAGGCGGCGATAATCGCTCACCACGTTGTCGCCGGTCGCGCCGGCCTCCGCCGCCTCGGCTCCGACCAGGACGACCGGCAGGCCGAGCGCCACGGATCGTCGCACCACCATGGCATCGCGAATCTGCGACTCGAAGATCTTCGCGGTGGGCGCCGAGCGCTTTGCCGCCTTGAATTGGTTCAGGCGAAGCTGCATGCGCATCTTCGGCACCTCGATATCGACGCCGGTCTTGATGGAGTTGAACACGATCCCGTGGACCTGCGACGGCGGGCCCATGGCGCCGCGGCGGAAGCTGGCGGAAAGCTGGTGAAACTTCTGCAGTTTCTCCACCAGCAGCGTGAACCCGATCAGGCTCAGCGCGTCGGGATTGGCCGGCACGTAGATCTCGTTCGACGAAAACACGCCGCACTGCGACGCGCGCAGGATGTTCGGCGGGCAATCGAACAGGATGAAATCGTAGTTCGCCTCGATCGCCGCGAGCTGCTCGTAGAACACAAGGTAGGGCGGCCGTTTCGGGTCGCCGTTGTATTCGTTCTCGAGGTCGACGAGGTTGAAAGTCGTCGGCACCAGGTCGAGTCCCGGCAGCAGCTTCTCGCCCGCCTTGCCCTCGACCACATCCTTGATCACCAGGTCCTTCACCTGCGCCTGGCCCGGATCGAAGATTGAATACACCGAGCCTTCGCCGGTGGCGTTCAGCTTGTTCCACCGCTCCAGCTTCAGCAGCCAGATGCTGGCATTGGACTGCGTGTCGAAATCGAAGAGCAGGACGCGCTTCCCGAGCTTGGCCAGCGATGCCGCCGTGTTTACAATGAGCGACGTCTTGCCGACGCCGCCCTTGTAGTTGATGAAACTGATTTTTCGCGCCATGCTAGGGGACCGGGAATCGAAATGAGTAGAGTCCGAACCTCTTCTTCGGCTCCGGCATGCACATGACAAAGGGTGCGCGCCCGGCTTTTACCAAAGTTTTTGCAGCCTTGAACAAGTCCACGCTCCGCTCCGCGATCCTCCAGCAATTGCGCCAGGAACTCTCCCGCTCCGTCGGCGCCGCCTCCCTCGCCCGCGACGAGGCGATCAGCGAGGAAAGCCGGGCGGAGAACAAGTGGGACACCCACAGCCAGGAGGCCGCCTACCTCGCCGAAGGGCAGGCCCGCCAGGCGGCCGCCGTGGGCGAGAGCATCGAGGTCTTCGGTTCGCTTCCCCTCCCCGCGTTTGCCCCGGATGCGGTTATCGCCACCGGAGCGGTGGTGGAACTCGTGGACGCCCGTGAACGCCGCTCCTGGTACCTGATCGGACCGCGCGCCGGCGGGCTCGAGGTGGAGGCCGAGGGACGCCGCGTGCTCGTCGTCACCCCCCATTCGCCCCTCGGACGGCAACTCCTCGGCCGCCGCGCCGGCGAACAGGTCGCGGCGCCCGGCCGGGGTCCGGGAGCGGGCCAGCGGATCGCGGCGGTTTACTGAGGACGGCGGGCCGCTTGCGGGACCCGCCGGTCCTCCGCGCAACCGG
>CALFZM010000306.1 GCA_937952235.1 uncultured Opitutia bacterium | reverse complement strand
AGAGCAAAGACTCGCGAAGGAAAACCTGGCGAAACTTCGCGTTCCTTTGCGACTTTGCGTTTAGGTTTGGGCTACAGAATGATTGACTCTACTCCAGCCCAGAGGGCGGAGCCGATCGGGGATTTACCGAGAAATTTACGTGTTTCTCCCCTGATCACGCGGGAAGTTCCCGTTGAGAAAACGTCCCATCTGGCTACCTTGAGGAGGTCGAAAATGAACGCGCCGACGCACAGAGTTAGGTACGGTCGCGCCACCGGCGGCCGGCTGGACCAGGCGAGGTTCGCGACCTGATGCCACCTTTTCTTTCCCGCCGTGAGAGGACGGGACATTACGCCAAAAACCGGGCCGCCCTTCTTTTGTGACGAGGGGCGGCCCTTTGGCGTCTGCGCGAGCCGCTCAGCGGGGGATGACGCTGTTCGATCTCACGCGCCGCGGGCGCGCAGTTCCTCGCCTGCGGTGACGACCTTACTTCCCGATCCCGCCCACGCGAAAACCGATCTCACGCAGCCGGGCGAGATTCAGGATATTGCGTCCATCGAAGATGAAAGCGGGCTGCTGCATCGCGCTGAAGATCCGCCCGAAATCGAGGGTCTTGAACTCATCCCATTCGGTCACGATGGCCAGCGCGTGCGCCCCCTCGGCCGCTTCGTACGCCGAGCGTGCGACCGAGAACCGGGCGTCCGATTTGCCCTTCCCCAGCACGTCGGCCTGGATCTCCTCGGCCGGCACCTTCGGATCGTACACCACGACCTTCGCCTGCTCCGCCAGCAAGTCCCGGCAGACTGAGATCGCCGCCGACTCCCGCGTGTCGTTGGTGTCCTTCTTGAACGCGAAACCCAGCACTGCGATGCGTTTGTCCGCCACGGTGCCGAACAGCGATTTCACGATGCGGGCGGCGAAGCGGTGCTTCTGCCAGTCATTCATCGCCACCACGGACTCCCAGTAGCGGGCGACTTCCGGCAGGCCGAATGCCTCGCACAGGTACACGAGGTTGAGGATGTCCTTCTGAAAGCACGACCCGCCGAAGCCGACGGAGGCCTTTAGGAACTTCGGACCGATCCGCGAATCCTTGCCGATGGCGTGCGCCACTTCATCGACGTCCGCTCCCGTGGCCTCGCACAGGGCCGAGATCGAGTTGATCGACGAGATGCGCTGCGCCAGGAAGGCGTTGGCGACAAGCTTCGAGAGTTCGGATGACCACAGGTTGGTCGTGATGATCCGCTCGCGCGGCACCCAGTGTGCGTAGACGTCGACCAGCTTCTGCAGCGCGGCCTCGCCCCCGGGTGTCCGCTCGCCTCCGATGAGCACGCGATCCGGCGCGTGCAGGTCGGCGATCGCCGTACCCTCGGCCAGGAACTCGGGATTCGAAAGCACCTCGAAACGGTGACCGCGCGCGTTGGCGGCGAGGATGTCCTTGATCGTCTCCGCGGTCTTTACCGGGATGGTGGACTTCTCGACGATGATCTTGGGTCCGTTGGCGTGCTCGGCGATGGTGCGCGCCACCGATTCGATGAAACGCAGGTCGGCGGCGCGCCCTGCCCCCATCCCGTACGTCTTGGTGGGGGTGTTGACGGCCACGAAGATGATGTCGGCGGCCTTGATGCCGCCCTCGACGTCGGTCGAGAAGCTCAGGTTCCGGCCGCGCGTCTGCCGCACCACCTCGTCGAGTCCGGGCTCATAAATGGGCAGCCGATCGGAGTTCCACGCCGCGATGCGCTGCGCGTTCATGTCGACCACCCGGACCTCGATCCCGGGCGCCTTGAGCGCAATCATCGCCATCGTCGGACCGCCCACGTAACCGGCTCCAATGCAGCAAATTTTCATGCGTCGAGCCCGGCAGATTTGGCGTCGCTCCCGCGGAATCCAAGTCTGATCTGCCGCCCTGCAGCTTTGGCGCGAAGTTTACATCGGAGTTTCAAACGTCCGCGCCAGCCCATCGATCCAGGTGGTGGAGCCGCCTGTCCCCAGGCGGCGAGACGTTCGACGGACCGGTCCGCAGCGGCTTGGGACAAGCCGCTCCACCTTCCCCGTGCGGCCATTTGCATCGATGATTCGAGGGCCCACTGCATGAGTGAATCATACCTCGCCAATACAATCAGTCGGAGGTGATTCCGCCCGCTGCGCTCGAACGGGCAAAAAAAACGGCGGACCGAAGTCCGCCGTCGCGAGAGGTGGCCGCTCAGGCCGGGTTGGGCGCCGCCGCCGGCCCCATCGGTTCGGGCGCCGCGGCCTTGTCGGGATGCTTCTTGGCCGGTGGCTGGCCGTCGACCTTGGGCGGCACACTGGGCACGATCGGGGAGCGGATTTCACCGAACTGGAGAATCTCCAGCACGTGCTTGCCGTCGATCGTCTCGTGCTCGAGGAGGGCCTCCGCCATCTTGTCGAGCGCGGGGCGGTGATCGAGGATGATCTGCTTGGCCCGCTGATACTGCTCGTCGATGATGGCGAAGATCTGTTCGTCGATCTTGCGGGCCGTCTCCTCGGAGATGTTCTCGTTGCGCGTGATCTCGCGGCCGAGAAACACCGTGTCGTGGTGGTCGCCGTAGGCGACCGGACCCAGCGGGCTCATGCCCCAGTCGCACACCATCGCGCGGGCGATCTTCGTCACCTGCTTGATGTCGCCGGCGGCGCCGCTCGAGATGTCGTCGAGCACGAGCTCCTCCGCGATGCGGCCGCCGAGGCCCATCGCGATCTGGTTCAACATCCGCTTCTTCGCCTGGGTGAGAATATCCTTCTTCGGGATGAACATCGTGCTGCCGAGGCTGCGGCCGCGCGGAATGATGGTGACCTTGTGCACCGGGAGGTGCCCGTCATCGAGCACGGCCTGGACCAGTGCGTGTCCGGCTTCGTGATACGCGGTGAGCTTTTTCTCCTCGTCGTCCATCACGCGGCGACGTTCGCGGCCGAACTGGACCTTCTCGCGGGCATCGTCGACGTCGACCATCTCGACCTTCTTCTTGCCGCGGCGCGCGGCGAGCAGCGCCGCCTCATTGAGCAGGTTCGCGAGCTCCGCGCCGGAAAGCCCCGGCGTGCCGCGGGCGATCACCTGGAGGTCCACATTCTCGGCCAGGCTGACCTTCTTGGCGTGGACCCGGAGGATCTGCTCGCGCCCGACCAGGTCGGGAAGGTCCACGTAGATCTGCCGGTCGAAGCGACCCGGGCGGAGCAGCGCGCTGTCGAGCACGTCGGGACGATTCGTCGCCGCGATGATGATCACGCCCTCGGTGGTGTCGAAGCCGTCCATCTCCACGAGGAGCGAATTGAGCGTCTGCTCGCGTTCGTCATTCCCGCCGCCAAGCCCGGCGCCACGCTGGCGGCCGACCGCGTCGATTTCGTCGATGAAGATCAGGCAGGGAGCGCTCTTGCGGCCCTGTTCGAACATGTCGCGCACGCGGCTGGCGCCGACGCCCACGAACATCTCCACGAAGTCGGATCCCGAGATGCTGAAGAACGGCACGTCGGCCTCGCCCGCCACCGCCTTGGCGAGCAGCGTCTTGCCGGTACCCGGAGGCCCGACCATCAGGATGCCTTTCGGAATGCGACCGCCCATGCGGGTGAACTTCTTCGGGTCCTTGAGAAACTCCACGACCTCGGAGACCTCCTCCTTCGCTTCGTCGCAGCCCGCGACGTCCGCGAACGTGATCTTGTCGCGATCCCGCGTGAGCAGCTTGGCGCGACTTTTCCCGAAGCTCAGGGCGCCGCGCCCGGCCTGCCGGAGCTGGCGCACGAAAAGGAAATACAGCAGGCCGATGATGATGACAAAGGGAATGACCTGCGCCGCGATCGTGGTCAGGAGCGTCTGCGACTGCTGCTCGATGAAGAGCTTCGATTTTTGCAGGCGCATCATGTTTTCGTCGGTGATGCGACCCGCCGCGCGGAACGGCTTGAACCCCGACCCTTCATCCTTGCGGCTGCTGCCCGTGATGCTGTGCCAGTCGCGTCCGCCGCTCAGGTCCGGACGGATGGTGGCGGGAGGATTGGCCTGGATATTCTTCGACTCGGCGCGCTCGACCACTTCCTGGATCGTGAGGGTCTCCGGCGTCGCGCTCATCCCCGGCGTGTAATAGAGCAGCGCGAGCACCGCCGCCACGAGTGCCAGCCAGAAAATCAACATCTTCGGTTGGAAGCGATCCGGCGGCAGGCTCTTCAGGGGGCGGCGGGATTTTTTGTTTTCGGAATCAGACATTTACGTTTTGGACTAATCGGTGAAAGTGGATGTTCCCGGGGGATAAGTCAATTGGTGGGCCCGTGGAATTATGGCGCGGACTTTCCGGCATGCGCAAACACCAGCCGGCGTCCGTCGCACGCGGCAAAACCCTGCCGGCCAAGGCTGTGACGCGTGCGCCGGCCCGCGATGAGGGCATCGAGCAGCGCGTCGAATGCCGCCCGCGACAACGCGCCCGCCCGCGGCTCGCGCCAGAGCCAGCGATGCAGGGCGCGCCGCCAGAGCGCCCGCGGCCGTCCCGCGAGGCGGCGCAGACGCAGGTCGCCCCTGGGCCCGACGACGTCGAGCGCGTCGAGCCACGCCTCGAGCGCCACGTCGTCCTCCTCCAGGAGGCGCCGCGACCGTGCCGCGCCCGCCCGCGCGTCGCGGCCCGCCGCGGCTTCCCAGCGGGGTAGGACCTCGCCACGGATGCGATTCCGGAAATAGCGCGCGGAGGCATTCGTCGCATCCTCGCGCCACACTGCGCCCGACTGCTGCAGCGCGGCCGCGAGTTCGGACTTCTTCAGGGTAAGCAGCGGCCGGAGATGCACCCGGCCGGCACGCACGCGCTGCACCGGACGCGGCGCCGCCAGGCCGGAAGTCCCGCTGCCCCGCGCGAGCCGCATCAGGAACGTTTCCGCGATGTCGTCCAACTGGTGCCCCAGCCACAGGACGCGCACCTCGCGGGCGAAGAAGGCGTGACGCGCCTCGCGCGCCGCGGCTTCGCTGGCGTCCGGGGGCGCGTCGTCCCAGGAGCCGCAGCGCAGCTCGACGCCCAGCGCGCGGCACACGCGGCGGCAGAACGACGCGTCCGCCCGCGAGGCCGGCCCGCGCAACCGGTGGTCAAAATGCAGCGCCAGGAGCCGTCGCCGCCGGCGCGGCCAGTGCGCCCAGAGCAGGAGCAGGAGCGCGAGCGAATCCGCGCCACCGGAGAAGGCCACACCCCACCGGCCGCGACGGGACGCCGCGGCCGCCCACGCCAGCACCGCCGGGTCGAGCCGCGTCTGCGGCACCAGCGCCGCGAGCCGCGCGGCCACTACGCTCCACGCCGGCCTGCGCGCGGATCGTTTCACGACCGACGCGCCGCGGGCCGGCGTTGGACCGCACCCTTCACGCGAAGCTCAGGAACTCCTTGCCGAAGTACGGCACGAGCACCGTCGGGATCCGCACGCGACCATCTTCCTGCAGGTTGTTCTCGAGCAGCGCCGCGACGACGCGCGGCACGGCGAGGCCGGAGCCGTTGAGCGTGTGGACGAGCTCGGGTTTGCCCGTGTCCTTGTTGCGGAATCGAATCTGGGCCCGGCGCGACTGGAACGTCTCGAAGCACGAGCAGCTCGACACCTCGAGCCAGCGCTTCTGGCCCGCCGACCACACCTCGAGGTCATACTTCTTCGACTGCACGAAGCCCAGGTCGCCGCCGCACATCAGCAGGACGCGATAAGGCAGGTCCAGCTTCTGCAGCAGCCGCTCCGCGTCGCCTCGAAGCTTCTCGAGCTCGTCGTAGCTCGTCGAGGGATGCACCCACTTCAGCAGTTCCACCTTGTCGAACTGGTGCAGCCGATTGAGTCCGCGCACGTCCTTGCCGTAGCTGCCGGCCTCGCGACGGAAGCAGGGCGAGTACGCGCAGCGGTAGACGGGCAGCGCAGCCTCGTCGAGGATCTCGTCGCGATAGAAATTCGTCATCGGCACCTCGGCCGTGGGAATCGCGTAGAGCCGGTCGGGCGTCGTCTCGTACATCTGCCCTTCCTTGTCGGGCAACTGCCCGGTCGCGGTCGCGCTGGCCTCGTTCACGAGCAGCGGCGGGTTGGCCTCGATGTAGCCGGCCTTGGCATTCTCATCGAGGAAGAAGTGCACGAGCGCTCGGACGAGCCGCGCGCCGTCGCCGACATAGAAGGGAAAGCCGGCCCCGGCGACCTTCGAGCCGCGCGAAAAGTCGAACAGCTTCTCGAACCCCGGGATCTCCCAGTGCGGAATCGCATGCGGCCGGGGCGTGTCGTGCGCGCCGTGCAACGCGTGCACCACGTTGTCATCCGGGCCGCGTCCGTCCGGCACGCTGGCGTGCGGCAGGTTCGGCAGCGTCAGCATAGCCTGGCGGAACTTCTCCTCGAGTTCCTTGAGCTGCACTTCCCGCTCCTTCACCTGACCCGAGAGCGTGCGCATCTCGGCCAGCTTGGCCTGGAATTCCGGCGAACCCTTCGGCAGGGCCGCCATCGCGGTGTTGGCGGCCTTCTGCTGCGCGCGCAGCGACTCCGTCTCCTGCAGGTGCGTCCGCCAGGCCGCGTCGACCGCGAGCACGGCGTCGAGGTCGACGTCGAGGTGTTTCCTGGCAATGGCCGCCCGCACTAGTTCGGGCGACTCGCGAATGAGCTTCGGGTCGAGCATGGTGGAAAGGGAGGTCGATCAGCGGAAGCGCGCGCGCGCCTTGAGGAAACGGGCGTAGACTTCCTTGGCGGAAAGCAGCTTCAAGTCTCCGACGGGCGCCTGCACGACGACGTTGCTGGGCGCGTTGAGCGGATAAGGCCCGAAGAGCCGAGGATCCGTCGGCCCGAAGATGCCCAGCACCCGAACGCCGAGCGCCGCCGCGAGGTGCATCGGGCCGCTGTCGTTGGCGATCACCCAGTCGGCGCGCTTCACCAGCGCGGGCAGCGACACGAGGCTCGTGTTCCCGGTGACGTTCACGAACTGGGACGGGGAAAACGTGTTTCGGTCATGCACGTAACTGCTCCCGGCCCAGACCACCTTCCGGTTCTTGTTCTCGCGGAGGATGAGCTCCGTGAGCTGCTTGAAGCCGTTCCAGCACTTCTCCGCCCGGCGGCTGTCGACGAACATCACCACCGGTTTCCCACCGCCGCGCGCGTCGGCAAAGCTGAGGTTCAGGCTGTCGACCTCGCGGAACTTCAGGGCGCCCCGCACTTCCGGCCGCGCGTGGAGCACGCGGCAGAACTGCAAAAGGATGTCGAGCGCGTGGCTCCGCTTTCCATCGGGCGGCAGCGGCACCTTCTCGTCATAGAACACGCCCGACCATTCCCGGGCATCGCTGCGACCGACCTTCCGGTGAGCCAGCGTGCGCGAGGTCATGAGCCCCGTCCGCAGCAGGCCCTGCATGTCGAACACGTAGTCGAAGGTCGTCTTCCGCAGCTCCTTCATCAGGCGCATGAAGCCCTTCGCACCCGCATTGCGCTCGAAGACGTACACCTGGTCCACCGCCTCACACGCCCGGACAATGGGGGCGAAGATTTCGCGCACCACCCACGAGATGCGGAGGTGATCGACCTGCGCCTTCAAGGACGTCGCCACCTGCAAGGCATGCACGATGTCGCCGAGCGATGAAGGTTTGATGATCAGGAGTTCGGTCATGACGCCACGCTCCGGACCGCCGCCGGCCCGTCCCGGGAAGGCAACGTTTCATGGCGTTTGCCCGCGGAAATCAAACGCCAAATCGGACGCATCGTCCCGGCGGATACAAACTTCCCTCGCCAATGTGCCGGCCCGGTTACGTCTCTTCGTCGTGCTCCGCGTGCGGACCCTCCGGACTCGGCGGCTGCCGGCTCGCGAGGCCGAGCAGCAGGATGGTACCGGACGCGATGATGAGCAGGCCGAGGAAGTACAGCATGTCGACAGCCCCATTCTGCCAGAAACTGGCAAACACGCCCATGGGCACTAACCCGTTCTCCCGTGGGTAGAACTACGTGCGCCCGGTCATGGCTGGCGCGGCGGACGGACCGGCCCGACGGCGTCGCACGGATGACCGCATCCCGCCCCCCGCCGGCTCTGGCTCAGGGAAGGGCGTAGAGCTCGATCAGTGCCAGGCCCGCTTCGCCGGCCGGGCCGGTCAACTGGACACTGTAGGACCCGGGTTCAAGCGCGACCAGGAGTGCGGCGTCGCGGGACCCCGCCGGCAGCGGAAAGGCCCCGACGGCCGAAGCCGCCGCCGCGACGGCGGGCGCCTGCACCTCGCCCCAGTCGTCTCCCGACGCGATGAGATCCGCGCGCCGGAACAGGTGGAGGCGGGGATCGGCCAGCGGCGCCGCCACGTCGAACTGGGACAGCGACGGCCCCACGCCGCGCACGAGCAGCCGGAGCGGATCGCGGCCGGACACGGTGAAGCCGAGCGTGAAGGGCGCGGCGGTCGCGGAGACCGGGGCGCGGGCGGACAGGTTGGTGAGCCGCGCGGTCGTACCGCCCGGCGCCTCATAGATCTCCACGGCCACGGTGCCGGACTGGCCCTGGGCATCCGTCACCCGGGCGGTGTACCCTCCCGCCGGGACATCGGCGACCAGCGCCGCATCCTGGCTGTTGACGGAAAACGCGAACGCTCCGACGGCGGCAGAAAGGGTCGTGACGCGTTCGCCTCCGTCCCAGTTGTCGTTCCCCGCCACGAGTCCGTTCGCGCCCGATAGTTCCAGGACGGGATCCGGCAATGCGCCCTCCACCCCCAGGACGCCGAGCGCCGGACCGGCGGCCCGCACCAGCAGGCGATTGGTCCCGGACGATGCAGCGCCTCCGAGCGTGAATCCCACCACCACAGCTTCGTCGGCCGCGGCCACGATGGCGACATTGGCGAGGCGGCTCGGCTGGGCGGCCGTGACTTCGACGAGGATCGGCGGACTCGCGGCCGAGCCCGCGGAATTGGAAACCACCACCGCGTACAGGCCGGCGTCGTCGACCTTCATCTCCGCAATGCTCAGCCGCTGCTCCGTCGCCGCCGGCAGCGGCGCGCCGTTCCGGTACCACTGGAAGGTGAAGGGCGCAGTACCCGCGCCCACCTCGGCGTTCAGCACGAAGGGCTGGCCCTCCGCCGCCACCTCGACCACCACGCCGTTCAGCCCGGGCGACGCCGCCGCCCGCATTTCCGTGCAGCCGACGAGCAGCCACACC
>CALFZM010000305.1 GCA_937952235.1 uncultured Opitutia bacterium | reverse complement strand
CACGCGCGCCATCAACGGCTGCTCGGGCATCAGCAGCCATTCCGCCAGCCCGCGCCGGTTGCGCGGCGTGCCGGCGGGCAGCCCGGGCAGGAAATGCGGGACGGCCGGCTCCACGCGCTCGAGCCGCGCGAAATAGTCGCCGCGCTTGAGGATGTCGGCGTACGCCGGCGACTCCTTCTCGATCGCGATCAGGGTCGGCGTGCCGTCCTTCGTCAGAGCCGCCAGCGCCTCGTCGTGCGCCGCGACGGCCGCGGCGAGCGTCCGCGCCTCCTCGTCCTTCCGGCCGAGGTAGAACCGGTCCGCCGCGACGAATGCCTCGTCGGTCGACCACCGCGCCGGATCCGGCTGGCGCGCCACGATCTCGGCCGCGACATCCTCGAACGGCAGCCGCGCCACTTCCTCGGCCGTCAGCAGGCGCCGGTAGAAGCGCACATCCTGGAAGCGCGTTTCCCGCATCGGCTGTTCGTCGTCCCGCCGGCCCAGGTGCATGGCGGCGTCGGTCCGGATCGAATCGTCGGCCGCCAGCGTGTTGAGTTTCACGTCGAGCGGGACGGAACGGCCGTTGACGTACAACCGCACCCCGGCCGCACGCCGCGTGCCGTCGTAGGTGAAGAAGACGTGCAGCCACTCGTCGCGCGGAAACACCTCCGACGTCACGACCGAGATGCCGCGCGGCGGCGGCGCGGACGCGGCCGGGTAGCGCGGGTTCTCCGCGGCGCCCGCCGCGACGGGCACGGCAGGCGACGGCGCTCCCGCCGCCGGACGGGGCACGAGGTTGACCGTGAAACGGCCGCCTTCCTGGTAGATTTCCCAGCCCGCTCCGCCGTGACGCGCGTCGTCACCCCGGCGCGCCAGCAGTGATCCGCTGCCGGTGCCGGTGCGGACGCCACCGCCCGGCTTCGCGCGGAGCAGCAGCCAGCCACCGGCCGAGAAGCGATCGCCGGCATCGACGTCGCCCTGGGCGCCGAGGTTGATGCGCGTGAAGATGTCCATGCGCATCGAGGGCCACAGCCACGCGTTCTCGCCCCAGATGAGGGGGTTGGTGTCGGCCTTGAAGCGAGCCACCTTCGCTTTCGGGGCGGAATTCGTCAGCACGTCGCCCCTGCCCTCGTCCAGCTTCAGCCGCAGCTCGAGCCCCGTGGCCGGCACGGGCTTTGGCCGGTGTCCGGCGGCCAGCCATGCCCCGACCAGCTTCCGGCTCTGCGACCTCCGGGCATCGAGCCGGCTCCACAACGCCGCCCTCGCCTGGAGCACGGTCTCCGCCGTGGCGAGGTTCTCGGGCTGCGGCAGCCGCAGCACGGGCGCGGGGTCGGCGATGTTGGAATCCCACGGTTTCTCCAGCGTATTGCCGAGGAAGGCCGCGAGCGCGCAGTGGTCGCGCTGCGTCAGGGGATCGAACTTGTGGTCGTGGCACGCCGCGCAGCCGGTCGTGAGCCCGAGGAAGGTCGCGCCGAACGCCTCCACCCGGTCGCGCGTCTGGTTCACGTACACCTCCTCGGTGATCGTGCCGCCTTCATTGGTCGTCATGTTGCTGCGGACGAATCCGGTCGCGGCGAGTTCGTCGAAAGTCTTCGCCGGCAGCAGGTCTCCCGCGAGTTGCTCCCGCACGAACGTGTCGAAGGGCTTGTTGGCGTTGAACGCCCGGATGACGTAGTCGCGGTACGGCCAGATCGCGCGCGCGTTGTCGAAGTGGATGCCATGCGTGTCCGCGTAACGCACGTAGTCGAGCCAGTAGCGGGCGCGGTGCTCGCCGTAACGCGGGCTGGCGAGCAGCCGGTCGACCAGCCGCTCGTAGGCGCCGGGCGCGCGATCCTTCGCGAACGCCTCCACCTCCTCCGGTGTCGGGATGATGCCGGTCAGATCGAGCGTCACGCGCCGCGCCAGCGTCCGCCGGTCGGCTTCCGCCGACAGCGCCAGTCCTTCCCGCGCGAGCCGGGCCGCCACGAACGCGTCCACGGGATGCCGGTTCACCTCCGGCTTCGCTCCGGTCGCGACCGGCGGCGGTGCGGCCACCGGCGCGATGAATGCCCAGTGTTCCTGGTACGCGGCGCCCTCGGCGATCCAGCGGCGAAGGAGGGCGACCTGTTCCGGCTTCAGCGTCTTGTGCGCTTCCGGGGGCGGCATGACCTTCTTTTCATCGCGCGACTCGATCCGCTGGATCAGCAGGCTTTCGTCCGGCTTGCCGGGCACAATCGCGGGACCGCCCTCCTTGCGCCGCGCGGTGGCGAACTCCGCCCGGTCGAGCCGCAGCTCGGCTTTGCGCGACCCGGCGTCGACGCCATGGCAGGCATAGCAGTTTTCCGCCAGGATCGGCTGGATGTGTTCGTTGAACGTCAACGTCGCCGGCGCGGCGACCGCAAACGCCGGGACGGCGAACACGACGGGGACGAAGCGGCGTGGCATGGGGGCGGGGTTTCCCGAGTGGAAGCCTTCGCGCGGACGAAGACAATCCCGTGATGCGCGGAACCGCCCGGGCTGCGCCCCGGCAGGAGCGCGGACGTCCCCGTCCGCCCTTCCCGCGACCCACGCAGCCACCGGTCGGGATCCGTCTCGCCCTCCCGGCACTGCGAAAGGATCCGCCGTACGTCAGCCGCCCGGGGACCGGCGGCTCCACCTCGATGGCCGCAACCGCTTCACTGCGAAGAGATGGCTCCGGCGCACGCGCTCACGCCAGGAGACCCTTCACCACGTGCGCCGGGACCACGCCGGTCAGCCGCTGGTCGAGACCCTGGAACTTGAAGCTCAACCGCTCGTGATCGATACCCATGAGGTGCAGCAGCGTCGCATGCAGGTCCCGGATATGCACGGGGTCCTTCACGATGTTATAGGACATCTCGTCGGTCTCGCCGTAGACTTGTCCGCCCTTGATGCCGCCTCCCGCGAGCCAGATCGAGAAGCAGCGCGGGTGGTGGTCGCGGCCGTAGTTCGTCTCGGTCAGCGTGCCCTGGCAATAGACCGTCCGGCCGAACTCGCCGCCCCAGATCACGAGCGTGTCGTCGAGCAGACCGCGTTGTTTCAGGTCCTGCACGAGCCCGTAGCACGCCTGGTCGACGTCCTTGCACTGCGACGCGATGTCGCGGGGCAGCGTGCCGTGCTGGTCCCAGCCGCGGTGGAAGATCTGCACGAAGCGCACTCCACGCTCCACCAGCCGGCGCGCCATCAGCGCGGAACTGGCAAACGTGCCGCGCACGCGCGCCTCCTCGCCGTAGAGCGCATAGGTGGACTCCGGCTCCTTCGCGAGGTCGGCCAGCTCCGGGATGCTCGCCTGCATGCGGAACGCCATCTCGTACTGCTGCGTGCGGGTCTGGATCTCGGGATCGCCAATCGCGGCGTAGCTGCGGCGGTTGAATTCGCCGATGCCGTCCAGTATCCGCCGGCGCAGCTCGCGCGGCACGCCGGGCGCGTCGTTGAGGTAGAGGACGGGATCGCCCTGCGGACGAAACGACACGCCCGCGTGCTTGCCCGGCAGGAAGCCCGCGCCCCAGAGCCGCGACGAGATGGCCTGGACGTTGGAGAACGGGCTGGAATGTTTGGCGTGCAGCACCACGAACGCCGGCAGGTCCTCGTTGAGCGAGCCGAGCCCGTAAGAAAGCCAGGAGCCGATCGACGCCTTCCCGTTCTGCATCGAGCCGGTGTACACGAGCTGGTTGGCCGGCTCGTGGTTGATCGCGTCCGTCTTCATCGAGCGCACGATGCAGATGTCATCGGCCATCCTCGCGGTGTACGGCAGCAGCTCGCTGATCCACGCCCCGCTCTGCCCGTGCTGCGCGAACTTGAAGATGTTCGGCGCCAGGGGAAACGAGGCCTGCCGCGCCGTCATGCCCGTCAGCCGCTCACCCTGGGTCTGGAGCCAGTCCTTCAGGTCCTCCTTGAAGCGCGGCGCCAGGTGGGGCTTGTAGTCGAACAGCTCGAGCTGCGACGGCGCGCCGATCAGCGAGATGTAGATCGCGCGCTTGGCCTTGGGTGCGATTTGCCACGGCGCCGGCGCTCCCGCCGCGGCGCCCGACGCCAGGGGACGGTTGCCCAGCAGGGCCGCCAGCGCGGCGACGCCGAGGCCGGTGCCCGACTGCCGGAAGAACTGCCGGCGCGTGAGCGCGGCGTTGTACTGTTCAACCGGCTCCCGCCATTCGGGGTGAAGGGAATTCATGGCTTTGGGCTGGGATGGCTTACTTGGTGAGAGCTTCATCCAGGTTCATCACCTGGCTCGCGACGAGCGTCCATGCGGCGACCTCCGCGGCCGGAAGCTGCGGATCCACGGCCGATTCGCCGACGCCGAGCAGCTTGGCGGCCTCCGCCGGCTCGCGCCGGTACACCGCGAGGGCGTCGTCGAGCGTGCGCCGCAGGATCGTCCGCTCGCCGGCGTCGAGGCTGCGGCCGAGCAGGCGCAACGCCACCCCGTCGAGCCGCGCGTCCACGCCGGGTGCCTCGCGCAGCACGCGGGCCGCGAGCTGGCGCGAAGCCTCGACGAAGAGCGTCTCGTTCATCGTCACCAGCGCCTGCAGCGGCGTGTTGGTGCGATCGCGGCGCACGCACGTGACCTCGCGGTTGGGCGCGTTCAGCAGCTCCATCGCGGGCGGCGCCGCGGTGCGCTTGAGCACGGTGTAGAGCGAGCGGCGGTAGAGGTTCTCCCCCGTATCCGGCGTGTAATAACGCGTCGTCGACTCCTTCATCGCGACCTCCTCCCAGATGCCTTCGGGCTGGTAGGGGCGGGCGGGCCGGCCGCCGAGTTTCGCCACGAGCAGGCCCGACGCGGCGAGCGCCTGGTCGCGCAGCTCCTCCGCATCGAGGCGGAAGCGGGGACCGCGCGCGAGGAGGCGGTTGCCCGGATCGCGCTCGAGGTGCGCGGGCGTGGCCGCGGCCGACTGCCGGTACGCCGCGCTGGTGACGAGGAGCCGCATCAGCCGGCGGAAATCCCATCCCCCCTCGCGAAACTCCACCGCGAGCCAGTCGAGCAGCAGCGGGTGCGACGGCCGCGCGCCCATCACGCCAAAGTCGCCCGCCGATTCCACCAACCCGGTGCCGAACAGCTGCTGCCAGGCGCGGTTGACGGTGACGCGCGCGGTCAGCGGATTCTCCGGCGCGACAAGCCAGCGGGCCAGGCCGAGCCGGTTGCGCGGCGCCTCCGCCGGCAGCGGCGGCAGCACGGCGGGGACGGCGGGCCCCACCTTCTCGCCCGGCTGCGAATACTCGCCGCGATTCAGCACGTGCGCGAAGGGCTCGCTGTCCTTCTTCTCCTCCATCACGAGCGTGAGCCCGCCGCGGGCGCGGAGCCCGTCCTCCTCGCGCCGGAGCGCATCGAGCTGCGCCGCGAGCGCGAGCGAGGGCGCGTCGACCGCGGCCAGGAAGTGTTCACGAAGCTGCTTCCGCTGCGCCGCGGTGCGCTTTTCCCCGGCCTCCAGTCCGGCGTGCGCTTCGAGCAGGTCGGCGATTTCCTTCGCGTCGGCGGCGAAGGCGCCGCGATCGAAGCGGCGGAACTCCTGCACCCAGACGTCGCCGCCGGTGAGCGGGTCGGCCGGCCGCCCGTCCGCCCCCTGGCGCGAACCGAGCCGCAGGGGGGCGACCGGCCGGATCTCGGAAGGCAGGTGCGCGGAGATGCCCGAATTCACCACCTGGCGGCCGTCAAGGAAGACTTCGATGGTGCGGCTGCGCAGCGACGCGGTGTCGTAGCTCAGCAGCACGTGGTGCCACTTGCCGGGCGCCACGGCGGCGCCCGCGACATTGCGCACCTTCACGCTGCCGCGCGCGTCGGCAACCTGCAGCCCCAGCTTGCCGCCTTCGAGGAAAAGCGCCCAGCCCGCGGTCTTTCCTCCGGCATCGAAACTCGAGAGCAGGGTGCCTCCCGGCGTGCCGTCGAGCCGGAGGAAGAAGGAAAAGCTCTCCGCGCTCTCCCGGAGCCAGGGCACCGGCGGGCCGAGCACGAGGTCGCGCTCGTTGAGCTTTGTCGCCGGGCCGAATGGACCCGCCACCGTCACGGCCCCGACCGCCGCCGCACCTTCCGGCACCAGCGGCGCGTGCAGCCGGACGGTGCGCTCGACCGGCGGCGCGACGAGCGTGCGCGCGGTGGCCAGCCAGCGGTCGAAGTCGGCGTCGGCCGCCCGGGCCCGCGCCTGCAGTTGCTCCTGCAACGCGGCGGACTGAACCTGCAGTTCCTGCCAGCGGACGCGATCCGGCGCGGCGGGCACGAACAGCGTGGGCGGCGTGTCGTGCCGGTTGCCGTCCATCGCCGGCATCGTGTTGTTCCGAAAGAACGCCGCGAGCGCGTAGAAGTCCTTCTGCGAGACCGGGTCGAACTTGTGGTCGTGGCACGACGCGCAACCCGTCGTCAATCCGAGCCAGACGGTCGAAAACGTCTCCACGCGATCCTTCGCGTAGATCGCCTCGTATTCCTCGGCGATGGCGCCGCCCTCGCTCGTGGTCGGCAGGCAGCGGTTGAAGCCCGAGGCCACCTTCTGCTCCAGCGTCGCCCCCGGCAGGAGGTCGCCCGCAACCTGCTCGATGGTGAACTGGTCGAACGGCTGGTTGCGGCGGAACGCGTTCACCACCCAGTCGCGGTAGGGCCAGATCGAGCGGTAATTGTCGATGTGGATGCCGTGGGTGTCCGCATAGCGCACGGCGTCGAGCCAGTAGCGGGCGAAGTGCTCGGCCGAGGCATCGGTCTGCAGCAGGCGGTCCACGACGCGTTCGTAGGCGCCGGGCGCGCGATCGGCCGCGAACGCCCGGATCGCCTCCGGCGTGGGCGGGAGCCCGGTGAGGTCAAAGGTCACGCGGCGCAGCAGACGCGTCCGCGCCTCCTCTGCGTTCGGCCGCAGGCCGGCCGCCGCCTGCGCCGCGGCCAGGAAGCGATCGACGGGGTGCGCGTTCCACGCGGCCGGAAAGCCGGCCGGCAGCGCCGGCACGGCCCGGCGCCGCGGCGCGATGAGCGACCAGTGTTCCTCGTACTTCGCCCCTTCGCCGATCCAGCGCTGGAGCAGCGCGATCTCCTCCGGCTTGAGTTTCTTGTGCGACTCGGGCGGCGGCATCTGCTCCTCGGTATCCGTCGACAGGATGCGCTCGACCACCGGGCTTTCCTTGGGATGGCCGGGCTTGATCGCCGCCTCGCGGTCGCCGCGCGGCAGCTTGGCTTCGGCGGCGCGGTCGAGCCGCAGCTTGCCCTTGCGCGTGCCGGAGTCGGGCCCGTGGCAGTGGAAGCAGTTTTCCGCCAGGATCGGCTGGATGTGCTCGTTGTAGCTCAGCTCGCGCGGGGTGGGCGCGGCTGCGGCCCAGCCGGTGCCGCCGAGGAGAAGGCCGGCAACGAACGATACTCTCGAGGCGTGGCAGGGGATAGCCATGAGGTAAGCGAAAGACAACGGGAGTGAAGGTAACCTGCCGGCGAATTCAACCTGCGAAGCGCGGATTCGCAGCGAAGCGGACGATCGTGAGCCTGAACGATCAGGTGGGGCAGCCGGTCCCCAGGCTGCTGGCGTGGTCCGACGAAACCGCGTCCGGATTCGAGCGTTCAGTCCAGCAGCCTAGGGACAGGCTGCTCCACCTGCTTGCCCTCAAGGCACGGGAGCAGGCGTCGCGGCGGCCGGCTCGGGGTTCCGCACCATCGGGTGCTCCTTCAGGATCTCTTCGACGAGGTAGAAGTTCGTGCGGTCCTTGACGGACTCGCGCACGCGGCGCACCGCCTCGGTGGTGACGAGGGGGGCGTCGTTGCCGAACGATTGCCGGACGTAGCTCAGCACCGCGGCGAGTTCGTTGTCATTCAGCAGGCCCTCGAATCCCATCATGGGTGGCACGCCCTTACTGGGATCGAATTTCTGCCCGGCGACCTCCATGGGTCCCCAGATGCCCTTGAGCGCGATCTTGATCAACCGTTCCTCGTCCTCGAGCCACTCGCTCTTCGCCAGGGGCGGGTAGACTCCCGCCAGGCCTTCGCCGTTGGGCTGATGGCAGGTCGCGCAGTGGCCGTCGCGCAGGTAGACCTCCTGCCCGATGCGGTACACGCGGTTGTCCTCGCCGGCCAGCGGGCGCGTCGGGCCGTAGCTTTTCTGCGCCTCGGACTTCGGCGGCATCGGGAAGTCGAAGGTCCCCGCGAAGAACTGCTGCGCCGCGGCGTTGGTCGCGAACGTCTCGCCGCCGGCGCGCAACGCGGCGACGTCGTCCTTCAAGGTGTGCTCGAGGATGAGTTTCGTGACCGGGCCCATCCAGGCGTCGAGCGGACGCTGCAGGGCCTCGAGCACGATCCGCGCGCCGTCGGCGTTGTCCAGCCAGGAGCCGGCGACGATCGCCTCGAGCCGGACGCGGGGATGCTCGTCCCGCGCCGCCTGCAGCAGCAGGCTGGAGCTCTCCGGTATCTTGTCGTGGGCGAACCGGAGCACGCTGGCCGCCGCCGCGCGGGCCTGGTGCTGCCTGGCGCCCAGCAGTTGACGCACGAGACCGACGTCGGGCTGGTTCTGCGCCCACGTGGCCCAGAGGGCCTCGGCGAGGTGGTGCTCGTAGGCGGGATCCGCGCGGTCGAGCCGCGCGGTCCAGGCGCGCACGGCGGGAAGCACCTCGCTCGCGGGTCGCCCGCGCAGTTCGCGGCGGGTGCGGTACCGCGTGCGATACTCGGGCAGCTTGAGGTTCTCGAGCAGCTCCGGGACGGTCGCGCCCGCGACCCTGGCCGGCGTGACCAGCGGCCGGCCGGGATAGGTGATGCGATAGATCCGGCCGTGATCGTGATCCCGGTTGGGATCGCGCGCATTGTGCTGCATGTGCCCGATGAGGGCGTTGTGCCAGTCGACGAAATAGAGCGAGCCGTCGGGCGCGAACTCGAGGTCGACGGGGCGATAGTTGGGGTCGTTGCCCGAAATCAGATCGCCGGCGAGCTTGCCGAGAAAACCAGCGCCGTCCTCGGCGACCGACGACAGGCCGATGCCGAGGAAACCGATGCTGTTGCAGATCATGAAGTGCCCCTGCAGGTCGTCGGGGAAATGGCGCGACGACACCCACTCGGCGCCCGAGGTGGGCCGCGAGCGCTTGGGCACGAAGGTGCGCCCTTTCGGGATCTCGATCCCGTAGGGCATCTTCGCCGACAGCGGCAGGCCCCACCAGTTGAGCCCGTCGGAGGCATCGGAGATGTAGCACTGCTCCCAGGTGTCGAACGAGATGCCCCAGGGGTTGTTGTAATCCGCCTGACTGTAGCGCTCGAGGCGGAAGTTCTTCGGATCGAACCGCCACACGCCGCCATCGTTGACGCGTCGCGGCCCGTACGGGGTCTCGACCTGGGAGTGCAGGAAACGGCCTTCCGCGAGGTAGAACGCCCCGGAGGCGTCGGCGCAGTACGCGGAGATGGCGTGGTGCGTGTCGTGCGTGTCGAACCCGTGCAGCAGGATCTCCATCCGGTCGGCGCGGTCGTCCTTGTTGTCGTCGACCAGCAGGCAAAGGTTCGGCTCCTGGGAAACGTACACGCCCTCGGGCGCGATCTCGAAGCCGATGGGCAGGTGCAGGCCGTCGGCGAACACCGTCTGCTTGTCCGCCCGCCCGTCGCCATCGGTATCCTCGAGGATGATCAGCTTGTCGTTCGGCTTGGGATCGCCCGGCTTCCAGTGCGGGTAGGTCGGCATCGTCGCCACCCACAGGCGGCCGCGATTGTCGAAGGACATCTGCACGGGATTCCTCAGGTCGGGGAATTCGCGCTCCGAGGCGAACAGCTCGACCTTGAAGCCCTCCCGCACCTTGAAATCGCGCGCGACCTCGTCGCCCGGCTTGTACGCGCCGGTGCCCATGGCGCCGCCGGGTTTGAAGTTGGTGGGCACCTCCGGCAGCGCGTGCGTGCGGCTGTCGTCCACCGCGAGATCCCGCTTCCGTCCGGCGACGACGTCGTGGATCAGGTCGTCGCGCAGCGCCATCATCTCGCGGGTCTTCTTGATCTCATCGGGATAATTCTGCGGACCATAGGGCGTGTAGCGCTGCCCGTGGGTGTGCACGCCGTTCACGAGGTTGTAGTCATTGCTCCACAGCCAGTCCTTCTCCTTGACCGCGGCATTGACGAGCGCGACGTCGGCCTCGGACTTCCGGCCGGTCGCACCGTAGAGGCCGTCGGCGAGGATTTCCCCGAGCTGCTGGTAGCCGGCATCGGTCGGCGCAAAGCCGTTCAAGGTGAACGAGTGCGCCGAGCGTCCGTAGCGCGCCAGGGTCGGGTTGAAGAAATCGATGAACGTCAGCCCGTGGCGGCCGGCGACCCGCTCGATCGCCGCGGAATAAACCCGCAGGTTCGCGTTCTCCTTCTCGCCGTTCGGGAGGTCGCGGGTGGCGGAGAGGTTCTCGAAAGCGATGGGCGACACGAGCACGATCCGCGGCGCAGCAACGCCGTTGTAGGCCAGGCCGAGCGAGTGCCGGACCCACGCGTCGAGCTCGGCCTCGAAATTATCCACGCGCGCCGGGCCGTCGAAGGACTCGTTGTAGCCGAAGAACGCCACGATCGTATCGGCCTTGAGGTGCGTGAGCCACTGGTCGGGCGTGGGGAAAAAGCCCTTGCCGTTGTGCGACGCGAATTCCGGGCGGAACCGCTCCGCGCCCGGGAACGCCCACTGCGAGACGCGCGCCGGGTGCGGCCGGAAACCCGGGGTGTCGCCCGGCCGGCCCATATTGCGGATGATCAGCTTCCGGTCCGGGAACCGCAGCTGGAGCTCGGTCTCGAGGCGCGAGTAATACACGTCGCGCTCGGCGAGACCGTTGCCGATGAACACCACGCGTTCGCCGCCGTCCGGCGGCGCCACCGCGCGGCCGCGCGCGGAGGTGGCGGCGACGGGAAAGGGAAAGTCGGCGTGCGGCGGCGTCGGCGCGGGCTCGGCCTTGGTCGCCGCCGCCGCGCCGCCGGCCGGGTTCGACGCCTTGCCCTTTTTCCCCACCCCCTTGCCCTTCTTCGGCGAAGGCGCGGCGGCCGGCGCGGGCGACGCGGGCGTGGGCGCCGGGGCGGGCGCCGACCACGCGTGAGCGAACAGGATCGAGGCAACAAGCAGGGCAGAGACGGGGCGGATCACGGGTGAAACCGTGGGCCACGTCGGTGCTCAAGTCGAGACTGCGGCCGACTCCCACCGGGGCTACTGCTTCGCCGGCGGCGGCACCCAGGCCAGGATCTGCTTGTCGCGCAGCAGGCGCGCGCGCAGGGCCGGATAATCGACGTGTTGCACGGCCACGCGCGCATCGATCGCCAGCGCGGCGGCGGTGGCGGCGCTCTGGCCGAGCAGGAGGAACACCGGCTCCATGCGGATCGAACCGAAGGCGATGTGGCTGGCGGAGAGCGCGACGGGCACGAGCAGGTTGGCGCATTCGCGCTCGCGTGGCACGATGGCGCGATAGCTGACCGGATACGGCTGCGGCGTACGCTGCTCGACATTGCCTTCCGCCTTCACCACGCCGTCGACGACCACCCGCGACGTGTGGTGCGAATCCATCGTGTAGCTCGCGAGGCCGATGCTGTCCTCCGGCACTTTCTTTCCCAGGCAGTTGTGCTCCGTCATCACGTAGTCGGACACCATCCGCCGGCCTTCGCGCACATAGAGTTCGTGCGGCCACCCGCCGGTTTCCTCGAACTGGTCGCGCGGAAGTCCGAACTTTCGCGGATGGGCGCGCAATTTCTCCGGCACCGCGGGATCGTTGGCCAGGAACCACATCAGGCCCTGCTGGTAAGTGACGTGAGCCTGGAAAATCCGCTCCCGCGTGGCGTAGTCGCCGTCGGGCCATGCGTTGCTGCCGCCGATGAAGTCGGTCGAGACCGGGCCGGCGTTGTTGCAGTCGCCCAGGTTGAGTTTCACCGGGCCGTGCCGGTAGGTCCAATCCCAGACGAAGTCCGCGGGCGCGCTCGTGAGATAACGCAGCAACAAACCGTAATCGTCGCGGTTGTAACCGGCAGGCTGGGGAAACGGCCGGCCCTCGGCCGCGGGGGCGAGCCACATCCGGAAATTGTAAGCCTGGACCCACGTGTCACCCGAGCCCCGTTCGCGGGGCGGTTCGGAGCGGATGCCCGGGAGGAGCCCGCTGGCGGGATCGCCCTTCACGCGGTACGGATCGACGGGGAAGCGGAACTGATGTTTGTCCGCGATGAAGTAGCCGTTGTACTCCTCGCCGTACCGCGCGTTGCCCTCGCGCCCGACGTGATACGAGACTCCGGCGCGGGCGAGCAGGTCGCCCTCGTAGGTCGCGTCGACGAACATCGCGGCCTCGATCCGGTCACCGTTTTCGAAGACCAGCGCCGTGATCCGGTTGCCCCGCTTCTCCACGCGCTCGAGGCGGCGTTCGAACCACACCGGCACGCCCGCCTCCGCCAGCATCGCGCGAAACGTCTTCTCGGCATCGGCGGCGCGGAAGCCGCTCCACTGTCCCATCCGGTCGAGGAACTCCGCGGCCATGCCGCCGATCGACTCCTTCTTTCCGAGATCGACCGCCGTGAGCCCGGCCGAGGTCATGCCGCCCACGTGACGTCGAAACACCGCGAGCGCGCTCGTCTTGCCCATCCGGCGCGCCTGGACGGCGGCACCCACGCCGCCCGGGGTCCCGCCGTAGACGCAGACGTCGACCCGCAGCGTCTGCGGCTGAGCCGCGGCCGGCACGGGGTAATAGTGGCGGAGGCCGGGATTGGGCGTCGTGGGCGCAATCGCGGCCACGGCCGCGACGGCCGTCAGCGGGAGGAGGAGCAAGGTGGAGAGTCTCACGGCGAAGATAGTCGAATAAAAGGGTCGGGAATGATGCGGGCGGACGTCCCCGGTTCCGCGGGTGCGCGGACCGCATCGGTCTGGCGTCCGCGGGAAGAGTTCCCTCGGCCGGCCGGGGCGCGTTCGGGCCGCACCTAGGGTCCGTCGAGCGCGCGGATTGGCCAGAGGGGGGTCGGCACGCGCTGGGCTTTCATGACGGCCATCATGCGGGCCACCACCTCGGGATGCTGGGCGGCGACGTCCCGCGTCTCGGTGGGATCGGCCTCGAGGTCGTAAAGTTCGAACGTCGGCACGCCGGGCTGCTTGGAAGCCTTCTTGCCCTGCGGCGTGTGCAGGTTGAGGCGGATCGCCTTCCACTTCCCCATGCGCAGGTACTGCTGGCCGCCGCCGGCCTGCGACTCGCGGTAAAGGAACGGACGTTCCGGCTGCGTGCGGCCCAGGAGCGTGGGCGCAAAACTGATCCCATCGATGCCGGCCGGCGTGCGCTCGGGAGCTCCGATCAACTCCAGCAGTGTCGGCAGCCAGTCCTCGAAGCCCGTCACGCGATCGCTGGTGGCGCCCGCGGCAATCCGGCCCGTCCACCGCACCAGGCACGGCACGCGGAATCCGCCCTCGTAGTAATTGCCCTTGCGTCCGCGCAGCCCCGCGGCGCTGTTGAAGAACTCGGTGTCGGTCCCGCCGTAGCGGTCCCAAAGCGGTCCGTTGTCGCTGCTGAAAACCACGATGGTCTGCTCGCGCAGCCCGAGTTCGTCGACCAGCGCCAGCAGCCGCCCGATCTCGCGGTCGAGCCGCGTCACCATGGCGGCATAGGTGGCGCGGGGCGTGCGGTTCGGCAGGTAGCCCTGGCCGCCGACGTACGGCTCCTCGGGAAACTCACGCCGGTATTCCGCGAGCGACGGCTCGTCCTCGGGCACCTGGAGCGCCAGGTGCGGCACCGTCGTGGGATAGTAGAGGAAAAAGGGCCGGTCCCGGTTGTCGCGCAGGAAGCGGCGCGCCTCGGCGTTGATGAGGTCGGGCGCGTAATCGGGCCCGAGGAAACGCGCGTACGTCCGCGGGTCCTTCGGATCGGCATCCGGCGCCAGCCGGTCGTGCGCGCGGAACTCCGGGTTGCGCAGCGGCACGCGCTCGCGGTTCCGCCACAGGCTGACCGGGTAGAAGTTGTGCGCCACCGCCTGGTCGTTGTAGCCGAAGAAGAGGTCGAGGCCCTGCGTGTTCGGATCGCCGGTACTTCCGACCGCGCCCAGGCCCCACTTGCCGAAGCCGCCGCTCGTGTAGCCGAGCGCCTTCAGGGTCAGGGGCAGCTTCAGTTCGCCCGCCGGCACGGGCTCCTGGCCCTCGCCCTGGCTGCCCGGCTGCCCGACGCCGCCGCGGTTGTTGCGGATGTAGGCGTGCCCCGGATGCAGCCCCGTCATCAGCACGCAGCGCGAGGGGGCGCAGACGTTGTGTCCCGAGTAATGCTGCGTGAACCGCATCCCGTCGCGCGCGAGCTGGTCGAGATGCGGGGTGCGGATCTTCTGCTGCCCGTTGGCGCCGATGTCGCCGTAGCCGAGGTCGTCGGCGAGCAGGAAGATGATGTTGGGGCGCCGCTCCGCGCCGAAGCCCGCCGCGAGCAGCCATGCCCCCAGCACGAACGCCAGCATCCGCGGCGCCGCGCTCACGCACGCCGGACCTGCGGCGGCCACGGACGGATGTCGGTCAGCGATCGTCGGCATGATGCAGCGGTTCCGTGCCATCCGCTCACTTCGCCGCGACGCGCTTCAGCTTCGTGAAGCGGCCGGTGAAGTTCCAGTCCTGGACGAACAGGTTGCCCTGCGCGTCGAACGAGAGCCCGTGCGGGGCGATGAAGATGCCGTCCTGCCAGAACTCCGGCGCGAGCTTGAACTGCGCCCATTGCTTCTGGTCGGGGTTGTCGCCGAGGGTGGAGACGACCTTGCCCGCCTTGTCGACCACGACGACGCGCCCCTGGAGTTCCGCGACCGCGGCGAAGTCGCCCATGATGGAGATCGCGCAGGGCAGCCGCAGGTCGGTGGTCGGGACGCCGAGCCATTTGCCCTCGAGGTCGAGGTGCACGAGGCGCTTGTTGGCGCGGTCGGCCACGAGCAGCCGCGGGGCACCGTAGCGGGTGTCGAGCGTGATGCCGTGGCAGGTGGAGAACTGGTTGTCGCCGGTGCCACGGGTGCCGATCGTCTTCAGGTACTTCCGGTCGGCGCTGTACATATGGATCACGCTGGCGCCGTAGCCGTCCGCCACGTAGATCCGGCCATCGGGACCCACGGCCACGCCGGTGGGCGCAAAGTTGGCGGGCTTCTTCTTCGGATCGGCCGGCTGGTCGTAGAACCCGCTCTGCACGGGCTTCGTGATTTCCCACTGCAGCTTCCCGTCGAGGGAAATCTTCACCACCTTGCCGGCCTTGTTGAGGGCGCCGTAGAGGAATTCACGTCCCCCTTCCTCGCGCAGGACGAGCCCGTGGAGATTGGTGAGTTCGGCGGCCATGGTGCGCAACAGGCGGCCATCCTTGGCGAAGACGAAGATGCCCTCGGGACCGTCGGAGCTCATGTAGATGTTGCCCGCGCGGTCGACCGCCACGCCGCCGTGCGTGGAGGCAAACGTCTTGCCCGCGGGCAGCTTCGCCCAGCCGGGATCGACCTCGAAGCGAAAATTCCCCTGCCCCAGCGGACCGGCCGGCAGCGCCA
>CALFZM010000304.1 GCA_937952235.1 uncultured Opitutia bacterium | reverse complement strand
GCCGCTGCGGACCGGTCCGTCGCACGTCAGCCGCCTGGGACAGGCGGCTTCACCTTCGACGGCTCCACGTTCGGCGCGGTCAGGCCGTCACAGCTTGTACTGCACCATCACGCCGAACCAGTTGACGCGATAATCATCCGGGCCGGCGTCGAGCATGAGCACGGTCGGCACGGCATTGGCGTTGGCGCCCAGGACGACCGGCGTGGTGTCGATGTTGCGATAGTGCCAGTCGCGGATGTGCTCGCGCTGGAGGCGGTAGAAGAGCCGGGCCGAGACGCGGGCCGTGAGCGGGAAACTGAGCGAGGCGTCGAGGTAGGTGATGTCGGTCGCGAGGTCGGGCATCCGATCGCCGGCGAACACGGCGTTGGCGGCGTTGATCGCGCCACCCACGTTGTACGTGTAGCCGATGCGGGTGCGACCGAGGGAGTAGGTGTAGTCGACGTTGAGGATCGCGGCCGCTCCGAGCTGCTGTTTCAGGCCCAGCCCGGCGAGGTGATTGCGGTCGGTGCTGCGCACGGTCCAGGCATTGGCCAGCGGAAACACCGGGCCGCCGGGGGCCGACCCGAGCTCGATGGCGTTCGCCGGCGTGAGGGTGCCGAGGGCGGTGTTGCCGCCAATGGTCACGGCGGCGCCGCCGGCGTTGGCGATCGAGTGCTGCCGGAGCCGGCCGAGCTGGTAGGAGTAGAACGCGTACACGTTCTGCCGCGGCGAGGGCTGGTAGTTGAGGTCGAGGTTGGCGGAGCGCAGGCTGTGGCCGGTGAGGCCGTAGGTGGTGCCCGGATACTCCGCCTCGCGCGCCTGGAGCGAGAGGCCGGCATCGAGGTTGGGGCGCAGCATCGTGTCGAGCCGCAGGTTCACGACGTGCTGGTCGCGATCGGCAAGCTCCAGCGAGCGCATGCCGCTGTTGCCGCGCACGGCCCACGACGTGACGTTCGCGCCGGCGGCCGTGGGCATGGGCACGATCGCGGAGCTGAACGCGTCGTCGTAGTTGGCGCCGCGAAACTCGCTGCCGCGCTTCTGCCCATACTCGTAGGAGAGGCGCAGGTTGGCTTGCTTGAGCCCCCGGTGCACGTAGCCGAGCTTGACCTTGTCCTCCCACGTGCGGTCGCGCACGCGGTACTCGCGGTCGATGACCTCCCGGTCGAGGGCCAGGTTGACGGTGGAGACCTTGTTCAGCCGGTAATCGGCGCTCGGGCCGAACTTGAACTGCTTGCCGCCGTAAGGCGTGCTGCGGATCGCGACATTGCCCGCGGCCGTGGTGTTGGTGCCGTAGAGGATGGACTGGCCGCTGCCGTCGTTGAGCAGCCGGCCCCAGACGCCGGTGACGCCGGCGTAGGTGAGGCCGCGGGTCTGCGCGCCCGCCGTGGCGGGATCGGCGTCGGTGTACACCGCGTTGGGATTCACCGCGAGGAACGGGTCGGTGTCGTTGTCCGTCTCATAGTAACGCGCCTTCGCCTTCAGATTGAGCGCGCTGCTCGGATTGATCGAGTACGTGAGGTCGAGCAGCCGCGTCTCCACCGTGGAGCCGGTCGACGGACGGCTGAGCGAGCCCGGCGAGTCCCACGCCCCGCCCGGCAGCAGCGTCACGTTGGCCAGGTTGACGTTCGGGATCACGCTGTAGGGCAGGAGCGTGTCGTCCTGGCGCCACCGCCCGGCGGAGGCGACGATCGTGAGATAACTGCGGTGGAATTCCGGCATCGAGCGGGTGTATTCCGCGCGCGCATTGTAGGCCTGGTTGCTGGGGGCGAGGTCCATCCGCCCCTGCGTGAACGCACCCGCGGCGGGAACGGTCGTGATGCCCGCCGCCGGTGCGATCCGGTACGGCTCCTCGAACGTGAAAGAACTGATGTGATTCTGGAACAGCGAGGTGGAGACCCGGAAGTTGAAGGCGTTGTAGCCGCTGACGTGCGTCACGCCCGCCTGCAGGTCGTGGGTGGAGTAGTCGATCGGCTCGGCCACTTCCATCGGGGCGTTGCCGGGATTGTTGCCCCAGACCGCGCCGAACGGCCGCGCGCCCTTCCTGTCCTCGAGCGCATAGCTCACGTAGGCCTGCCAGGTGGGCGAAAGCGTGGCCTCGACGCGGACGCCCGCCCGCTTCCGGGTGAGACTGAGCGTCGTGAGCGGACCGGTGGTGAGCTGAGCGGTCACCGCCGCGTTGTCGTTGGCGGTGCTGGCGGTGCCGCCGGGTGTGAGGCCGGGCAGCAGGGTGAGGGCGCCGGTGCCGATGCCGTTCCACAGCGAGCGGTAACGATCGGTGAAGACATGCGGCGTCTCGTTGAAGAACAGCTTCACCTTCCAGAGATTCCGACGCCCGAACTGCAGCCCGTAGTACTGGTCGTGCCAGCCCGCGCCGCCGCCCGTGGCCTCGATGAAGTACCCGCCTTCGGGCTTCTTCAGCAGCAGGCTGAAATTGTTCAGCGCGGCGCCGTTATCGGGGTCCTGATACATCCGGAACTGCGCGTTGTGCTCGTCGGCGTCACCGCCGATCACGCCGACCTCCACGTGGCCGGAGAGCTCCCAGCCGGAGACGACGTTCTTCGCGTCGTCGAGCTTGGGCACGCGAAACGGCAGGCGGAACATCTGGCCGGTCGGGGTATGCTTGGCCTTCTCCCAATCCGGATCGTTCGGCCGCGTCTTGACCGGGCCCTGGCTCAGCGTGTTGCCGAGCGCGGTGCCCGTGCCCGAGGCAGAGTCGGCGAACGGGGAGGCGGCGACGGACGAGGCCAGCGCGGCGCCGAGGCAGGAGACCACGGCGCGAAACGGAATCCGCGGAAGCGAGTGCATGGGTGACGTGGCGGCGGAGGGGGGAACGGGGGAATTCATCGCTGGAACCGGGCGCCGGCCGGATGATTGCTGCCGTGAACCTGCGAGTGGCACGTCTGGCACGAGCGGCCGATGACGCGCGAATTGATGCCCGCGCCGCCGCCCACGCTCTGGCCGATGTTGAAGAACGTGGCCTGGTGGCTCGTGTTGCCATGGCACTGCTGGCAGGAGAACGGCCGCGCCACCGTGAGCAGCTTGTCGTGGTTCGAACCGTGCGCGTTGTGGCAGGTGAGGCAGTTCTCGCGCACCGGAGCGTGCTCCCACAGGAACGGGCCGCGCTTCTCGGTGTGGCAGTTGTAGCAGAGCTCGTTCACCGAGTCGGCCTTGAGGGCGGGCTTGGTCGGCGATCCATGCGGGTTGTGGCAGTCGACGCAGCTCATTTTCCCCTCGGGCAGCGGCATGTGGGAGCGCTTCGCGAACTCCGCGCGCTGCTGCTGGTGGCAGGTGTAGCAGGTCTCGTTGATCGTCGGCTGCTTCAGGAGGCCGGTCGCGGAGATCTTCGCCATCGGGTTATGGCAATCGCTGCAGGAGAGGTTCTGGGTCGCATGCGCCGAACCCTGCCAGAACATCCGCTGGCCACCCTGGTGGCAGGTCAGGCACATCGCGTTCTGCTTCTCGATCGGTGTGCCCCACTCCTTGGTGAAGCCGACCAGCGCCCCGCGGTTGGCGGGATCCATCGGGTTCTGGAGGTGGCCGGAGCCGGGACCGTGGCACGATTCGCACGACACCTTCACGGGCTCGCCGCTGGCGCTCTTGACCACGGCGTTGGCGTGCGCGGTGTGGACGAATTGCTTGTTTTGCGTGGCGTGGCACGCGACGCACACGGCCTCGCCGACGTAAAACGAAGCGCCGTGATCGACCGCGCCCCCGGCGGGAGCCGTGGCCGGCGGCGGCGGCGCACTCGCGGCGATCACATAGACCATGGCGCCGGCGTACGCCACGCCGGCGATCGCGCCGACTTGCAGGAACGGAAACCGACTCGGAAGTTTCATGGGCGGTGCGGACGAGGGGAAGGGAGCGGGCCAAAACGGAGGCGAGGGAAGGGGGCGCGTTGGGAACGCGGATTGCCCCGGCCCGGACCATCGCGCTCCCGGCGCGGCGGCGGCGAAGGGAAAATGGTAACGGGGCTGTTACCCAGGGAGTGAGGCCGACCCCGCTCAGTGACGTCACCGCCTGCCGGACCGAAGGTGGAGCGGCTCGTCCCCCCAGCCACTGCGGACGGAACGATCGAACGTCAGCCGCCTGGGGACAGGCGGCTCCACCTTTGCGCGCCCCGGACTCCGCTTCGGGATTGATTTTCGCGCGGTCGGAGCGGCTGATGGGACGCCCGATGGCCCGCGGCGGGCGACATTCCGTCCGGATCGGGCTCTTCTCCCATGCACCGCTTGCTCCTTCCCGGCTGTTTTCTCCTCGCACTTCTCTCCGGCCCGCGTGCCGCGACGGCGGCCGACGCGAGTCTCCGGCGCACCGCCGACGTGATCTATACGAAGCACGACGGCGTCGCGCTCACGCTCGACGTGCTTCAGCCGGAGAAGCCGAATGGCGCCGGCATCATCCGCATCGTGAGCGGCGGCTGGCGCTCGAGCCACCGCAACCTGGCCGGCGGGCCGTGGCCCGCGGCGGGCTACACGACCTTCGTCGTCGCGCACGGCACGCAGCCGCGTTTCACCGTCGAGGAAATTATCGCCGACCTGCTGCGCGCGGTGCGCTTTGTCCGCGCGCACGCCGCGAACTACGGCGTCGATCCCGCGAAACTCGGCATCACCGGCGGCAGCGCGGGCGGGCACCTCAGCCTGATGGTTGCGACGCGCGGCGGCCCGGGCGACCCGGCGTCGGCCGACCCCGTCGAGCGCGAGAGCAGCGCGGTGCAGGCGGTGGCGTGTTACTATCCGCCGACGGATTTTCTCAACTGGACGCGGGAGGGCGATGTCGCGGTGGGCGTTGGCGGCCTCTCCTGGCTGTCCGCGGCCTTCGGCCCCGACGCCGCGACGCCCTCCGGCCGTGCGCGGCTGGGGCGGGCGATCTCGCCCGTCGCGCACGTGCACGCCGGGCAGCCGCCGATCTTCATCGTCCACGGCGATGCCGACACCGTCGTGCCACTGGCGCAGGCCGACCGCTTCTTCCGCCGCACGCAGGAAGTCGGGGCGAAGATCGAGCTCCGCGTGCGCCAGGGCGCCGCGCATGGCGGCTGGGCGGAGATGCGCGCGGACGACGCGCGCATGGTCGCCTGGTTCGACCAGCACCTGCTCGGGCGCCGGCCGGCGGAACCGTTCGCCTACGCGCGGACGACGCTGCCGAGCACGACGCCCGCGCGTCCCGCGCCGCCGCCGCCCAACGTGATCGTGATCTACGCCGACGACCTCGGCTACGGGGACCTCGGCTGCTACGGCTCGCCGACCATCCGCACGCCGCACCTCGACCGGCTCGCCGCCGAGGGCATCCGGTTCACGGATTTCTATTCCGCGGCCGAAGTGTGCACGCCCTCGCGCGCCGCGCTGCTCACCGGGCGGTATCCGCCGCGCAGCGGGATGGCGGGGGCGCGCCGCGTGCTGTTTCCCAACTCCGCCGGCGGGCTGCCGCCCGACGAGGTCACGCTCGCCGAGGCGCTGCGCGCGCGCGGCTATGCCACGGCGCACATCGGCAAGTGGCACCTCGGCATCCATCCGGGCTCGCGGCCCAACGACCAGGGTTTCGACTACAGTTTCGGCCTGCCGTATTCGAATGACATGGACGCCCGTCCCGGCCTGCCGCGGGGCGCCGCCATGTCGCCCACGCCGCCCGCCGATGGCTGGAACGTCGCGCTGCAGCGCAACGGCGAGATCGTCGAGCAGCCCGCCGACCAGACGAAGCTCACCACCCGCTACACCGAGGAGACCGTGCGGTTCATCCGCGAGCACCGCGCGCAGCCGTTCTTCATCTACCTCGCGCATTCGTTTCCGCACGTGCCCTTGTTCGCATCGCCGGCGTTCAAGGGCCGGAGCCGCGGCGGCATCTACGGCGACACCGTGGAGGAGCTCGACGCCGGCGTCGGCGAGATCGTCGCCGCGCTTCGGTCCGAGGGCCTGGCCGAGCGCACGCTCGTGATCTTCAGCAGCGACAACGGTCCCTGGCTCACGCAGAAGACGCAGGGCGGCAGCGCCGGCCTGCTGCGGGAGGGAAAGGGCAGCACCTGGGAGGGCGGCATGCGCGTGCCCGGCATCGCGTGGTGGCCGGGACGGATCGGGCCGGCCGTGATCACGCAGCCGGCGAGCACGCTCGACGTGCTGCCGACCGTGCTCGCGCTGGCGCAGGCGCCGCTGCCCGCCGGGCGCGTGCTCGACGGACGCGACCTTTCGCCGGTGCTGCTGCGGCACGAGGAGCTGCCGGCGCGGCCGTTCGCGTACTATCGCGGCGAGACGCTCATGGCCGTCCGGCTGCGCGAATGGAAGCTGCACTTCCTCACCCAGGCCGGCTACGGCGAACCGCAGCCGAAGCGGCACGAGCCGCCGGTGCTGTTCCACCTCGGGCGCGATCCCGGCGAGCGCTTCGATGTCGCGGCGGACCATCCGGAGATTGTCGCGGAACTGCAGGCCGCGGCCGAGGCGCACCGGTCGACGATGGTGATCGCGCCGACGCAGTTGCGCTGAAGCCGCGGGCGGCGCACCGGCGCATTGACCGGCGCGGGCGGCTTCGCTTCTGCTCGCGCGATGTCGCTCACTCTCGTCGTCCTCGCCGCCGGCATGGGTTCCCGCTACGGCGGGCTGAAACAGATCGATCCGGTCGGGCCGGGCGGCGAGACCGTGCTCGACTATGCGGTCTTCGACGCGCTGCGCGCGGGCTTCACACGCGTGGTCTTCGTGATCCGCCGTGATTTCGAGGAGCTGTTCCGCGCCCAGATTGGCGCGCGGTACGCGGGGAGGGCGGAGGTCGATTATGTCTTCCAGTCGCTGGACCGGCTGCCGCCCGGTTTCACGCCGCCGCCCGGCCGGGAGAAGCCCTGGGGCACGGGCCATGCCGTATGGTGCGCCCGGGAAGCGCTGGCGGGAAACTTCGCCGTGATCAACGCGGACGATTTCTACGGCGAGGAATCGTTCGCCCGGCTCGCCCGCTTCCTCGCCGCGACGTCCGCCGGCCCCGGCGCCGCGCGGTTTGCGATGGTCGGCTTCCAACTCGCCAACACCCTCTCCGAGCACGGCACCGTCTCGCGGGGCGTGTGCACGCTCGACGGGACCGGCGCGCTGCGCTCGATCGTCGAGCAGTCCGGCATCGCCCGCGAGGAAGTCGGCCCGGACCGGACCTATCCCGGCGAGACCATCGTCTCGATGAACTGCTGGGGCTTCACCCCCGCGCTGTTCGACGGGCTCGACGCGCAGTTCCGCGAGTTCCTCGCCGCGCGCGGGAGCGAGCCGAAATCCGAGTTCTACCTGCCGGCGGCGGTCTCGACCATGATCGCCCGCGGCGAGGCCGTCGTCCCGGTGCTGCCG
>CALFZM010000303.1 GCA_937952235.1 uncultured Opitutia bacterium | reverse complement strand
CCGATGGTCGCCCAGGTTGTCGACCTGCAGGCGGAGTACGGCGTCGTCGATGGTGGCGCGCTGACGTGGCAGAGCGCGACCGGCGACTGGGCCGCGCTCGACGCGGACGAGATCCTGCAGATCCGCGCGATCCGCGTCGGCGTGGTCACGCGCCATCCGCAATTCGAGAAAAACGCGGTTCCGGCGCCGCCGGTCCCGACGTGGATGGGCGATGCGACGACCGAACTGATCGCCGCAAACGCCAATTACCGCCACCGCATCTTCGAAACCGTGATCCCGCTGCGCAACGTGATCTGGGCGCCGTGAGGAGGAGAGCATGAACCTGCATGTCCGAAACCAGCCGGGGTCGCAGCACGGGATCGTGCTGTTTACCGTCCTGATCGCGCTCGTGGTGCTCTCGCTCGCCTCCGTGGCGCTGGTGCGCTCGATCGACACCGGCACGACGATCGCCGGCAATCTGACCTTCCGTCAGGCGGCCACCCAGGCCGCCGACGGCGGCAGCGAGGCGGCGCTGGCGTGGATCCAGGCGCAGCTCGACGCCAGCGGGGCGACCGTCCTGCAGACCACGAAGGCCTCGGGGTATTACGCGACCTCCAGTCCAGGCTGCGACCTGACCGGAAGCCTGACGGCGACGACCGCCGACAACGTGCGCTGGGAGGCGGGCGATCCTGCCAATGGCGACTGCGACATGGTTGCCGTCGCGGTGAGTTCCGACCTCCTGCCGGCAGGCTATTCGGCCTCCTACGTCATCAACCGCATGTGCAATGCGGACGGGCCGGCCAACGGCGTCTCGGAGGCGGGGACCTCCGTGGTGTGCGACACCTACACCCGCACCACGGCGGCCGCCGAAGACGGCGGCACCAAGTCCAGCATCGGTTATCACTCGACCAACGCGACGTCCTCGCACCTGTACTACCGGGTGACGACGCGGGTGGAGGGGCCCAACAACGCGGTCAGCTACGTGCAGGTCGTGCTGCTCAACTGACAGGAGCGGAAAATGTCGTTCGAAAGTCGGAGTCTTCATGTCGGGCGTTCGGGCCCGGGATCGGTGCGCAGGCTCGTGCCTCGCTTGCTGAGCACTATCTTGCTTGGTTTCTGTCTCGCCGGCAGCGTCGCTGCGGGAACGGTGGAGATTGCCGACGCGCCGATCCCGACCGGGGGCAGCATCCAGGTCAAGCCCAACATCATGTTCGTGCTCGACGACTCGGGGTCGATGGAGTCGACCTACATCCCCGACGTGGCGGCGCTGTTCGCCTTCAAGGACAAAGGCGCGGATCGCTACGGTTTTGCCAGTCCCGCCTGCAACGGCATGTATTACAACAACGACATCGACTATGCGCCGCCGGTCAAGGCGGATGGGACGCGCTACCCCGAGCATCCGTTCACCGCGGCGCCGACCGACGGCTTCAATCTCGCCTCGCCGGTGAGGGATCTGTCCTCCCAATTCAGGGCGGCGGACTGGGGTTGCGACAGCGCGGTCGGTGGGGTGTGCGATTCACCGCAGGCGGCGTACTACTATCAGTACACGAGGCCCAAAAACGGGGCGTATCCGCTGACCTACGTCTACTCGGAGGATGGCGGGGTCTATGTCGATCAGGGCATGTTCCCCGCCTGCAACTCGGTGGTGGGGAAGACGCCCGGGAGGAACGTGTTCACAAAGGTCACGAGCGCCGATAGCGGGTTCAGGAAACAGAACTTCGCCAACTGGTATTCGTATTACCGCTCGCGCATCAACGCGATGAAGAGCGCCACCGGCCGGGCCTTCGACCAGATCCTCAACCCCGACGGATTGCGCATGGGGTTCTCGACCCTCAGCGAAAACCAGGATTATTCCAAGTACCAGCCGCTGGACGATTTCTGCGCAGCGGATTGCAGCGAGTCCGACCCGAAGCAGCAGCGCAGCGAGATCTTCTCGAAGCTCTACGCCAGCGCGGCGAAGTTGGGTTCGACGCCCTTGCGCAGCTCGATGGCGAAATTCGGCCGGATGTATGCCGGCTTCGACAAGGGCAGCCGGCTTACCGGCAGCGCGGATCCGGTCCTCTATTCCTGCCAGCAGAACTTCCTGATCCTCGCCACCGACGGGGCGTGGAACGGGGACGCCAACGCAGCCTTCAATATCGCCAACTCGGCCGGGGTGGGCGATCGGGATGGCGATGCGCCGAAGCCGATGCAGGATGCCTTCAAGGTGTCGAACACGCTCGCCGACATCGCCAGGTACTACTACGAGACGGACCTGCGCGATCCCTCCCTGAACAACTGCACGGGTGGACTGGGCGAGGACGTATGCACCAACGACGCGCAGGGCGGTGGACGCAGCAACAAGGCCTCCACCCAGCACATGACGACCTTCACGCTCGGTTTCGGCATCGATGGGCTGCTGAAGTACGCCGAGAACTACGATAGCGGGCTCGAGCTCGACTACTCGGCCATCCTGAGCGGCACGAAGAAATGGCCCAATCCGAGCACCAATACGATGGCGCGTGTGGACGACCTCTGGCACGCGGCCGTGAATGGCCGCGGCAAGTATTTCAGCGCGAAGACGCCGGATTCCCTGGTCAACGGGCTCGTGAGCGCGATCAAGTTGGTCGAAAGCCGCCCGGGGGCCGGTTCCGGGGCCGCGACGAGCAGCCTCGAGCCGACCGCCGGCGACGACTTCGCCTATGTGGCGAGCTATCGGACCGTGCACTGGGACGGGGACCTGCAGGCGCGAAGGATCAACCTGATCACCGGGGCGGTCGCCGCCGAGACGGACCGCAGCTGGTCTGCGAGGGCTAAGCTCGACGAGCAGGTTGCCGGGACGGGCTGGAGCACACGCAAGATCTACATGAAGGGAAGCGGCACGACGCGGCTGGATTTCACCCCGACCAACGTGCGCTCGGTCCATTCCTCGCTGCCCGACGAGTTGACCAACGACGTGATCGACTTCATCCGCGGCGATTCCTCGAAGGAGGATCAGGCGGGCAATACGACCCGTACGCTGCGCGATCGCACCCATGTGCTCGGGGACATCGTCAGCTCCCACCCTGTCTACGTGCGGCGTCCGCCGTACAAGTATTCGGATTCGGGCTATGCGGACTTCGCCAGCGACAAGGCGACCCGCGCCGGGATCGTGCTGGTCGGGGCGAACGACGGCATGCTGCATGCGTTCGATGCGGACAGCGGGAGCGAGCGTTGGGCCTACGTGCCCGCGGCGGTGATCCGGCAACTGCACTGGCTCGCGCACAAGGAGTACGGGCAGAGCCTCACTGTGCCGCACCAGTACTATGTGGACGGCGCGATCACGGTCGGTGATATCTGCGTCGCGAGCGATTGCGCGGATGCCAAGACCGGGGACTGGCGCACCATCGCCGTCGTCGGCCTGGGCAAGGGGGGGCGCGCGTATTTTGCGCTCGACATCACGGACACGGCCGACCCGAAGATCCTGTGGGAGTTTGCGGACGACGACCTGGGCTTCAGCTTCGGCAACCCGATCATCACCAAGCGCGCCGGTCGGTGGGTGGTGCTGTTCGGTTCCGGGTACAACAATGTGTCTTCCGGTGATGGCAAGGGGCAACTGTTCGTGCTCGATGCCAAGACCGGCGCGAAGCTCTCCGCGATCGAGGCCGACACCGGGACCGACGCTGCGCTCAGTGGCATCGCCAAGATCAGCAACTGGGTGGACAATCTCCGCCTGGACGACACCACGAGATACGTCTACGCCGGGGATCTCTCGGGCAGGCTGTGGCGTTTCGATCTGACGAGCGAGAGCGCGACGCTGCTGGCGAGCTTCGGCAGCGATCAGCCGATCACGACCCGGCCCGAACTGGCGGAGGTCAAGGCCGGGGACGATTCGCTCAAGCGCGTGGTCTTCGTGGGCACGGGCAAGTATCTCGGCCTGGGCGATCTCAACGACGCCTCGCTGCAGTCGATCTATGCCGTCAGGGACGAACTGGGAACGACCGGCTGGGGAGCCTTCCGCACGTCCGGCTCGGTCGAGCAGGTCATGACGGCGGACGGCAACAAGCGCACCATCACCCAGGAGTCGGTGGACTGGACGACCGGACCGGGCTGGTTCGTGGATCTGGACGCCGAGGAGGGGGAGCGTGTGAATGTGGACTTCAAGATCGTCAGCGGTGTTCTTACCGTCGTCGGCAACGTCCCCGAGCTCTCTTCTTGCACCGTGGGTGGCCGGAGCTACATCTACTTCTTCGACTATCGGACAGGCAGCAGCGTGCAGACGGTCGAGAACGCCAAGGTCGGGGAATTCCTGACCAACGCACTCGGTGTCGGCCTGTCGGTGATCCGGCTCTCGGGCAAGGAGGTGGCGATCGTGAATACCTCGGACAACCGGCAGATCTCGGTTCCCGTTCCGCCCGCGTCGGCGAGCGGCGATTTCCGCAGGGTGATGTGGCGCGAACTCGTAACGGAGCATTCGCAGTGAGCCTCGAGCGTGATCGGGAGGTGGCGGCGGCGTGTCCGAAGGGGGCGGCCGTGAAAGCGATGATCGTGTTGCTGCTTGGCGTCTTCGCTCTCGCGCCGCCCGCCGCGGCGCTGGATGTCGTCATGGCCGGCGCTTTCGGGAGCAAGGCGGTCCTCGTCGTG
>CALFZM010000302.1 GCA_937952235.1 uncultured Opitutia bacterium | reverse complement strand
GTTGACGACCGTCGTCGCCCCGTTGGGTACCGCCTGGGTAAAGATCACCGGACGGTAGCTTTGGGAAAGGTTGACGTAAGCCTGCGCCTTCCGGCCGCCGGCGGGCGCGAGGTCGTAGGCCGCGCCGAAACCGAACAGGGGCACGGCGGCGCGATCGTCGCGCGCTTGCAGAGGCGTGTTGGTGCGGGCGAGGTTGACGGTCTCGCGGACCTGCTGACGGACGAATTCCACGCGGAGGCCGGGGGTGACACTGAGCGGTCCGACGCGGAAAAGATTCTCCGCGAAGACCGGCGTGTAGCGCGTGGTGCGCTCCGCCTTGAGCCGCACGTCGCCGTTGTCGGCGTCGGCGGAATTGCCGCGGGAATCCGTGCGCGGCGACTTCCCGTGGAAGTACTGCGCGCCGGCGGCGAAGACATGCCGGCGGTCGGGACCCCAGTCGAGGCGGAGCCGGGCGTCTGCGCCCAGCTGGTCGAACTGCTGTCGCTCGATCGTGTTGGTCGCAGCGGCGGCCCCGGTGGGCAGCGTGCCGAAACCGCCGCCGCCCTGGCGCCGGCTCAGCCGGGTGTAGTCGATCGCCCATCCCCGCAGCACGAACGTGCCGCGGGAGAAGTCGCGCTCCCACACGGCGTCGAATGCCTTTCGGTCGAGGGTGAAGCGGTCGAAAAGCCGCGAAGGCGTTTCACGCTGGGTGTGGTAGTTCACCGCCCCGACGCCCGTCGCGAACGTCAGCCCCCCGGGCTCGCCGTGCTGCTCCTCGTAGGTCTCGAAGGAAAGGACGAGCCGCGAGGCGGTGGCACCGCCGACCACCGCTCGGCCATGGTAGGCGTTCAGTTTGTAATCGCTGTTGGCGGAACGAATGCCGTCGGACTCGCGGTGATTGAAATAAGCGTAGTAACCGAGCGGGCCGGTGGTGCCGTCGACGTAGCTGAACGACGAATAGAACCCGTCGCTGCCAAACGTGTGCAGCGAGCCGGCTCCGAGCGGGCGGTCGGTGCGCGGCCGGTGCGTGACGTAGTTGAGCGCGCCGCCCGGCTGCGGTCCGTACATGAGACCGGCGCCGCCGCGGATGAACTCGATCCGGTCGACCGTATCCAGAGGGGGCGCATAGTAGGCTTCCGGGTAGCCGAACTGATCGGCATGGATCGGCACGCCGTCCTTCATGACCTGCGTGAACTGGGCCCGGTGCGGTTCAAGGCCGCGATAACCGATGGAGACGAGCGGAGAGGTTTCTTCGCTCAAAATCAGCCCAGGCGCCTGCGCCAGCGCCTGGCGGTAGTTGTTACCCGTGATCCGCGGCAGGGAATCGAAGTCGAGGACGGTGGTCTTTTTGCCGGCGTTGATCCGCGTGCCCTGGACCTCGGGAAGAAACGGGCCTTGAATGAAGTGATCCCTTTCGGCTTCCGCTTCAACTTCCACGGCGGGGAGTTGGATCGGGGCGGCGCCGTCGGCACCTGGGACCTGACCGGCCAGGCTCTTGGCGGAAGCGAACAGAAGGGCGGCGGCGAAAAGGCGGAATTCCGAGCGCATGTGCTGAAGGCCTCGAGCGAGACTGAGACATAGTCTCACGTCAAGCATGAGTGAGACGAAAACTCAGTCTCAATAAGAACCTGCATTGACCTTGCTGAGCGCCAAGCCTTTATCACGGCTCATGGCCGAGCCGCTGACTGTGAACCTGGGAGACCGGACTTACCCGATCTCATTTGGCGAGGACCTCGCCGAGGAGCTTCGAGCCGGGGTAGGCGAGCGGCTGAGCCGGGGGGCGCGGGTAGCGGCCGTGGTGGATGAACAGGTGGCGGCCGCGCACGCCGCGTGGCTTGACCGGGCGCTCGGCGCGGTGCCGAGGCTGATGGTGCCCTCCGGGGAGGGATCGAAGTCGGTCGCGGCCTTTGCCCGCGTCCTGGATTTCCTGGCGGAGTCGCGACTCGACCGCAGTTCGGCGGTGGTGGCCATGGGAGGCGGCGTGGTGGGAGACCTGGCAGGCTTCGCGGCGGCAAGCTACCTGCGCGGAGTCGACTACCTGCAAGTGCCGACGACGCTCCTCTCGATGGTCGACAGCTCGGTCGGTGGAAAGACGGGCATCAACATCGCCGCCGGCAAGAATCTCGTGGGGGCGTTTCACCAGCCGCGGGCGGTCTTCATTTCCACCGCGCTTCTGCGCACGCTGCCATCGCGGGAATTTGCCGCCGGCATGGCGGAGGTCATCAAGTACGGCCTGCTCGGCGAGCCCGAGTTGCTGGCCCAGCTCGAGTCCGCTCCGCTTGGAGCCGAATCCCCGACGCTCGCGGCGGTAATCCGCCGGTGCTGTGCGCTCAAGGCGCGCATCGTGGAGGCCGACGAGCGGGAGACGGCGAAGGAGGGCGGCCGGGCCCTGCTCAATCTCGGCCACACGTTCGGGCACGCGATCGAGAATGTCGCGGGCTACGGGGCCTACCTGCATGGCGAGGCGGTGGCGATCGGTCTCGTCGCGGCGGCCCGACTCTCGGCCCGGCTCGCTTACCTCGCGCCCGCCGACATCGCCCGGGTCGAAGCGGTCATTGCCGCGCACCGGTTGCCGATCCGGCTCCGGTCTCCGCTCGCCCTGGGCGAACTGCGGGCGGCGATGGGCCGCGACAAGAAGGTGCGCGCCGGCGGGCTCCGTTTCGTGGTGCTGCGCCGCCTGGGCGCGGCCCTCACGCAGGCGGAGATTCCGGCCGAGCTTGCCGACGCGAGTTTCCGCGATGTCGGCGCCACCTGAGGATTTGAACCGATGACGCCGACTTACCTGCATCTTCTCCCCGCCGGCGCCGCCCGGAGCGATGGGGAAACCGGGCCCGCTTCCGTGCGATGCGCGGGACGCTTCGCCCCCGCGGCCCCGCGGTCCGGCCCTGGGCGTGAGGTTGGAACCTAGCGTCGCGCCATGTCCGCCATCGACGAGGGCATAGTCCGGGAATACTTCGAGCAGAACGGATTTCTTGTTCGTCAGGCTCGCAAGTACCAGGTCTCGGCTCGGCGGAAGGCAGCCGAGGAGGAGATCGACCTGATCGTCTTCAACCCCGCGTGGCAGCGCGGCACGCGCAAGCCTGACTTCTTCCTCTTTTCGAGCGAGCTGCCGTTCGTGCACCGGGCGATCGTGGCGGTGAAGGGCTGGCACACCGGGGTGTTCACGCCGAACATGCTCCGCAGCAGCCCGGAGATTTTCAGTTTCCTCCAGCAGAACGTCCTGAAGGAGGCCGAACGTTTCTTCCCTCCGCCGGTGGAAACCGACGAAACGGGCGGCCTGACGAAGATCCTGGTGCTGCCGAGCCTGCCCACCGCCGAGCCGTTTCGCACCCAGAGCGTGGAACTGCTGAAGCAGCACGGGGTGGACGCGATCCTCTCCTTCCGCGCGATGCTGATCGACCTGCTGGACAAGATCGAAATCAACCAGAACTACAGCAAGAGCGACACGCTCCAGGTCATGCGGCTGCTGAAGAACTATGATCTGCTCAAGGACACGCAGATGGACCTGCCCGGAGCGCTGCGCCGGAGGTGACGGGAGCGTGAAGGTGGCGGGCGACCGTTCTTGATCACCGCCCCCTCGCCGCTGTTACCTTTCGCTTCGAGCATGATTCACCCCACCGCGATCGTAGAACCGGGAGCCACGCTGGGCGCCGACTGTGAGGTGATGGCGTATGCCGTCGTGACGCGTCATGTGGTCCTCGGCGACCGCGTCGTGATTCATCCGTTCGCTGTCGTTGGCGGCGATCCGCAGTACCTCAAGTTCGAACGGGGCACCGCGGCCGGGGTGCGGGTCGGGGCGGGAACGGTCATCCGGGAGCACGTGACGATCAATCGCTCCATTCACGCCGGCAAGTCCACCGAGGTGGGCGCCAACTGTTTCCTGATGGCCGCGAGCCATGTCGCCCACGACTGCGAGGTGGGGGATAACGTCGTCCTCGCCAACGCCGCGCTCCTGGCGGGTCACGTGTCCGTCGGGGCCGGCAGCTTTCTCGGCGGCGGCGCGGCGATCCACCAGTTCTGCCGCGTGGGCGAGAACGTGATGGTGGCGGGGCACGCCTCGATCACGCGCGACGTGCCGCACTTCACGATGGTCGCCGAGGTTTCAACGTCGTGGGCCTGCGGCGGCGGGGCTTCAGCCGCGCCGCCATGACGGAGCTGAAGGCGGCGTACCATGAGGTCTATTTCACGCCGGGGAATATCCGTGACGTCGCCGCGCGCGTCCTGGCCGCCGGCACGTGCACCACGCCGGAGGCGCGCCGGTTCCTCGAGTTCTTCGCCGGCGGCAAGCGCAGTTTCGCCCGGGCCCGGCGGGCGGAGGAGCCGCGCGCCGAGGAATGAGGCACGCGCGGCCCGGTGGTCGCCGGCCTCACGGCGGCGCCCGCGGTGAGTTTCCCCGCCGCGCCGGCCATGAATTCGCGATCGCTCCCGCTCCCGCCATCCCGCCCCGCGCATGTCATCCGTCCTTGCCCTAACCTGTGGCGACCCGGCCGGCGTCGGGCCCGAGATCATCGCCGGCTGGCTCGCCGCCCATCCCGACGTCGCGGCCGGCACCGCCGTGATCGGCCCCGCGGCGTGGCTCCAGGAACTGGATACGCCGGCGCGCCTCGTGCCGGTGGGCCGGGAGGAGTTTCGCGCGCGGCCGGGGAACCCGGAGGCCGAGGGCGCGCTCGTGGCCTGGGCGGCGATGGAGCGTGCGGCCGCAGGCACCCGCACGGGGGAATTCGCCGGGGTCGTGACCGGTCCGGTGAGCAAGGAGCAGCTCGCGCGGATCGGCTATCCCTACCCGGGACAGACGGAGTTTTTCGCCGCCCGTTGGGGCGGAGAACCGGTGATGGCCTTCAGTGGAGGAAAACTGCGCGTCGCGCTCGCGACCTGGCATGTGCCGCTGGCCGCGGTCCCAGGCCTGCTCACGGCGGAATTGCTGGCTCGGACGGTGCGCGCGGCGGAAACCCTGGCGCGTGCGGACGGCGTCGCGACGCCGCGCGTGGGAGTCTGCGGGCTCAACCCTCACGCCGGCGAGGGGGGCATCCTCGGGCGCGACGAGATCGAGCGCCTCGATCCGATCCTCGACGCGCTCCGCCCGCGGCACCCCGGCTTGTCCCGCTGCGAGCCGGGCGACACGCTCTTTGCCCGCCAGTTGCGCGGAGAATTCGATGTCGTGATCGCGCTGTATCACGACCAGGGGCTCGCACCGCTGAAAGTGATCGACTTCGATTCGGCGGTGAACGTCACGCTGGGGCTGCCGCACGTGCGCACCAGTCCCGACCACGGCACCGCGTTCGGCCTCGCCGGGAAAGGGAGGGCCAGCGGCACCAGTTTTGCCAACGCGGTGGCGGTGGCCCGCCGCCTGATGGCGTGGCAGGGGCACGCCGGCGGCCCGGCCTGACCGGGCGCCGGCGGTGAGGTCAGCTCAGGTTGACGCCCTTCGCCTGCGCGGCGCGAAGCAGGGCGTCGGCCATGTCGCTCGGCGTGGCGGCCACTTCGATGCCGCACTCCCGGAAAACCGCGATCTTGGCCGCGGCGGTGTCCTCGGCCCCGCCGACGATCGCGCCGGCGTGGCCCATGCGACGGCCCGCGGGAGCCGTCGCCCCGGCGATGAACCCGGCCACCGGCTTCTGGCAGTGGGCCTTGATCCAGCGGGCGGCTTCGACCTCGGCGTTGCCGCCGATCTCGCCGATCATGATGATGCCGTGCGTCTCGGGGTCGTCGTTGAACATCTTGATCACGTCGAGATGCGACGTGCCGTTGACCGGGTCGCCGCCGATGCCGACGCAGGTCGTCTGCCCGATGTTCTTCGAGGTGAGCTGGAACACCGCCTCGTAGGTGAGGGTGCCCGAGCGGGAGACGACGCCCACATGGCCCCGCCGGTGGATGTAACCCGGGGCGATGCCGATGCGGCAACCGCCCTTCGAGCCTTCACCGGTGCCGGGCGTGACCAGGCCGGGACAGTTGGGCCCGACGAGCCGGGTGCGCGCGCCCTGCATGGCGCGCTTCACGCGCACCATGTCCCGGACCGGGATGCCTTCGGTGATCGCGACCGCCAGGTCGAGGCCGGCGTCGACGCACTCGAGGATCGCGTCGGCGGCAAATGGCGGCGGTACGAAAATGGCGGATACGGTGGCGCCCGTCGCCCGCGCCGCGTCGGCCACGGAATTGAAGATGGGCACCTTGTGGCCCGCGTGCTCGAAGAACTGTCCGCCCTTGCCCGGGGTGACGCCGGCGACGACCTGCGTGCCGTAATCGAGGGAGAGCTTGGTATGCCGGGCACCGAACTCGCCGGTGATGCCCTGGATCATGATCTTCGTTTCGGGGGAAATCAGAATAGCCATGGTGTTCGAGGATTGGGGCCCGTGGCGCGGCGTCGGGAGCGTTTCGCCTCCGGCGCCGGTGGGACGGGCAAAGGAATCAGGCGACGAGCTTGACGATCTTCTGCGCCGCGTCGGCCATCGTGTCGCCCGACACGAGCTTGAGTCCCGACTGGTTGAGCGTGGCCTTGCCGGCGGCGACGTTGTTGCCCTCCAGGCGGACCACGAGCGGCAGTTTCAGGCCCACCTCCTTCACGGCCTCGACGATGCCCTGGGCGATGACGTTGCAGTCCATGATGCCGCCGAAGATGTTCACGAAAATCCCCTTCACGTTGGCGTCGCCGAGGATGATCTTGAACGCGGCCACGACCTGCTCCTTCGAGGCGCCGCCGCCCACGTCGAGGAAGTTGGCCGGACTGCCGCCGAAATGCTTGATGATGTCCATCGTGCTCATGGCGAGGCCGGCGCCGTTCACGAGGCAGGCGATGTTGCCGTCCAGCGCGATGTAGCTGAGCGAGAACTTCGAGGCCTCGATCTCCTTCGGGTCCTCCTCGTTCAGATCGCGCAGCGCGACGATGTCCGGATGGCGGAAAAGCGCGTTGTCGTCGAAGGAGACCTTGGCGTCGAGGGCGAGTACGTCGCCCGTGGGCGTCGTGATCAGCGGATTCACCTCGATCATGGCGGCATCGGTGTCCCAGTACATCGCATAGAGGCTGCGGATCAGCTTGCCCGCGTTCTTCGCCTCGCCGCCGCTGAAGCCGAGCTTGAAGATCAGGTCGCGCACCTGGAAATCGGCCAGCCCGTAGGCGGGATCGATGAAGACCTTGTGGATCTTCTCCGGCGTGTCGTGGGCGACCTTCTCGATCTCCACGCCGCCTTCCGTCGACGCCACGATCACCGGCCGCGACGTCGCGCGGTCGAGCAGGATGGCAAGGTAGTACTCCTTCTTGATGTCGCTCGCCACGGTAAAGTACACGGTCTGCACCTTGCGTCCGGCCGGGCCCGTCTGGACGGTTTCCAGCACGTTGCCGAGCATCTTGCCGGCGATCTCCTTGGCGTCGTGCTTGGTTTTGCAGAACTTCACGCCGCCCTTGAAGCCATCCTTGAACGTGCCCTTGCCCCGGCCGCCGGCATGGATCTGGGACTTCACCATCGTCGGGCCTTCGGGCAGTTGCGCCAGCGCGGTCGTAAATTCCTCCGGGGTCGTCGCGGCGGCGCCCCTGGGGACGGGCACGCCGTATTTCTCGAAGAGCGCCTTGGCCTGAAACTCGTGGATGTTCATGGAAAAATCGTGAGGGAGCGGGCAGTTAGCCAGAGGCGGGGCCGGTTAGGCACGCAAAAAATCGGCGCGCGCACGGAAGCACCCCGGTCGCGCCACGCGCGGGATTGCGTTTCGCTTTTTGCGGGCGCACGCTCGCCTGCACATGCAATCGCACGAGGTAATGAGGGACGTGCTGAAGAGGACCAGCGCGAAGCAGATCGCCGCCGAGATGGGGCTGTCCCTGTCGCTGATCTACAAGTGGGCCGAGCCGCCGGAGGAGGAGAGCGGCGGCAGCGCGAGCAGCCCGCTCGAGCGCGTGGGGCAGCTGATCCGGATCACCGGGGACGTGCGCGTGGCGCAGTGGGTGTGCGAGCAGGCCGACGGGTTCTTCATCCGCAATCCGCACAACCTGCCGCCGACCGACAGCGTGATACCCGCCACCAACGACATCGTGCAGGAGTTTGCCGACATGCTGGCAACGATCGCCCAGGCGTCGGCGGACAACGAGATCTCCAAGGACGAAGCGAAGACGATCCGGCGGCGCTGGGAGGAACTGAAGAGCGTGACCGAGGGTTTCGTGAAGGCCGCGGAAAACGGTTCGTTCGTCGCGCGGCCCGGCTCCGACGATCGCGCGGGCGGAAAGTGAGGCGCGAAGCGCGCCGCCGCTCAGGCGCCCAGCAGGCGGCGGGTGAGGAACGCGGTCTGCAGCCCGCCGATTTCCTTGAGCCCCTTCTGCGCCAGGCCGAGCAGCGAATCGAGCTGCGCCTGGGAGAACGTCGCCTCCTCGCCCGAGCCCTGCACCTCGACGAACTGGCCGCGGCCGGTCATGACGATGTTGAAATCGACGGCGGCGTCCTTGTCCTCGACGTAAGCCAGGTCCAGCAGTTCGCGGCCGCCGAAGACGCCCACGCTCACCGCCGCCACCGAGTCCGTGATCGGATTGTCCGCCAGTTTCCGTTCGTCGAGCAGCTTCTGCACCGCCAGCCGCGCGGCCACGTAGGCGCCGGTGATCGCCGCGGTCCGCGTGCCGCCGTCGGCCTGCAGCACGTCGCAATCGAGCCACAGCGTGTTCTGGCCGAGCTTCTGCAGGTCGATCACGGCCCGCAGCGAACGCCCGATCAGCCGCTGGATCTCGACGGTGCGGCCGTCGATCTTGCCGCGGGAGATGTCGCGCGGCTTCCGCTCCAGCGTGGAGTAGGGCAGCATCGAGTACTCCGCCGTGAGCCACCCGCCCGGGACCTTTTGCTGCTTCATCCACGTCGGCACGTTGGGCTCGATCGTGGCCGCGCAGATGACGCGCGTGAGCCCGAACGACACGAGCACCGACCCGGTTGCGTAGGGCGCGATGTCGGGCTGGAACGAGATGGCGCGCAACTGGTCCGGCCGCCGGCCGTCCGCGCGCGAAGGGGAAGTGGACATGTGCTAGGGAAGCCGCCGGCGCGGGGCCGATGCAAGTCGCTTTCGCGCACCGGCGGGTCGGGCGCCGCCGCTCCCGGCCTTCCTCACTCTTCCCGCTCGACGGGCCGGATCTTCGTGGGACGCGGGTCGCGGGCCTGGTCGTGCATGAACTTGATCAGCCGGTCGTTGAAATCGCGCGCGGGATCGTGGCCGATCTTCTTCAACGCCTGCGTCAGCGCCGCGACCTCGACCAGCCGGGCGATGTCGCGGCCCGGCCGCACGTACAGCTCGATGTGGGGCACGCGCATGCCGAGGATCTCGTAGAAATTCTCCTCCAGCCCCGTGCGCTCCTCGATCACCTCGGGCGTCCATTCCTTCAGCGACACCACCATGTCGATGCGCTTCTCGGCCCGGACGCACTTCACGCCGAACATCTCCGCGACGTTGATGATCCCGATGCCGCGACATTCCATGTAGCCGCGATTGAGGGCGCGGCTCGAAGCCATCAGTTCGCGCTCGTCGAGCAGGCGGATGATGGTCAGGTCGTCGGCCACCAGGGAATGTCCGCGCTCGATCAGCGCGAGCGCGCACTCGCTCTTGCCGATCCCGGAATCGCCGCGGATCATCGTGCCGACGCCCCGGATGTCCAGGGTCGTGGCGTGCTCGGTGCCCTGGGGCGCGAACTCGTTGTCGATCGCGAGCGTCGCCAGGTTGATCCAGTCCTTGGTGATCATCGGCGTGCGCATCACCGGCAGCTTCATCTCCTCGGCCACGGCCAGCATCGCGTGCGTGGGGTGATAATTGCGCGTGAGGACGAGGCACGGGATCCCCCGCTTCACCATTTCCTGCAGCACCTGGATCTGCGTGTTCTGCGCCAGGGTCTTGATGAAGGCCATCTCCGCCGCCCCGAGCACCTGGACGCGTTTGTTCGCGAAATACTTGAAGAAGCCCGTCAGCGCCAGCGCCGGGCGGTTGATCGTGCCTTCATGGATCAGGCGGTGCAGCCCAGGCTCGCCCGTCACCAGCTCCATCTTGAGCTTCTCGCGATAGGACTCGAAGAAATGCGCGACCGTGATCCCGTGGATGGCCTTTTGCATGGCGGTCCAGTAGCGGGAACCGACTGGCGGGGGGCGAGGGAAAAAGGACGGGCGCCGGCTGCCGGCGCGACGCTCGCTTCAAAGGTTGAAGCCTTCCCCCAGGTAGAACTTCCGGGCCTGCTCGTCGCGAATCAGGAAATCGCCGCTGCCCTCGGTGAGCACCCGCCCCTGGTGCAGCAGGTAGGCGCGGTCGACGATGCGCAGCGTCTCGCGCACGTTGTGATCGGTCACCACCACGCCGATCCCGCGCGACTTGAGCTGCAGGATCATCTTCTGCACTTCCGCGACCGAGATGGGATCGATCGCGGCGAACGGCTCATCCATGAGCAGGAACTTCGGTCGCGTGACCAGGGCCCGCGCGATCTCGAGGCGGCGGCGTTCGCCCCCGGACAGCGTGAACGCCTTCTGCTTCGCGACATGGCCGAGGTTGAGCTCCTCGAGGTGCGCCTGCACCCGCGCCCGGCGCTCCCGCCGCGGCACGCCCACGGCCTCGACGATCGCGAGGATGTTCTCCTCGACGGTGAGCTTGCGGAACACCGACGCCTCCTGCGGCAGGTAACCGATCCCGTGGCGGGCGCGCTGGTGCATCCGCAGCCGGGTGATGTCCACGCCATCGAGACACACGCGGCCAGACGTGGCCGGCACCAGGCCGACGATCATGTAGAACGTGGTCGTCTTGCCCGCGCCGTTCGGGCCGAGCAATCCCACGACCTCGCCCGCGGTGAATCGCAGGTTCACCCCGGCCACCACGGTGCGTGCGCCGTAGGTGCGGACAAGTTCCTGGGTCGTGATCTCCGCGGCGGCGGGCGTCGGCGTGCTCATCGCGGCGCGGGCCCCAGCGGCACCGTGATCGGCGGGGGTGCCACCGGTGTAGCCGCGGGGTCGGTCCCCGCCGCGGGTGGCGGGGCCGGCTTCTTCTCCTTCTCCTTTTCCTTCTCGTACCCCAGGTCCTTCAGGGGCGGGAGGATGAACTGCGGCCGCTGGTTGCCATCGCCGAGGATGCGCGCCGTGCGTTCGCCGCGGCGCAATTCCATCACCGCCCCGGAAGCCTGGTAGGATCCGTCGGTGCTGCGCACGCGGGGATCGCCGGTGAGGATCACCTTGTTGTCGCCCGGCAGCACCTCGGCACGGGCGCAGAGCGCCTCGCGGTCGCTCTGCACGATCCGGACGTTGCCGGTCGCGATCAGCGATTTGAAATTCTCCGGATTGGCGAAGGGCGAACCGCTGTCGCGCTCCTTCGCCTCCCTGGTCCGGGGATCGTCCTTCGGGTTCTCCTTCGCGCGCAGGGCGATCACCTCGAGGAAATCGCACGTCATGAGGAGATTCGTGCCCGTCACCTTCACCCCGCCGGTGAACGTGAACCGGGTCTCCGTCTCGGAGCTCACCATTTCCGCCGCCCCGCTCTCAATCACCGTCGGAACCAGCGGCATCGCCGGCACGCCCGCGGCCGGCGCCGGCTGCGCTCCCGGCGCGCGCAGCGACAGGCACAGGAAAAACAGGCAGGCGGACGCGCGGCGCAGGATCATTTCAGGATGTCATTCAGGGGCGTGCGGAACGTGACGCGCACCTTGGACTGGAGCGAAACTTTTCTCGCGGCGTGCTCGTAGTTCCAGCCGACGCCCGTCACTTCGAAATCGTCGCGGATGAACCGCACCGACTTCTCGCCCGCCGCCCGGTTTTCCTTGGGATAAAACACGGCCGACGCGCTGAGGAGGATGCTGTCGACCCGCGCCGCGGCATCGCCGGAGAAGACGGTGATGTTGAGGTCCGTCACCTCAATGTCCCGCCCCCGGGGCCGCACCTCGGTGCCGCGCAGTGTCATCGAGCGGTATCCCTCCTTGTCGGTGAAGATCGGCAGCACCCAGTTTTCCGCGGGCGCGGGGGCAGGGAGCGGGGCGGGGGTGGCCGGGGCCGCGGCTTCGCCGCCCGGCAGCAGGAGGCAGGGGAGGAGCGCGAGCAGGCGGGGCCAGCGGCGGTGGAGCGGATTCATGCGGAGGGACGCTCCTTGGACCGGTGCGAACGCGTTTGGGTCCCGGTCCGCGTTGGGGAGCGCTCGAGCAGACGGTCGCAGACGTCGCGCACGGCGCCATGGCCGCCGCGCCGGCGGGTCACCCACGCGGCCGCGGCCAGCGCCGCTCCGACCGCGTCCGGCGGCGCGATCCCGATCCCGGCCCACGCGAGGGCCGGCACGTCGATCACGTCGTCACCCATGTACGCGCAGTGGGCGGGTTCCAGCGCGAGGTCGCGGGCGAGATCCCGGAGGACTGCGAGCTTGTCGTTGCGCCCCATGACGAGGTGCGGGATCTCCAGCTCCGCCGCGCGGCGACTCGTCGCCGCGGATGGCCGGCCGCTGATCCATGCCGTGACGATGCCGGCGCGCGCGAGCTCGCGCAGACCGTAGCCGTCGAGGATGGAGAACGCCTTGGCCTCCGTGCCGTCGGACGAGACCAGCACCGTGCCGTCGGTGAGCACGCCGTCGACGTCCATCGCGAACAGCCGGATGGCGCCCCAGTCGGCCGCGCGAAGGCGGCGGCGGGCGGCGCGGCGGGAAGGGGCGGCAGGCATCGCGGAGCAGGGCGGGAAGGCGGAAGCGGGCGGCGGATCAGCCGATCCAGGCCGCGAGGCGGTCGATCACCTTCTCGCGCGTCGGACGGTGCACCTGTTCGAGTTCCGGAGCGAATGGCACCGGCAGGTCGAGCGCCGCGAGGCGCAGCGGCGGGGCCTTCAACGCGGCGAACTGCCGTTCCGTGAGACGGGCCACGAGCTCGGCGCCGAAGCCGTGGGTGCTGCGCCCTTCGTGCAGCACCACCAGCCGCCCGGTCCGGATCAGCGACGCCTCGATGGCCTCGAGCCGGAGCGGCGCGAGGGCGCGCAGGTCGAACAGGTCGAAGGCCAGGTCGTATTCGCTGGCGAAGTAGGAGGCGGCCTCCTCGGCAAGGTGCACCATCTCGCCATAAGTGACGAAGGTCGCGAAGTCGCCGGCGCGGACGTGCCGCGGCTGCCAGACGTCGCGGTAATTCGGGTCCCACGCGACCGGGGCGCGGCCGCGGCGGTAGAGTGCCTTGTGCTCGAAGAGCAGGACGGGATTGTTGTCCTCGAAGGCGGCCAGCAGCGCGTTGAACGCGTCCTGCGGCGTGCTCGGATAAAGCCCCTTGAGCCCCGGCATCGAGAGGAAGAGCGACTCGAGCTCCTGGGAGTGGAAGGAGCCGAACGTGAGGCCGCCGCCGCAGGGCAGGCGCAGCACCAGGGGGCACGCCGCGCCGGAGCGAAAGTGCATCGTGCCGGCATTGAGCGCGATCTGCGTGACGGCCTCGGTGGCGAAATCGGCGAACTGAAACTCCTCGATGGGCCGGTGGCCGTTGACGGCGAGGCCGATCGCATAGCCGGTGCAGGCGCTTTCGGCGAGCGGCGTATTCAGGACGCGGGGACGGCCGAAGTCGCGCAGGAGGTGCTCCGTGACCTTGAACGCGCCGCCATAGGTGCCGATGTCCTGGCCGAGGACCAGCGCCTCCGGACGCTCGGCGAGGATCTTGCGCAGGCCGAGGTTGAGCGCCTGGGCGAGATTGAGCGCGGCGGGGACCGCGGGTTCGGGACGCCAGGGCAGCGGCGGCGCGACCGGCGCGAATACCTCCGCCTCCATCCCCGCGGGATCGGGCCGGGGCGTGGCCAGCGCGACCTTGATGCACGCCTCGAGATAGGCGTTGAGCTCCGCCTCGACCGCCTCGACGCGCGCCGCACCGGCGGCCGCGATCACCTCGGCCCGGACTCGAGGCACGGGATCCTCTGCGAGGAACGCGTCGTTTTCCCCGGGCTGCAGGTAGTCGCACGGGTCGTACGCCGCGTGGCCGCGGAGCCGGAGCACGCGGGCCTCGACCAGCATGGGCCGCGACGTGGCCCGCACCTTTTCGATGGCGGACTCGAGGGTGCGGGTGACGTGGGCCACGTCGCGCGTGCAGTCGAGCGCGAAGCTCTCGATCCCGTAGCCGGCGGCGCGCCGCCAGAGTTCCGTGCCCGCCGCGAACTGCTCGCTCGTCGGCGTCGAGTAGGCGTAGCGGTTGTTCTCGATCACGAACAGGACCGGCAGGGAGAGCAGCGAGGCCAGGTTCATCGTCTCGTGCACGTCGCCCGTGCTCGAGCCGCCGTCCCCGAAAAACGCGAAACCCACCGCCGGCTTTCCCCGGCGGCGCTGCGAGTCCGTCGTGCCTGCCACGACCGAAAGCATCGCGCCCAGGTGGCTGATCATCGGCAGGGAGCGGTTGGCCGGGTCGCCGTGGTGGATGTTGCCCTCCCGCGCCTTGGTCGGGCTGCCGGCGTTGGCGAAGTACTGGTTGAGGTGCGTCACCAGGTCGCCGCTCCAGATGAGGTGCCCGCCGGCGTCGCGGTGGGTGAACGACACGACGTCGGCCGCCTTGTCCGCCAGCAGCGCCAGCGGCACGATCATCGCCTCGTTGCCCTGGCCGCCGGTGACGGTACCGCGGATCAGCCCCTGCCGGAAAAGTTCGAGGATCCGGTTGTCGGAGGTCCGGGCGAGGTGCATCCACGCGTAGATGCGCAGAAGGGCCTCGGCGGGCGCCTGCTCGAGTTCGGCCGCCCGCAGGTTGCGGGCGGCCAGAATGCCGGGAGGAGTGGGAAGGGCCATGAACTGAACGCGGAAGGTGAGGGCCGGTCCGGGCGCGGGCAAGCGAGAGATTGCCCCGCCCGCCGCGGGAATCGCTTTGACGCCCGCGCTCTCGTGCGGCGTCGTGCGGGAGAACGATGAAATCCCCTCTCGTTGTCCTGCTGGCCGGGCTGCTCTGCGCCGGTCGCGCGTTCGCGGCGGACGCCGCTCGGCCCAATGTGCTGCTCGTGTGCGTCGACGACCTCAAGCCCCTGCTCGGGACCTATGGCGCACCGCTCGTGCGGAGCCCGCAGATCGACCGGCTGGCGGCGCGCGGCGTCCGGTTCGATCGAGCGTACTGCAACCAGGCCGTCTGCGCGCCGTCGCGCAACGCGCTCATGACCGGGCTGCGCTCGACCTCGCTCGGCATCTACGACCTCGCGACGAACTTCCGCCTGGCCGCGCCCGACGCCGTGACGGTCGCGCAGTATTTCCAGCAGCAGGGGTGGCGCGCCGAGTCGCTCGGCAAGATCATGCATCGCGGCCACGGCAACCGCGAGGACGCCGCCTCCTGGAGCGTGCCGCACTGGGTTCCGGGCGGAGGCACGTACGTCGCGCAAGCGAGCCTCGCCGCGCAGGCCCGCAAGGCCCAGGACGATCCCCGGGGGCCGGGCGCCCGCGCGACGGGCGAGCCGGGCGATGCCGGCTACCAGCCGGCTGGAGTCAAGGGTCCCGCGGTGGAAGTCGGCGACGTCGCCGACGACGCCTATGCCGACGGCAAGATTGCGAGCGAGGCGATCGCCCGGCTGAGGGCGGCCAAGGCGCGGCCGGGCGAGCCCTTTTTCCTCGCGGTCGGCTTCGTGAAACCGCATCTGCCGTTCTGCGCGCCGCGCAAGTACTGGGACCTCTATGACCGCAACGCGTTCGCGCTCGCGCCGGTGCAGGCTCCGCCGGAGGGCGCGCCCCCCTATGCCCCCACCTCGTGGGGCGAACTGCGGGCCTACACCGACATCCCGCCCAGCGGCGCGCTCAGTCCCGCGCAACAGCGTGAATTGATCCACGGGTATCACGCCGCGGTCAGTTACATGGACGCCCAGCTCGGCCGTGTCCTCGACGAACTCGACCGGCTCGAGCTCACGCGCAACACCATCGTCGTGCTCTGGGGCGACCATGGCTGGCACCTCGGCGACCATGGCCAGTGGTGCAAGCACTCCAACTACGAGGAGGCGACGCGCATTCCGCTGATCGTCTCGGCCCCGGGCGCGGCGCGCGGCGTCGGCCATCGCGGGCTGGTGGAGTCCGTCGACCTATTCCCGACTCTGGTCGAGCTCGCGGGCCTGCCGGCGCCGCGCGTGCCGCAGGCGCTGGACGGGCGCAGCTTCGCCGCCGCGGTGCGCGACGGCGCTGCGCCGACCAAGGAGGCGGTGTTCCATGTCTACCCCCGCACGCGTCCGGGCGTCGGCGCGGTGCTCGGCCGCTCGGTGCGCACCGACCGCCACCGGCTCGTCGAATGGAAGGCGCCGGGTGCGGCGCCGGAGACGGCGGAGCTCGAGTTGTACGACTACGTCGCCGATCCGCTCGAGCGGAAGAATCTCGCCGCGGCGCAGCCGGAGGTGGCGGACCGGCTCCGCGCGCTGCTCGCCGCGCAGCCGGAAGGGCGTCCGCAGGTGAAGGCGGGCGAGCCCGCACCAGGGAAAAAGAAGAAGAAGAAAGGCTGACGCCCCGCGGCGTCAGCCGCCCCGCGTCGCCGGCATCGCCAGCAGCGCCTCCGCGGCACGTTGATCCGTCAGCAGCGCCTTGAGCCAGCCGCCCCGCAGCGCGGCGGCGACGGCCGGCGCGCGGTCGGCGCCGGCCGCCACGCCGATGACGCACGGGATCCGGCGCAGGTGGTCGAGCTCGATGCTGATCGCCCGGTGGCGCCAGCGGGAGACGCACTCGCGCCCCTGCGCGTGGAAGAAGCGGCCGCAGATCTCGCCCACGGCGCCGCAGGACCGGAGGTGCGCGACATCGGCGGCGTTGAACACGCCGCGCTCGAGATACACGGTCTGTTCGAGCGGCCCCACGCCCACCAGCGCCGCGTCGGCCTGCCGCAGCCGCTGGAAGACGGAGCGGATCTGCTCGGAACCGAGGAAGGAGTCGCGCGTCCGCCGGTCCGGCGCGAACGCCGGGGTGCTCAGCGTGAGGAACTCGCCGCCCCACAGGTTCACCAGCGCCCGACCCTGCTCGAGGGCGTCCACCGGCGAGAGCGTCGAGGCGATGCTGCCCATCGCCTGCACGACGGTCAGGCGTCGGGGCAGCCCCCGCCGCAACCGCTGCACGACCTCCGCCACGCTGCGGCCGCCCCCGAGGGCGACGACGCCGCTCTGCGGCAGCAGCGCCGCGACGAAGGGGGCGCCGAAATGTCCGACCGTCTGGCGCGCGGCCTCCGGCGTCGCGTGCGCAGCCGTCTTGATCACCGCCGCCGCCCGCAGGCCGAACCGGGCGCACAGCCGGCTCTCCAGGCCGGGGTCGCGCGGGTCGTACTGCTCGACCGAGATCCTCACGATCCCGCGCTCGAGCGCGATCGCCAGCAGGCGCGACACCTTCGTCTGGGAAACGCGCACGAGGTTGGCGACCTCGTTCTGTCCGAGTCCGTCGACGTGGTAGAGCGTCGCGGCCATCCGCAGCAGATCGTCCGAGTACTGGGCGTGGCGGGGCATGGGGCGGGGTTACTTTCGTGTGACGGAGCGCCATGGCCCGGGCAAATAAATAGTCGCATAAATTTTTCACTCGCATTGCGGCGGTCGAAATTTCACCCCTGAGGTCAAAACCCGACCATGCGAACCCTACCGACCCTCCTCGCCGCCGCCGTGCTCGCCGGGGCGGCCGCCGCCCAGACGGTGCCGCCCGCCCCCGCCCCCGGTACCGATGAAACCGTCCGGCTCGAGGCCTTCACCGTCACGGGCACCAACATCCGCCGCATCGACACCGAGACGGCGCTGCCGCTGACGGTGATCGAGCGGTCGGAGCTCGACGCCCGTGGCGCGGCGACGATGGCCGAGCTGTTCGAGACGCTCGGTGCCGCGGAGATTTCCGCGATCACGGAACTGAACAACGGCCCCCAGCTCGCGCGCGGCGACGTCGCCTCGGTCGACCTGCGCGGCATCGGTTCGGGCAGCACGCTCACGCTGCTCAACGGCCGCCGGATGGCGCCGCATCCGATTTCGATGGCGGAGAACGGCGTGCCATCGCTCGCGGTCAACATCAACACGATCCCGCGCGCGATGGTCGACCGCGTGGAGATCCTGCGGGACGGCGCCTCGGCCATCTACGGCGCCGACGCCGCCGCGGGCGTGATCAACAACCTCGTCTCGCGCACCTACGTCGGCCGGGGCGTGACGCTCAAGGGGTCGATGACCCAGCACGGCGGAGCCAACGAGTTCGGCGCGACGATCTTCGAGGGCCGCAAGTTCGGCCGCACGCATGTGTCGGTGTCGCTCGACTACTTCCATCGCGATGCGCTCGCGGCCTCCGACCGGAGCTGGTCCCGGAACTCGGACCTGCGCCAGAGCCGCGCGCTGCCCGCGCCCTGGAACGGCCTGCCGCTCACCGATCCGCGCACCGGCGCGACGATCGCGCGCGACAACGATTTCCGCAACGCCAACGCGGTGAACCAGTGGGGCCAGTGGCAGCGGGGCCGCATCCAGCCCGATTTCCTCACCTTCGTCGGGTCCCGGCCCCAGGGCAACACGGGTATCAGCACGAGCACGACGCCGCCCGCCGGCGTGGCGACGATGGCCGCCGACGGCATGTTCTACCTGATCCCGACCGCCGCCGGCGGCGTGAACTTCAAGCAGACCGCCCCTTCGGCCAACCTCGACAACGCGGAGAACCTCACGTTCTCGAACTGGAACAAGTGGAAGATGCTCATCCCGGCCACCGACCGGGTGCAGTTCGCGACCTTTGTCGACCGGCCGCTCAACGACCGGATCTCGGCGTTCGGCGACCTGCTCTTCTACCGCGCCTACAGCCGGACCGGCCGCGAGCCGGTGAACGCGAAGAACACCGACGACCAGGGCATCTACGTCCCGGCCGCCAATCCGTGGAATCCCTTCGGCGTCCGCTTCTATCATCCCACCGGCGCGCCCAATGCCGACGGCACGCCCCGGCTCGTGGGCGAGCCAGCCGACGTCTCGATCTGGACCGGCGTCTCGCCCGGGCAGAACGACACGATCCCCAGCGGCTTCAAGCCGCGCGTGACCGAGGTCCGCAGCTACGCCTGGCGCGTGCTCGGCGGGCTCAAGGGCAAGCTCGGTGGCTCCTGGGAATGGGAGTCGGCGTTCGTCGCCTCGGGCGCGCAGTCGCACGAGCACGAACACTTCCAGGTCCGCGAATCGCGCCTGCGCGCCGCGCTGAACCGCACCGATGCGACCGCGTTCAATCCCTTCCCGGTCACGTTCCGGGTGCAGAACAACCAGATCGTGGCCGACCAGATCTTCCGCAATCCCGAGTCGGTGTTGAACCCGCTCTACGACGACGAGGACCGCATGGGGCGCACCGGCCTCTACCTGTGGGACGCCAAGGCCAGCGGCGAACTCTGGCGGCTCCCGTTCGGCGGCGGGCGCATGGGCGTCGCGACCGGTACCGAGGTGCGTTACGAGGAGTACTCCGACAAGCGCGCGGCATTCGTGGGCGTCAATCCGCCGGGTTCGGGCAGCCAGTTCCCGCTGCTGCGCGAAGGCGACAACGACTTCCTGGCGCTCTCCGGCAATGTGCCGATCGACGCCCACCAGACGATCTACGCGGGCTTCCTCGAGACCGCGCTGCCGTTTGTCACCCGCGAAAACCGGCTGCCGCTGGTCGACGCGCTGGAGCTGACGCTCGCGGCGCGTTACGAGAATTTCTCCATCTTCGGCGACACGCTGAAGCCGAAGGCCAGCCTCGTCTGGAAGCCGGCGCCCTGGCTGAAGCTGCGCGGCTCCATGGCCGAGTCGTTCCGGGCGCCGAATCTCGTCCAGACCAACATCACGCCGCTGCGGCGGCAGATCGGCGCCGACGATCCGTATCGCTTCGAGGTGACGGGCCTGCCGTCCGACGGCACCGCGCAGCGGACGACGTTCCGCCAGGGCAACCAGAGCCTCGAGCCCGAGGAGGCCCGCACCTGGGTCGCCGGTTTCGTGCTCGAGGTGCCCAAGGTGCGCGGCCTGTCATTCACCTTCGATTATTTCCACCTCAACCAGAACAAGGTGATCGAGAACGTCGGCGCCGCCGCGGCGATCGACCGCGACGAGGTGCTGCTGGATCTCGCGATGCAGGCCGAGCTGGCCAAGGGCACGCCGCTCGCGCAGATCGACCTCGGCTCGGGCACCGCGAACTACCGCGGCAACACCAAGGTGACGCGCAAACCCGTCAGCGCCGAGGACCGCCAGGCGTTCGCCGCCTACAACGCGCGGCCCGGCCAGACGCTGCCCCGCGCGCCGGTCGGCGAGGTGGTGAGCGTGATCGACGATTACCTCAACCTCTCCGGGCGCGACATCCAGGGCTACGAGTTCGGCGTGCAGTACCGCACGCCCCGCACCCGCCTGGGCACCTTCACCTTCAATGGTGAGGCCACGCATTACGTGATGCGTCGTTCGCAGGCGGACGAACTCTCGCCCACGCTCGATGAACTCGGGCGCAACGGCCGCACCAAGTGGCGCGCCAACGCCTCGGTCTCGTGGCGCCAGGGACCGGTTTCCGCGGGCTGGTTCGCCAGCTATTTCGGCTCGTTCGTCGACACCTCGGCCGCGACCACGCTCCAGATCTACGAGGTGCTCGGCCAGCCCGAGTACATCCAGGTCTTCAACGACAACGGCATCACCCGCTACCTGCTGCGCGTCGATCCGCAGATCAACCACAACGCGTGGCTCTCCTATCGCTTCGAGCGCGGGAGTCAGCGCTGGCTGCGGGGCGTGACGCTCCGCGGCGGGATCAACAACGTCTTCGATACGGAGCCCGCGCTCGCCGACGAGCAGTATGGCTACCAGCCGGGTTCGTTCAACGTTCGCGGCCGCCAGTTCACGATGGAAATCTCCAAGCGCTTCTGAGTGCTCCGGACCGCGCATACGGACGAAACGGGGACGGGCGGCCGGCCGAGATGCCGTGCTTCCTGGCCCGCGGACGGCGGTGAAGGTTTTGGGCTTTCCTCCGCCGTGATTTCCGTGTGATCCGTGGTCGGCGTTTTTTCCGCCTCCTCCGCCCCATGCTCATGCGCCTCCCCGCCCTGATCCTCGCGGCCTTCGCGACGCTCCCGGTCGTCGCCGTCGAGATCGTCGCCCACCGCGGCGCCTCGTACGACGCGCCGGAGAACACCCTGGCCGCCACCCGCCTGGCGTGGGAACAGGGGGCGGACGCGGTGGAGACCGACATCTATCTCGGCCGGGACGGGAAGATCATCGTGTTTCACGACAAGACGGCGAAACGTACCGGCGGCCGCGATGTGCCCATCGCCGACCTCACCCAGGCCGAGGCGCGCGCGCTCGACGCCGGCAGCTGGAAGGCGCCGCAGTTCAAGGGCGAGAAGGTGCCGTTGCTCGAGGACCAGATCGCCTCGATCCCCGCCGGCAAACGGCTGCTGGTCGAAATCAAGGTCGGCCCCGAAATCGTGCCCGAACTGAAGCGCGTCTTCGCGGCCACCGGAGCCAGCGAGCGCAACATCACCGTCATCAGCTTCAACTACGACTCGCTCGTCGAGGTCAGGAAGCAGTTGCCCTCGCTCAAGACGCTCTGGCTCGTGGGCCATCCGGCGCCCGACGCCAAGCGCGCGCCCGGCGCCAAGCCGCCCCCGACGGTGGCGGAGATGATCCGCGCCGCGACCGCCGCCAGGCTGGCGGGGCTGGACCTGCAGCACACCTGGCCGCTCACGCCGTCTGACGTGCAGGCGATCCGCGCCGCGGGCCTGGAGCTCCATGTCTGGACGGTGAACGACGCGGCGGTCGCGCGGCGCTGGCGCGACCTCGGCGTCGTCAGCATCACGACCGACCGCCCGGCCTGGCTGCGGGAGCAGTTGCGCCCGTGAGGCTGCTCCGCCCCGTGGCCTGAAGCCCATGCTGTCGCTCCTGAAACCCGCGGCGGCGGCCCCGGCCGTGCCGCCCGAACGCGTCGATCGCGAATACCGCCGGCTGCGCTGGCAGGTCTTCGCGGGGATCTTCGTCGGGTACGCGGCGTTCTACCTCGTCCGGAAAAACTTCGCCCTGGCGCTGCCGGACATCCTCAAGGAGCACCCGCACTATTCGAAAGCGGAGTTGGGCTGGGCGCTGACGGGCCTGTCGGTGGCGTACGGAGTCTCGAAATTCATCATGGGCTCCGTGTCGGATCGCAGCAATCCGCGCTGGTTCATGACGCTCGGGCTCCTGCTCACGGCGGGCGTGACGGCCTCGTTCGGCACCTTCCCCGCACTCTACGGCTCGCTCTGGGCGATCGTCGCGCTGCAGACGCTCAACGGCTGGTTCAACGGCATGGGCTGGCCGCCGTGCGGCAAGACGATGGTGCACTGGTGGAGCACGCGGGAGCGCGGCGTCACCGTCTCCGTCTGGAACGTCGCCCACAACATCGGGGGCGGGCTCGTGGCCAAGCTCGCCCTGCTGGGAGTCCTGCTCTTTCACGACTGGGGCGCGAAGTTCTATGTCCCGGCCGCCGTCGCCGGGCTCATCGCGATCCTGATCGCGGTCCTCTTGCGGGACACGCCGCAGAGCTGCGGCCTGCCGCCGATCGAGGCGTACAAGAACGACTACCCGCCCGAGTACTCCGAGGCGCATGAGCGGACGATGACGTTCAAGGAGATCTTCCTGGGGCACGTCCTCAACAACAAGTTCCTCTGGGCGATCGCGGTGGCGAACGCCTTCGTCTACTTCGTGCGGTATGGCGTCGTGGACTGGATCCCGACTTACCTTCAGACCGCGAAGGGGTTTTCGTTCAAGGAATCCAGCTACGCGTGGGCGGCGTTCGAGTTCGCCGGCATCCCGGGCACGATCCTGTGCGGCTGGATCTCCGACAGGGTCTTCAAGGGCAGCCGCGCGCCGGCGACGATCCTGTTCATGCTGCTGACGCTGGCCGGGCTGATCGTGTACGGGCTCAACGGCAAAGGTCCCCTGTGGATCGACATGGCGGCACTGATCGCGATCGGGTTCTTCGTCTATGGCCCGATCATGATCATCGGCCTCCACGCCCTCGACCTCGTGCCGAAGAAGGCGGCCGGGACTGCGGCGGGCTTCACGGGTTTCTTCGGCTACGTGTTCGGGTCGGCGATCGCCGGCACGGGCGTCGGCTGGATCGCCGATCGCTGGGGCTGGAGCGGCGTCTTCGGCACCATGATCGTGTGCTGCCTGCTCACGATGGCGTTCAGCGCGCTCACCCTCAAACACCGCACCACGAGCGTGACGAAATCGTCCTGATCCCGCACCTCACGCCGCTGGCGGATAGACCGCCGCGCCGCTGCCGCGTGCGGCCGCCGAATTCCCCGCCATGAAACGCTTCCTTCCCCTCGTGCCGCTCCTCGTTTCCACCGCCTTTGCCGCGACGCCGGCGCCGCTGGTGATCGCGCACCGCGGTGCGAGCGGCTACCTGCCGGAGCACACCCTCGAGGCGAAGGCCTACGCGCACGCGCTCGGGGCGGACTACATCGAGCAGGACCTCGTGCTGTCGAAGGACGACGTGCCGGTCGTGCTGCACGACATCCATCTCGACACCACCACGGACGTCGCACAGCGGTTCCCGGACCGGAAGCGGGCGGACGGACGCTACTACGCGCTCGATTTTACCGTGGCGGAGATGAAGCAGTTGCGCGCCACGGAGCGGTTCAACGTGAAGACCGGCGAGCGCGTCTATCCGCGGCGGTTCCCGCTCGGGAAATCCGCGTTCCTGATTTCGACGCTCGAGGAGGAACTGCAGCTCATCCAGGGGCTCAACGAAGCCACGGGCCGGAAGGCCGGGATTTATCCGGAATTGAAGCAACCCGCCTGGCACCGGCAGCAGGGCCGCGATCTCAGCCGGGTCGTGCTGCCGATTCTCGCGCGCTACGGCTACGCGACGAAGGCGGATCCGTGTTTCCTGCAGTGCTTCGAACTCACCGAGGTGCGGCGGCTGCGCGGGGAACTCGGCTGGCAGGGCCGGCTGGTCATGCTCGTGGGCGGGGGGCGGAAAGGGGAGGACGGCACCGATTACGACCAGCTCTGCACCGCCTCCGGCCTGCGGGAACTCGCGCGCGTCGCCGACGGCATCGGCCCGTCGCTCGGGCGCCTGGTGTCCTGGACGGCGGGAGAGTCGAGCGCGCGGCTTACGCCGCTGGCCCGTCTCGTGCAGGCGGAGAAACTCGCCCTGCATCCGTACACGGTCCGCGCGGACGACCTGCCCAAGGCGTGTCCGTCGCTCGACGCCCTGCACGCGGCGCTGTTTCGCGAACTCAGGGTCGACGGCGTGTTCACCGATTTTCCCGACCAGACCGCCGCCTGGCTGAAGGCGCACGGCCTGCGGTGATCCTCTCCAGGTGGAGCCGCCTGTCGCCAGGCGGCTGACGTGCGACGGACCGGTGCGCAGCGGCTCGAGGACAAGCCCGCTCCACTTTTCAGTGCGGCCGTACACAGGGCTGCTTTGAAGTCCAACGGCATACGTCCGCTCAGCCGGACTCAGGCAGTTAAGGTGGAGCCGCCTGTCCTCAGGCGGCTGACGTGCGACGGACCGGTGCGCAGCGGCTTGAGGACAAGCCGCTCCACCTTTTAGTGCGGCCGTTCACAGGGCTGCTTTGAAGTCCAACGGCATGCGTCCGGCTCAGAGCGAGAGCGACTCGCCCGGCTTGAGGGGGCTCACGGTGTGGCGGGCCGTGGCGGCACGAGCAGCGAAGGCCGCGGCGTCCTGCGCGATCGGCGGCCAGGTGTTGTAGTGCATCGGCACGGCGATTTTCGGTCGCAGGAAGTCCAGGGCGACCAGCGCGTCGTCGGGCCCCATGGTGAAGTTGTCGCCGATGGGCAGCAGCGCCACGTCGATCCCGCCCCGGCCGATCAACTGCATGTCCAGGAACAGGGCGGTGTCGCCGGCGTGGTAGAGCGTCCGACCGTCAGCCTGGACGAGGATGCCGCACGGGCTGCCCAGGTAGATCGGATGGAGCCCGGCCTCCGCGCTCGAGCTGTGGTGGGCGAGGGTGAGCTTCACGCGACCGAACGGGAAATTGAAGCCGCCGCCCGGATTCATGCCGTGGGTCTTCGCTCCTTTGGCCGCGAAGTATTCCGCGATCTCGAAGTTGGCCACGATCGTCGCGTCGCAGCGGCGGGCGATCTCGAGCGCGTCGGCCGTGTGGTCGTCGTGTCCGTGCGACACCAGGATGTAGTCGCACGTCACCTCGGCGGCGGGTTTGGCCGCGGCCGGGTTGCCGGTGAGGTAGGGATCGATCAGCAGCCGGGCGCGCGCGGTTTCGACGAAGAAACAGGAGTGGCCGAGATAGGTGAGTTTCATGCGCGATCGGGGAGGGGCGGAATCAGCGGGCGAGCCAGGATTGGGCGGCGGCGACGTCCTGCGGCGTGAGCGCGTGGCTGGCCGGCAGCAGCTCGATCTTCACCTCGGCGCCTCCGCCCCGGAGCAGGGCCGCGAGCCGGGGCGGGTGATCCGGCGGTACGAGCGGATCGGTGGTGCCGTTGCAGAGCAGGACGCGCTTGCCCGCGAGCGACCCCGGGGCCGCCGGCTGGTCGAGCACGACCATGGGGCGGAGGAGAATGCCGCCGCCCAGCGATTCGGGGCGCAGCAACAGGAGCGTGGCGGCGATGTTGGCCCCATTCGAGAAGCCGAGCGCGACCAGCCGGGCGGCTTCGAACTTGTAATGGGCGGCGGCCGCCAGGACGAAATCCGCGAGGGCGTGGGTGCGTCGCGACACCTCCTGCGGATCGAACACGCCTTCCGCGAGGCGCGCGAAGAAACGCGCCGCGCCGCCCTCGCTGACGTCGCCGCGAGGGCTCAGCAGCGCGGATCCCGGCGAGATCGCCCGACCGAGGCGCAGGAGATCGTGCTCGGAGCCTCCGGTCCCGTGCAGGAGCAGCAGCGGCGGCGCGACCGGGTCGGTGCCCGGTTCGAACACGTGCTGATAGGAAAGGCGCGGGAGTTGGGAGCGAGGCATGTCGTTGCAAGTCAGACGTGCCGCGCAATGAATGGGTGCGCGCCGGAAGCGCAAGCGGCCGTGCCCGACCGGGCCGGGACCTGCCGTCCGCGGCGACTCAAGCCGCGTCGATCTTCCGAATGCGGGCCTCGTGCCGGCCGCCTTCGAAGCCGGTGGCCAGCCAGACGCGGGTGATGGCGAGCGCCTCGGCTTCGCTGACGGTGCGCTGGCCGAGGGAAAGGACGTTGCCGTCGTTGTGGGAGCGGTTCCAGACCGCGACCTGCTCGTTCCAGCAGAGCCCGCAGCGCACGCCGCGCACGCGGTTGGCGACGATGGCTTCGCCGTTGCCGGAGCCGCCGAGCACGATCCCGCGTTCGAATTCGCCGCGGGCCACCGCCTGGGCGACGGGCCGGATGAAATCGGGGTAGTCGCACGCGGCGTCCGAGTGCGTGCCGAAGTCCCGCACGGTGTGCCCCTCCGCGAGCAGCATGGCCTTGATCGCCTCCTTGTAGGCGAAGCCGGCGTGGTCGGAACCGATGGCGATCGAGAAATGTTTCATGCGGAGGGAAACGGTCAGCCGAGGAGCTTCCAGAAAGCGTCGGCATCGGCAAGATCGGCGAGCACCGCATCGGGCCGGTGCGCCCGGAGCACGTCGAGGGTCGCGCCGCCCGTGCCGACGGCGAGGGTGCGCGCGCCGAGGGCACGGCCGCAGGCGATGTCGTGCGGCGTGTCGCCGATCACCCAGACCCGGTCGACGGAAAACTCCACCCCGTGGTGCTCGCGCGCGCGGCGGACGGCGTGCGGGCCAAGTTCGTTGCGGTGCTCGCTGTCGTCGGCGAACGCCCCGAAGGCGAACGGTTCCCAGAGCCCGTGGTAGGCCAGTTTCACCTGCGCGCCGGCCCGGCGGTTGCCGGTCAGGAGCCCCTGCGCAATGTCACCCCTCGCCGCGACCGCGCGGAGGAGCTCCCGGATGCCGGGCAGGACGCGCGCGTGGGGAGGGTTGAGTTCCGCGGGCAGCGCGGCCACGTAGGCGGCGAAGAAGCGTTCGAAGGTGTCGGCGGTCTCGGGCAGGCCGAATTTGCGGAAGACCGCGCGCATGATCCAGGTGTCGGTCCGGCCGGCGAAATCGATGTCGGCCAGCGATCCGTCGCAGCCGAACTCGGTGCGCAGGGCCCGCTGGAGCGCGCGCATGCCGGCGCCGCCGGAGGCGATGAGCGTGCCGTCGATGTCCCAGAGAAGGAGAAGTCGCACAGGGTGGGAAGCGGAGGAACGTCCTGCGAATCAGGAACGGGCGTGGCCGGCAAGCACCCGGGAAGCGCCGCCGCGCTCAGCCACCGGCCGGCTCGGGTCGCGCTTCGCGCACCGTGACGTTGACCTTCAGCTCGCGCGTCGGTGCGCCGCGGTACGTGCCGTTGACCGGCCGGATGTCGGCATAGTCGCGGCCCACGGCGACCTTGACGTAGCGGTCGTCCGCCACGCGGTCGTGCGTGGGATCATACGCCGCCCAGCCGTGGCCCGGGATCCACGCCTCGATCCAGGCGTGCGAGGCCTCGATCTCGCGCGGGCGGCGCGTGTTGTTGAAGAAGTAGCCGCTCACGTACCGCGCGGGGATGCCGACGCTCCGGCAGAGCCCGAGGAGCACGTGGGCGAAGTCCTGGCACACGCCCATGCGGAGCTTGAGCACGTCGGTCGCGCGCGTGTTCACGCCGGTCGTGTGCGGGCGGTACGCGAAGCGCCGGTAGACGTGCTCGCCGAGGCGGCGGACGTCGTTCCACACGTCGCTGCGGCCCTCGGCGAGGGCGTCCTGGGCTTCGCGCCAGAGCTCGACCTCGAGCGGCACGTAGTGGGAGCCGTTGTAGAACTCCGCCAGCATCTCGCGCTCGGCGGAGCGCTCGAGGTCCTCGCTCGGTACCCGCGGCACCGGCGGCCGGGCGTCGAGGGGCACGGTCTCGATGCGCGAGACGGCCTCGATCATGAGGCGGCTGTGGTCCGGGATCACCTCGAAGTGGTGCACGCGGTTGTGGTAGAAGTCGTCGTAGTCCCGCGGCTCCACGTCCGGCGTGATGCGCAGCCGGAAGTCCACGCAACGCTGCGTGGCATCGTTGACCGGCTGGAGCCGGACCTCGTTGAAGCTGTCGCGGGCCTTGCCGGCGTAGACGAAGGTGGTGCGGTGCAGGACTCGAAGGTGCATGGTCGCGGTGGCGGCGCCACCGGGAGGCGGAAGCGGAGAAGGAAAAGGCGCGTCGCGCCAAGGTGAACTCAACGCGGTCGGGGCATCCCGGCGCCGCGGTATGTTGGGTTTTCCCGGCTCGGGCCTTCGCCCGTCGCCCGGGCCTGCTGCTGCTGCTGCTGCTGGTCCTCGAGCAGCGATTCCGCGGGATAGAACATCGTGGCGGCGGCCACCTCGTCGCTGATCGCGGCGAGCGTCGACTGCACGTCGATCAGGAATTCGTGCAGTCCCTGGTTGAGCACGTCGGTGATGGTGAGCGACTGCAGGTCCGCGAGGAGCCGGCGCGAGGCGCGGGCGGCGGGCGAGCGCGGCCGGCTGCCGGACTCGCCGAGGATGCGGCGCAGGAAATCGTCGACCTGGCCGACGCAGAAATGCAGCGAGCGCGGGAAGGAGTCGGAGAAGATGAGAAACTCGGCCGCCTTCCACGCGAGGATCTCGCGCACGTGGTAGCGCCGGTAAGCCTCCAGGGCCGAGGCCGAGCGCAGCACGGCCTGCCACTGCGCCGTGTCGAGCGCGCCGCCGACGTCGGTCGCGCTGGGCAGGAGGATGTGGTATTTGACGTCGAGGATGCGGGTCGTCTTGTCCGCGCGCTCGAGGTACTTGCCGAATTCGATGAACTCCCAGCCCTCGCTGCGCGAATAGGTCGAGGCGGTCAGGCCCTGGTAGAGGTGCGAGGCGCGGTTGATCTTGGCGAAGAATTCCTGGGGGCCCGCGGCCCAGACCGCCGCGGTGTTCTGGGCCTTGAGCAGCAGGTAGAGCTCGTTGATCGTCTCCCACATCTCGAGCGAGATCTGGTCCCGGATCATGCGGGCGTTCTCGCGGGCCGCGTAGACGCAGGCGAGGATGGAGTCGGGATTGCGCAGGTCGAAGGAGAGAAACTCCGTCACCGTGCGGCTGTCGGCCGTCTCGTAGTACTTGCCGAAGAGCTCGGCCTGCCCGGAACTCAGCACCAGGGAACTCCAGGCGTTCTCGTCGGGCTTCGTGACGTCCTGGAAATCGGCGAGGAACTGCAGGTTCACGTCGAGCAGCCGCGCCACGTTCTCGGCCCGCTCGATGTAGCGGCTCATCCAATACAGCGAATGGGCCACGCGCGAGAGCATGACGGTCGCCTGCGGGCGGAGCAGGGTCGGGGCGGCGGGAGGCTTGGCGGAGGGAGGCATGCCGGGAGTTTTTGAGTTGCAGGGGGGAGGCCGGGGCGGGCCCCGCGTTCCCCGGTTCGTCACGCGTCGCCCTGGAGCACCCAGGTGTCCTTGGAGCCGCCGCCCTGGGATGAGTTGACCACGAGCGATCCTTTGCGCAGCGCGACGCGGGTGAGGCCGCCGGGGGTGACGGTGATCTTCTCTCCGTAGAGGATGTACGGCCGCAGGTCGATGTGCCGGCCCTCGAGCTGGCCATCGCACCAGGTCGGCGAGCGGGAGAGCATGATGGGATCCTGGGCGATGAAGTTGCGGGGATTCGCGGCCACTTGCGCGCGGAAGGATTCGCACTCCGCCTTGGTCGAGGCGGGCCCGATGAGCATGCCGTATCCGCCGGCCTCGTTGGCGGACTTCACCACCAGCTTCTCGATGTTCTCGAGAATGAACTTCCGGTCGTCGGTCTCCGACGCGAGGTAGGTGTTCACGTTGGGCAGGATCGGATCCTCGCCGAGGTAGTATTTGATCAGCTTCGGCACGTAGGCGTAGATGACCTTGTCGTCGGCCACGCCGGTGCCGATGGAATTGGCCAGCGCGACATTCCCCGCGCGGTAGGCGTTCACGAGCCCCGGCACCCCGAGCATGGAGTCGGGCCGGAAGACGGTGGGATCGAGGAAATCGTCGTCGATCCGGCGATAAATGACGTCGACGCCGACGAGCCCGGCCGTCGTGCGCATGTATACGCGCGCGTCGCGCACCACGAGGTCGCGCCCCTCGACGATCGGAATGCCCATCTGGCGCGCGAGAAAGCAGTGCTCGAAGTAGGCGCTGTTGTAGACGCCGGGCGTCAGCACCACGACGT